>JAUNIC010000059.1:1130-17137 GCA_030523615.1 Bacteroidales bacterium
CTAAAAAGTCTAGAAAATCTAGAACCTCTAGATCAAAAATACAACACTCGTGTCAAGAAACGAACGTACACGCAAATCACTCTCGTCACGTGCTTTTTCGCGCATGGCCGAGATGGTCATGACCGGCGCCTCGTGGGCGTCGGTCTTCGCCCTTTGGGCTGTGGCCGCCAGCGTCTACGTCAGTCCTGCTACCAGTCGCCTCGCGGGCGCTATGGGCATCCTCTTCCCGATGACCCTCGGCGCTGTGCTTGTCAGTCTGGCGCTCACCCTCCTGCTGGCTCCCCGCCGCAGCTGGATCAGTATCCTCGGCCTCATCTGCGCCTCCGGCAGCATCCGCACCTACTGCCCCATCCAGTTCAGCAAGCCCGAAACCGTGGACGCCGACAGCTCGCTTGTCGTCATGAGCTACAACTGTTACGGCTTTGCCAACGCCAATACCAACGACGGGCAGGACAGCATCCTGCAGTATGTGCTCTCCTATGGCACCGACATCTTCTGCTATCAGGAAGGCTCATCCCAATTCCCCCATTGGAGCGCACAGGTGGCCGCCTTCGCCGAGCGTTTCCCCTACATCTCGCAGCCCTATCCCGAAGCCTCCACCTCGCAGGGATGTTGTTCGCGCTGGCCCATTGTGCGTACCGAACTCGTCACCTCTCACACGCAGAACGGTGTCGTGGCCTTTTGGATAGAGCGCAGCAAGGGCGACAGCCTCCTCGTGCTCAACTGCCACCTGCAGAGCAATAACCTCACCCTCGAGGACCGCTCGCAGTACAACCAGATGGTCCGTAATCCCCAGCAGCAACAGTCGACCGACTCTACCCTCCACACCTCACGTATGTTGGCCAGCAAGTATGCCACTTCCGCTGCCGTCCGTGCCCTCATGGCCGACACCGTGGTGCAGTATCTAGAGCGCCACCCTGGCGTGCCCACCATTGTCTGTGGCGATTTCAACGACACCCCCATCTCTTACAGCGCCTACCGCATGCAGCGCCATGGCCTCATCGATGCCTACCGTGCGGCGGGCAACGGCATCGGACGCTCGTTTAACAAAGACGCCATGTATGTGCGCATCGACCATCAGTTCTGCTCCGACGCCTTCCGTCCCGTCCGTGCTTTCGTCGACCGCACTCCCAAATGGAGCGACCACTACCCCATCGTCGTTACCTACACTGGATGGTGACACATAATGGCCGCAGGCATCACTTTGTATGCCATGATCAGCGGTCATTACTTTTTATGCCTATAAATTTGTGAAACTCAGAGAAAAATCGTAATTTTGCAGCGCAAAATGTATGCGCATGCATTTCGTGCGTGTATAATGCTGCAAAATACTAACCATAATTCCCGATAAAAACAACAAACGAAATGAACATAGCAACCCTCCTTTCTGCTGCTGCCGTTGAGGCCCTCAAGGCTCTCTATGGCGCCGACGTCACCGCCGAGCAGATCCAGATTCAGAAGACTCGTCCCGAATTCGAAGGACACCTCACCCTCGTCACCTTCCCCTTCCTCCGCATCAGCCGCAAGAAGCCTGAGGATTGTGGCGCAGAAATTGGCCAGTGGCTCGTTGACAACACCGACCTCGTCAGCCGCTTCAACGTCGTGAAGGGTTTCCTCAACCTCGTCATCGCTCCTGCCAAGTGGATCGAACTCCTCGCCACCGTCAACGCCGACGAGCGCTACGGCCTCGTGGCTCCAACCGAAGAGAGTCCTCTCGTCATGATCGAGTACTCTTCGCCCAACACCAACAAGCCCCTCCACCTCGGCCACGTGCGCAACAACCTCCTCGGTTGGGCTGTAGCACAGATCGCTGAGGCCAATGGCAACAAGGTCGTAAAGACCAACATCGTCAACGACCGCGGCATCCACATCTGCAAGTCCATGCTCGCATGGCTCAAGTGGGGCAACGGCGAGACTCCCGAAACCTCCGGCAAGAAGGGTGACCACCTCATCGGCGACTACTACGTAGCCTTCGACAAGCACTACCGCGCTGAGGTGAAGGAACTCAAGGAAAAGCTCATGGCCGAAGGTGTGGCTGAAGAAGAGGCCGAGACCCGTGCCAAGAACGAATGCCCCCTCATCGTCGAGGCCCACGATATGCTCGTCAAGTGGGAACAGAACGATCCCGAGGTGCGCAGCCTCTGGCGCAAGATGAACGAGTGGGTTTATGCCGGTTTCGACGAGACCTACAAGGCCCTCGGCGTCAGCTTCGACAAGATCTACTACGAATCAGACACCTACCTCGAAGGTAAGGAAAAGGTCGATGAAGGTCTCGCAAAGGGCATCTTCTACCGCCGTCCCGACAACAGCGTGTGGGCCGACCTCACCGCCGAAGGTCTCGACGAAAAACTCCTCCTCCGCTCCGACGGCACCAGCGTCTATATGACCCAGGACATCGGTACCGCAAAGCTCCGTTTCCAGGACTTCCCCATCAACAAGATGGTCTACGTCGTGGGCAACGAGCAGAACTATCACTTCCAGGTGCTCAGCATTCTGCTCGACAAGCTCGGCTTCGAGTGGGGCAAGGGCCTCGTGCACTTCTCCTACGGTATGGTCGAACTCCCCAACGGCAAGATGAAGAGCCGCGAGGGTACCGTCGTCGACGCCGACGACCTCGTAGCCGCCATGATTGCCGACGCTCGCAAGACGATGGACGAAGCCGGCAAGAACGGCGATATGAGCGAAGAAGAGAAGCAGGAAGTGGCTCGCATCGTCGGTATGGGTGCGCTCAAGTACTTCCTCCTCAAGGTCGACACCCGCAAGAATATGCTCTTCAACCCCGAAGAGTCCATCGACTTCAACGGCAACACCGGCCCCTTCATCCAGTACACCTACGCTCGTATCCGCAGCATTCTCCGCAAGGCTGAAGATGCCGTTGCGCTCCCCGCTGCTGTCGAAATCAGTACGAAGGAAGAGGAACTCATCCAGCACCTCGCCGGCTTCACCGAGGTGGTCAAGACCGCCGGTGTGGACTATAGCCCCAGCGTCATCGCCAACTACTGCTACGATCTGGCCAAGGAGTACAACTCGTTCTACCACGACTTCAGCATCCTCCGCGAGGAAGACGCCGCAAAGCGCCAGTTCCGTCTCGTCCTTTCCGCCAACGTTGCCAAGGTCCTCCGCCTCGGCATGAGCCTCCTCGGCATCGAGATGCCCGAGCGCATGTAATACAAATATGAATTAAAAATTAAAAATTAAAATTCGTTGCAATGGGCCTTCTTTATGTCAAAGCCCTTCCGAAGCGAGTTTTAATTTTTAATTTATAATTTTTAATTCATGAAATCCTATCCCAACTTTGCTCTCGCCGTTGATGCTGCATGTTCCGGCAATCCCGGGCCCATGGAGTATCGCGGCGTATTGCTGCATAGCGAGAAGCCCGAGGATCCGTCGACGTTCCGCGCGGTGAAGGACGTGTTCCACTACGGTCCCGTCCACGGCACGAACAACATCGGAGAGTTTCTCGCCATCGTCCATGCCCTTGCCCTTATGAAGCAGAAGGACATCACGATGACCATCTACTCCGATTCCATGACCGCCCAGACGTGGGTACGCAACCGCAAGGCGAAGACCACCCTCGCCCGCACCCCCGAGACCGAGGAACTCCTCGGCCTCGTGGCGCGTGCCGAGCGCTGGCTCATCAACAATCAGCCCCTCACCGCCCCCATCGTCAAGTGGGACACCGACACCTACGGCGAAATTCCCGCCGACTTCGGGCGAAAGTAATATACAATTATAAATTAAAAATTAAAAATTAAAATTCGCATCGGGATAACGACGCTTTCCGAGACGGATATTAATTTTTAATTTATAATTTTTAATTAGAATGAAAGAATTCTACCTCCTCATGCGGCAGTACGTCGCGCCCTATAAACGATACCTCTTCGGCGGACTGCTCTTCAACGTGCTCTCCGCCGTGCTCAACGTGTTCTCGTTCGTCAGCATCATTCCCATGCTGCAGCTCCTCTTCGGCATCGACACCACGAAGTACACGTTCATCCCCTGGGACACCGCCGGCATGAGCATCAAGGACATCGGCGTCAACAACCTCTACTACTACACCACCGAGCTCATCGCCCTCTACGGCGCCTCCACGACGCTGCTTGTCATCGGTCTCTTCCTAGCCTTCGCCACGCTGCTCAAGACCTCGTGCTACTTTGCCTCCGTGGCCATGATGGTGCCCCTCCGCACCGGCGTGGTGCGCGACATCCGTGCCGCCATCTACCGCAAGATCACCAACCTGCCTCTCTCCTTCTTCAGCGAGGAGCGCAAGGGCGACATCATTGCCCGCATGAGCGGCGACGTCGGCGAGATCGAAAACAGCATCACCGGCAGCCTCGAGATGATCATCAAGAACCCCATCCTCATCGTCTGCTACTTCGGCGTGCTCATCTACATCTCCTGGCAGCTCACCCTCTTCACCATCGTTGTCCTCCCCATCCTCGGCACCCTCATGGGCAAGATTGGCCGCAAGCTGAAGCACAAGAGTCTCGAGGCTCAGGAGAAGTGGAGCGAGACCATGTCGCAGGTCGAGGAGACCCTCGGCGGCATGCGCATCGTCAAGGCCTTTGGTGCCGAGGAGAAGATGCAGGAACGCTTCAACGCCACCGTCGACGACTATCGCCACATCACCGGCCGCGTCTTCACCCGCCAGGCCTCGGCCCACCCCGTCAGCGAGTTCCTCGGCACGTGCCTCATCGTCCTCGTCCTCTGGTACGGCGGCACTTTGATTTTCTCCGATCACAGCCCTATCGACGCCCCGACCTTCATCTTCTACATGGTCATCCTCTACAGCATCATCCAGCCGCTGAAAGACCTCTCAAAGGCGTCCTACGCCATTCCCAAAGGTATGGCCTCCATGCAGCGCGTAAACAAAATCCTCGACGCGGAAAATCCCATCGGCGAGGCTGCCGACGCCACCCCCATCACTTCGCTCGGCGAGGAGATACGTTTCGACGACGTACGCTTCACCTACAACGGTGCTGCCGACGAAGTCATCAAGGGCGTCAGTTTCACCGTCCGTAAGGGCCAGACCATCGCCCTGGTGGGCCAAAGCGGCAGCGGCAAGAGCACCCTCGTCGACCTCGTGCCGCGCTACCACGACGTCTGCGGCGGCAGCATCAGCATCGACGGCCACGATGTCCGTACCCTCCGCATCAGCGACCTCCGCTCTCTCATCGGCAACGTCAACCAGGAGGCCATCCTCTTCAACGACTCCTTTTATAATAATATAGCTTTCGGAGCCCCCGCTTCGCAGACGCCAGAGGAAGAGCGCCAACTCCGCGAGCGCGTCATCGAGGCTGCCAAGATAGCCAACGCCCACGACTTCATCATGGCTACCGAACAAGGCTACGACACTCCCGTAGGCGATCGCGGTTGCCGCCTCAGCGGCGGTCAGCGTCAGCGCGTCAGCATTGCCCGCGCCATCCTGAAGAACCCCGACATCCTCATCCTCGACGAGGCCACCTCGGCCCTCGACACCGAGAGCGAACGCCTTGTGCAGGAAGCTCTCGAACGCCTCATGAAGACGCGCACCACCATTGCCATCGCCCACCGCCTCTCGACCATCAAGAATGCCGACGAGATTCTCGTTCTCCACGAGGGCCAAATTGTAGAGCGCGGCACCCACGACGCCCTCATCGCCCTCAACGGCTACTACAAGCGTCTCAACGATATGCAGCAACTGTAATTGATGAAAGTTTAAGGTTGAAAGTTAAACGTAAAGTGTCAAGGCTTCAAGAGTAAGAGAAAATGCGTTCGACTTTCAGCCTTCAACTTAAAACCATAAAACTCCATGAACAAAAGAACTATACTTGCTACACTCTTTGCAGCCCTTTGCGCCACAACCTTTGCGCAAGAGCCCGCTGAACTCGATAGCATTGCCGAGCGCGAACTCGGCATCGTCAGCGTCGTAGCCCAGAAGCCCCTCGTCAAGATGGAGGCCGACAAGATGAGTTACGCCGTAAGCCAGTATGCCGACGCCAAGAGCGCCACGATCCTCGATATGCTCCGCAAGGTGCCCATGGTCACCGTCGACGGACAGGACAACATCACCGTCAACGGCTCTTCCGCCTTCAAGGTCTACCTCGACGGCAAACCCAACGTGATGTTCTCCTCCAATCCCTCGCAGGTGTTCAAGTCCATGCCCGCCTCCATCGTCAAGAAGATTGAGGTCATAACCAACCCCGGCGCAAAGTACGACGCTGAGGGCGTGGGCGGCATCCTCAACATCGTCCTCGACCGCGACATCCTCACCGGCGGCGGCCCCGCCAATGCCGGCATTAACGGCGTCAACGGCAACGTGCGTCTCGAGGGCGGCAACCGTGCTGTCGGCGGCGCCTTCTACATCAGCGGACAGCACAACAAGTTCACCTTCACGGCCAACGTGATGACGAACCAGATGATCCTCGAAGGCACCGCACTCACCATGGAGCAAGCACAGAAGGGTGCCACCCCCTTCACCATGACCATCCAGCAGCGCAACGGCAGCACGCGTCATCCCTTCAACATGGCCAACCTCGGCCTCGGCTACGAGATTGACGACCGTTCGACGGTCAACCTCAATGTGGACTTCAGCGGTTTCCAGATGCGCAACAAGGGTGTGCTCACTACCGAGATGACGGGCGCCATGTACGGTCCTGGCTTCGCCTTCGACATGCAGAACACCATGAAGACGGGCCGCAACGGCATCAACGCCAGCGCCGACTATCAGCGCTTCCTCAACGAGGACCGCACGAGCAACGTCGCAGTCACCTATCAGTTCTCCTACAACCCCTCGCTCACCCGCAACCGTTCCGAGTACGATCCCCAGTCGTTCCGCCTCCTCTCCGGCGAGGCCCTGCCCCCCGAAACCTACGAGCCCTTCATCGGCTCCTTCATGCAGGACCGCTACAGCGACAACAACGAGCACTCCACCGAGAATACCGTGCAGGTGGACTACACCACTCCCATTGCCGGCGAGAACCACAAGCTCAACGCCGGCGGTAAGTTCACCGCCCACCGCAGCCTCACCGAGTCCGACTACTTCTTCGGCCGAGAGCCCAACTACGTGCTGCAGGACGGCACAGCAGGCACACAGGACCTCAGCTCCTCCTACGACAATATGAAGAGCATCGTAGCCGGTTACGGCGAGTACGAGGGCAAGTTCGGCGACTTCGGCACCCGTGCCGGCCTCCGCTACGAGCACACCTTCCAGTCCGTCGACTTCATCCGCGGCAAGGGCGACGACTACCACAACAACTACGGCAACCTCATCCCTTCGCTCAGCTTCAGCTACAGCCCCATCATGGTGGCCAACATCGGTGTGAACTACAACATGCGCATCTCACGTCCGGGCATCTCCTACCTCAACCCTTACGTAGACCGCTCCATGAACAACACCATCACCTACGGTAACCCCAACCTCGACGTCGAGACTTCGCACAACGTGGGCTTTGTGGCCAACTTCTTCACCCCGAAGATCATGATGAGCTTCAACGCCCGCTACGCCTACACCGGCAACGCCATCGAGAAGTACTCCTTCTACGATGACCACAACGTTCTCAACAACACCTACGGCAACGTCGTCCAGCGTCAGCTCACTTCGCTCTCGCTCTTCGCCTCGTGGCTCGTCCATAAGAACACCCGCCTCTTCACCAACTGCGGCTTCACCTACAACGACATGAGTAGCGACAAGCTCAACGCCGAGAACAGCGGATGGCAGTACAACATCATGTTCGGTGTGCAGCAGACCTTCCCCCGCGACTTCAAGGGCGGCCTCTTCCTCATTGCCAACTCCAAGACCTACACCCTCCAGGGCTACAACGCTGGCTTCAACATGATCACGGCCAACGTCTCTCGCGCCTTCTTCAAGGAGAAGTTCGACGTCAGCCTCCGTGTCATGAGCAGTCTCCGCGCTGACGGCAAGGTTCACTTCAAGAACTACTCCGAAGGCCCCGACTTCTCCAACCTCACCGACATCACCAGCCCGCTCTGGGGTGTGTCCATCAGCCTCAGCTACAAGTTTGGTAACTCCAAGGTGAACGTTCGCAAGCACCAGTCGAAGGTGCAGAGCGACATCATCGAGAGCACCAACCAGATGCAGCAGCTCAGCCAGCCCGGCGGCGGCCAAGGCGCAGGACTGGAAGGACTGATGAAATGATAAAATGAAAGAATGACCCTTCGGCATCAACGTCTGAGCCGAAGGGTCATTCTTTCGTTTTATCATTAGCGCCCAAGGCGCGATTTCATTCTATCATTTCTCGTAGCACTTCACGCGGGTGCCGTCGAAGCCAACGGCCATGATATATTTCGAGCCGGCGGGATAGAGGACCTTCGTCTTCGTGGCCTTCTGCTGCGTGTCGCCGAGGCCGTACATCGTGATGGCGGTGCAGTTGCCGTCGGCATCGTAAGTCTCGAAGCCCACAGCGCCCGGCCACTTGGCGTGCGTCACGGTGACAAACTCGCCGCTCTTCGAGCAACCGGAGTTGAGCGTGCCAGAAGTCGTCAGAGGCGTCTCTTCGCGGAAGGAGGCAAGATTATACGCGTTGAGGTAATTCAGCGCAGCAGGAGCCTTGGGATAGCCCTTTGCGGCGATGTAAGCGCGCAGGTCGTCGATCATCGCCTGCGTAATCGTCAATCTGCCCTTGCTGTAGTCCTCGATCATGCGGTCGATGGGACGCAGCATGCCGGCCTTCTCGAAGAAGTCGAGGAAGTCAATCTGCGTGGAGTCGCAGAAGTTGCGCATGAAGTTAATCTGCTGCTTGCCCGAGTCGCCGGGATTGTTTGTCAGCGTGCGGTAGCCCTGGATGACTTTGCCGTAGGCGTTGGGGCTCTTGCCGCAATCCTGCGTCCAAAGGTTGAGCTGGTAGAGGGGGATAACCTTGACGAAGTGGTCATAGTTGCGCGAGCCGTCGGCAGCGGGTTCGGCGCCGTGATAGTCGGGACCGTCCTGCAACTGCCAGCTGACGCCCTTGCGCACACCTTCTTCAAGGTAAGCCTCGAAGCGGCCGCCGCGCATGCCCTTGTAGGCGTCTACGCCGCTCACTTCGTCCTCGAGACGGTGGTAGCCCGTGCCGAGCTTGTGCTCTACCCACGACGCATATATATTATTAGTGGTCTCGCCGAGGCCCGGCCACTTGAAACCGTTCGTGATCTGGTTGTTGTGACCCAACTCATGGCCAAGGCCCCAATAGCCGAAGTTGTCGGGGTTGCACCACTCGCCGAGCGAACCGAAAGCAGCGTTGGCACCTTCGCCCGAAGCAAACATACCGCTGGCGGCGGGACGTGCAAACTGGCGGTTCTTGGGTTCGGCGGTGAAGCCCGGAATGCCCTGCACGAGGCCCATCACCTCACGCTCGCGGTAGATGATGTTGTCGTAGATTGTGGCCAGTTCCACACCCTTCTTCGGACACACGCTGCGGAGCGTCTTGAGCGGCATAGCGGCCTGCATGCGGGGCGAACGAATGTCGATAATGTCGCTTGTAGCGTTGGCGAGGAGGCTGATCCAGTCCTCGTTCGTATCGCCGCGCTGAAGGTCGAAGTAACCGTTCTCCGTAGCCATGGCGAAGTGCACACGCACGTTGGGGAGCTTGGCGTAGTCGTCGCTGTAATACATCAGGTAGCCGTTGCCGCGCGTGCGGGTTGTGATGACGTTAATGCCGTTCTGCAGCGGATAGGTAGAGTTCGTCTGGAAGTCGTCGCCCTCGCCGAAACAGTAGATTTTCAGCGACGGCTTCACGGTCGTGATTCCCTCGACAAAGATAGCCAGCGTCTGACCCTTTTCGAAGTAGATGCCGGTGGGATTTTCGTAGTTACAAGGCGGGTTCGACGTCTTGAGGCGTTCGCGCACACTGCCGATGGTTTCGTAAGGCTCGAATTCGCCAACGCGATACTTCGTGGAGTACTCGCCGCTGATCATGTAGCTCACGAGCTGGCGGAGGTAGGGATCCTCGATAGTGGCAGCGCTCTCGGCCGTCACGCCGTCGGCAAGCTGCGTGCAGAGGTCGTCCTTGAAGTACTGCTTTACGAGTGTGCCGAACGTGCCGTCGTTCTGGTAGAATCCCATCTCGGAGCACGAAGCGTAGTTGTTCTGGCCGCTCTTCACGATGATCTGAACCTTCAGGACGTCGTCGATACCAGCGTTGCCGAAGGGAATCTTCGCGGCACTGCTTGCGCCGTCGAGGTTCTTGTCGCAAAGCTTCACCCACTTGTCGGGGGCAGCGCTTGTGGCGTAGTTGACGGTAATCTGCTTGAAGTTGCCGTTGGTGTTGCCGTCCTGGCGCGGAGTGTAGAGCATGTAGTCCACATGGCCGGCCTCCTTGAGGGTGTAGGTCAGCGTGACGGGGAACGTTGTCGAGGTCATGCTGTAAGGCGAGTGCCAGATGGTCGAGAAGTTGTCGTCGTAGGTGTTACGGATAGGTTCGCCGCTCTGGCTTTGGTCAGCGTTGGCGCTGCCGATGGCGATCTTCTTGTCGCCCTGGATGCTGCCCGCGCTGGTGTTGGCGGCCTGCTCTACGTAGAGTTTGCGGCTGTAGGAGCCGTCGGCGGTGGTGAGGGTAAAACTGCCCACGCGCTTGTCGACGAGATAGGAGTAGCCGACGCTGATGGCGAGGCCGTGGACGTGCTTTTCGGCGGTGAGCCAAGCGTCATCGGCCGTGACGGTGTAGTCCTTGCCGGCCAAGACGCCGACGTAGGCCTTCGTGGGGTCGAAGCCCACCTTCACGGTGTCGCGTGCGCAGTCGATGTAGGCGCGTTCGCAGTCGTTATGTATCCATTGGATATCTTGGTAGCCGAACGCTTTATGTTGTGCGGAAGCGGTGAGGATGGTGGTGAATATCCCCAGCGCAGAAAGAAAGAGTTGCTTTTTCATGGTGCTTTGTGGTTTGGCCCGACGTAGAAGCGTCGGGAACGGTGGTTGGGGATGATTATTTGGTGATGACTTTCTTGCCGTTCTTGATGATGAAGCCTGCCGGCTCCTGTGTCTGCCGTGCTCCTACGGGGCGGCCCTGGAGGTCGTAGGCAGGAGCGGCGTCATCGGTGTCGCGAATGACGGTGCTGATGCCGTCGGGGTCAGAGGTGATGCCGAAGGGTGAGGTGATGAGGGTGAGGTCGGGGTAGAGATCGCTGCTGACGCGGAAGAAGACGCGGGGCTGCTCGGTGAGGAAGGTGTACTTGTAAGAGCCCACCTTGGTGTAGTCGGTACCTTCGACGAGGAGATTCTCGGCCACGGGGGTGTAGTCGCCGGGCTTCGTCATGCGGTAGAGCTCGACCTTGGGGCCGATGGCCACGCCCCACGCGTTGTAACGGATGAGGTCGCTGATGTCGTACTGCTGGCCGGGGAGGAAGTAGTCGACGTAGTGGAAGAGCTTCTGCTTGTCGAGGCTGCTGATGACGGTGTATTCCTTTGCTACCTTGTCGTAAACGGTGGGGAAGGAGTCGAAGAAGAGGTAGTTCATCGACAGATTGACGTAGTCGAGGGCTTTCTTGGCGGCGTCGGTGTTGCTGAGAAGCACATGGTCGAGGTGGCCATAGATATAGTTGTTGGCAGAGACGTTGAGGCAGCGTAGATGGTTCTGCTTCGAGAGGTCAAGCGTGCCCGAGAGTTTGCAGTTGTCTGCCCAGAAGTCGGTGAGCGCGGTGGTGTTGAGTACGACTTCTTTGAGGTTGCTACAGCCCGACGTATGCAGCTTGCGGAGCTTCGTCTGCTTCGTGAGGTCGAGGCGCTCAATTTTCGTGTTGGCATCGAGGATGAGCGTCTGCAGTTCGGGGAGTTTCGTAAGGTTGAGCTCCGTCATATTTGTGTAGCTCAGGTTGAGTACTTCTACACGTGGCAGGGCTCCTACCTCGAAGCTGGTGGCGGCGGTGTAGTCAAGGTAAAGATTGCGTATGTAGCCGTCGGTCGTGACGGTAATCTCGTTCGTTGTGCCGAGATTGAAGATCATGTCGGCGGCGGCGTCTGTGCCGACGAATGTGCCGTCGGAGACGTAGGTGTGCTGTTGGCCATCGCCAGAGGTAATAGTGACGGTGAGGCCGGCGTCGACGCAGATGCCGAAGTCCGAAACGACATTTTTCATCGTGAAGCTGTCGGCGCTGGCCGTCATTGCTCCCGTGGCGAGAAGCAGAGCGGTGAGGAGGGTGTTTTTCTTGGACATATAGTGAAAGATGTTAGGGATACAAATAATTATCTCGGAGATTTATGCCGTTTCATATATGTGACACGATCGACTCACGACTGTGAGACTATTGTGCTACGCTTGTGAAACTATTGTGTCACGTTTGTGAGACGATCGACTCACGGCTGTGGCACGACATCTTCTTCAAAGAAATTTCATTGTGTGACGGGGAGAGAAAAGTGTGGCGAGGAGATAGTTGTTTAGAAGTCCACGTAATGTTTTTGCAGCACGGGGCTCTTCCAGTGGTAGAACTCTACGCCGAAGTGCATCTCGCGTTCGGGTTTGAAGCAGAGCGGCATCTCGGGAGCGGGAACAAGACCCACCCCCTGCCCCTCCCTATGATGGAGGGGGGCAGTCACCTCGTCTTTTGAGGGTTCTTCATTAGCAGCAGTATCTGCTCCCCCCGTTCTTGCAGTAGCAAGCGTCTCTTCGAGCCGAGCGCGGGGGGCTGGGGGGGTCAGAGTGATCTCGCTATGCTCCTCCCACGCCTCGTCCCAAAGGTCGCGCTCGATGAAGGATTGCAGCGTCTGGGAGCCACCTTCGACAAGGAGCGACTGCACACCCTCGCGGCGCAGGCCTTCGAGGAGCGAATCGATGTCGGCGTAGGCTTGGTAGCCGGCGTTGAGGGCCTCCTCGCCTACACTGCCGAGAACGCAGCGCAGCGGCGAACGACCACCGTAATGGCGCACGTTGAGCGAAGGATGGTCCAGCTCCAGCGTCTTGCGACCCACGAGAATGGCCTGGTGGGCAGCGCGGAGATGGTGCACGTGGATCTGCGTGAGAGGCGTCGAGAGACGTGCCGCGGGACCGTCGGCTTCGAGGCTTGTGCGGCGGCGGTCAATGAATCCGTCGGCGCTGCGGGCCCACTTCAGCGTGATGAACGGGCGACGCATCGTCTGCGCACAGATGAAGTGGCGGATGAGGTAGAGGCACTCCTCGCGCAGCACGCCGACGGTGACGTCAATGCCGGCTTCGCGAAGCATTGTGATGCCGCGGCCGCCCACCTTTGTGAAGGGGTCGACGCAGCCCACCACTACCCTACCCACGTGGTTGCGGATGAGGAGTTCGGCGCAAGGGGGTGTGCGGCCGTAGTGGGCACAGGGCTCGAGGGTGACGTAGATTGTGGATTGCGGCAGTAAAGCAAGGTCTTGAGGCCGCACGTTGCGCACCGCCATCACCTCGGCATGCGGTTCGCCTGCAGCGTGGTGATAGCCCTCGCCAAGGATGCGGCCGACCCCCCCAGCCCCCCGAACGGGGGGAGCAGATACTACAAACCCAGATGGCCCTTCAGATGCAGTACATTCCTCTCCCCCCGCTCGGGGGGCTGGGGGGGTCACAATGACTGCCCCGACCATAGGGTTGGGGTGCGCGGTGAGTTCGCCGTTCTGAGCGAGCTGGATGGCGCGTCGCATCCAAAATTCATCTATTTCTCGTTGCATCATTTTCTCAGTTCAAAAGAAAGTTATAACTTTGCAGCATGAAAGCATCATTCGACCATTTGTACCAGCATGCCCGCCGCGCATTTACGGAGCGCTACGGTGCCGGCGAGGCCTCAGCCATGGCCTTCGCGCTGCTTGAAGATCAGTACGGAGCAACCCGCACAGATGTATTGCTCGGCAAAGATACTGATTTTTCGGCAGAGGAGCACCATGATTTCGAAGAAATCGTCAAAAAAATCGCCGAAGGCACTCCCATGCAGCACGCAACGGGCCGCGCGCTCTTCTGTGGCCGCTATTTCAAGGTGACGCCCGATACCCTCATCCCGAGGCCGGAGACGGAGAAAGCCCCCCTCCTGCTCCCCCCATTAGGGGGAGGGCTCGAAGCGTCGGAGAGCGAATCCGTAAAAGAACGCAGTCAGCGAATACGAGCACTCCCCCTAAGGGGGGGAGATGGAGGGGGGCTTGTCCTCGACTGCGGCACCGGCTCGGGCTGCATCGCCATCACCATTGCTCTCGAGCATCCCGAATGGCAAGTCGAGGCGTGGGACATCAGCGAAGGCGCCCTCGCCGTGGCTCGCGAAAACGCCGAGGCCCTCGGCGCCAAGAACGTCACGTTCCATCGCAAGGATATTCTCGCTGAGGCTGAGGCCGTAAAGGAATCTCTTCCCTCTTCCCTCCAACCTCTTACCTTAATAATCAGCAACCCTCCCTACATCTGCCGTCGCGAGGCTGCGGAGATGGACGCCAACGTCCTCGACCACGAGCCCCACACCGCCCTCTTTGTTCCCGACGACGATCCCCTCCTCTTCTACCGTGCCCTCGCCGAGATAGCCCGTGCCCGCCTCCTCCCCGGCGGCTCCCTGATTGTGGAGTGCAACCGTGCCTACACACAAGAAACCGCAGCCCTCTTCCAGGACTACGGTTTCCAGAACGTCGAGATCATCAACGATTGTTTCGACGCTCCCCGCTTTGTGCGAGCGAGGAAATAGTGCTGTGTCCGTTTGTGGCTTTAACTATGATTTGAGAAAATCCCTTCGGTCGATGAATGTTACCCTTCGTGGTTTGCGCGAATGTTCTTCCAATTTCCTCCCCGAAATGTTGTGAATATCAAAATAAATGCTTACCTTTGCGGTCGATTTCAGTTTTTATGTTTCTTATTTTATGTTTGGCTGCTTTCTGACCAATCGCTTCTATACATTAGGCTACGGCGGACCTGATTATTTCTGTGACCGTGAGGACGAAACAGCAATGCTGGCGGCAGCTCTTGTTAATGGGCGAAACGTTGCTCTTATAAGTCCTCGACGTCTGGGAAAGACTGGGCTGATACTTCACACTTTCAACAGATTGATTGCCGAGGACAATACACGCAGATGCTTCTATCTCGACATTTATAGTACAGAGAATCTGACCGACCTGGTTAAGCAGATGGCGACGGTTATCCTCGGCAGCATGGACACGTTCGGTGAGAAGCTGATGGCGAACATATCAGCATTTTTCAAAAGTTGCCGTCCTGTTTTCAGCGTTGATCCGATGACTGGCGCACCTTCCATTTCACTTGACGTTCAACCTCAGTCGAGCCCTGCAACCTTACAGGAGATAATGAACTATATGTGCGAAAGCCATCATGAATGCTTCATTGCCATTGATGAGTTCCAGCAGATTCTGGAGTATCCGGAAAAAGGAACAGAGGCCCTGCTGCGTTCTGTGGCTCAGTTTGCCCCCAACGTACACTTCATATATGCCGGAAGCAAGCAGCACCTGATGGCAGACATGTTCTCCTCACCCCGCAGACCCTTCTACCAGAGCACACAGCGTATGGGGCTTACACCTTTGAAGAAGGAGGTATACTACGAGTTCGCCTCACGTTTGATGCATGCAGGTGGTAAAGAGTTACCAGCAGACGTTTTCCACGAAGCCTACGATGTTGCACGTGGCTACACATACTACATTCAGGACATTCTAAATCGTCTGTATGCCATGCCCCATACCGTGATTACCCGAGAGCATCTGCTTGAGATATATAGCGACATCAGGAAGGAGGGCGAAGTCGTTTACAAGGACTACTGCGACCTTATGGCCCGCGGCCAACTCAAGTTGCTCCGTGCCATAGCTCGTGAGGATATTGTGCTGCAACCTCACGAACAGGCCTTCATGCGCCGTCACAATCTTTCAGCCGTCAGCAGTGTAAAGTTGGCACTAAATGCCTTGGTAAAGAATGGCATAGTTGCAAAGTCGGAGCAGGGGTATTATATCTATGACCGCTACCTCTCCCTTTGGTTGACAGGAGAGTAAGGGCACCGAGACGTTGTGCCTACACACAAGAAACCGCAGCCCTTTTCGAGGACTACGGCTTCCAGAATGTCGAGATCATCAACGATTGTTTCGACGCTCCCCGCTTTGTGAGAGCGAGGAAATAGTG
>JAUNIC010000060.1 GCA_030523615.1 Bacteroidales bacterium
TGACTACTCTGCAAGAGAGATTGAAGACTCTGCAAGAGAGATTACTGCGCAATGATGCGGCGGCCGTTCTGGATGTATACCTGACCGGGCTGGACATTGGCGGCGCGGCGACCATAGAGGTCGTACCAACTGCCGTTGGCAGCGGGGAGTTCGATGCGCTTCAGACCGTTTGTCTCGCCATTCTCGGGAGCCACCTTCTCGATGTTGCCCTCCTCGTCGACGTAGACAATGTTGGAGCCGTACTCCTTGCCGTCGATGCGGTAGACAGCCTGGATGCCACACTGCACAAACATATCTTCGCGGAAGCAGATGACGTTGCGGCCGTCATCGGCCATGTAGATGTCGTAGTTACCCTCGTCCTTGTAACCGTAGGGGAAGTACTTCATGTTCTCCTCGTGGAGATAGGGGTAGAGGCTCTTGTTGAAATTGTAGATGTCGTCGTCGAGCCACATGCAGTAGTAGAGATTGTCGGGGTTGATGTATTTTCCTTCGGACGACATGTAGTCGAGGAGGAAGCTGATGGAGTTTTCGCCGTACTTTTCAAAATACTTCGTCACGAGCTTGAGGTCGTAAGGATCGGAAGGGTAGGCAGCGCCGTCGCCCAGATAGGGTTCGATGCGGTTTTGGAAGGTGGCGTAGAACTGGTTGCCGCTGGGGAAGAAGGCGCAGGGGAAAGTATTGTTGGAGCTGTTGAGGGTGATGATGCCGGCATCGTCGACGCTGAAGGTCAGTTTGGTGTAACTACCCTTGTACTGGCCCGTCGAAGTGTCGAAGCCGGTGGTCTTGAAGCCGTTGTAGTAGAGGTAGTAGCTGATGTCGGTGCCCAGGAACTGATCGTTCTCGAGCGTAATGGTGTTGCCCTTGCGCGTACCCTTGATCCAGGCGTGGCCGGCTTCGGGAAGGAGCGAATCGAAGTAATAGTCGTCGCCGTCGATGCCGACGTGGCCCTTAATGGCGAAGTCCTGGCCATAAGTGTCCTGACCGTTGTAGATGTACTCGCTGACGCTGGCGCTGGCGGGCAGCTCGTTGAGATTCGTGTTGCCCTCGTAGGGACGCAGGTCGTGGTTGTAGGCCGTGGTGAAGACGGTAACGTCCTGATTGGATTCGACAACGAAGAGCACGATGGGGCGAAGGTCAATGTCGGTGTAGTCGATGTAGTAGCGGTCGCCGTCCTTGGTGAAGTGGACGTCGTCGAGACCGTAAGGGTTGCCGCGGTCGTCGACGAGGAGTTCGCCGACGTGGAGTTGGCGCGTCTCGACAACATTGCCCTCGGCGTCCATAACTTCGAGGTGATAGATCTCGTCGTAGCAGTCAATCATCACATCGTCGCCGTTGATCGTGCCTTTTGCCCAGATGTCCTCGCACTTGAGGATGCTGGGGAAGAGGCTGCCGAAGTAGATGCTCTTGCCGTCGGCGGAAAAGTAGAGTTTCTCGGCTACTCCCATGACGGGCATGAGGCCGACGATATCGCGCACGACGGCGTTCATGTTGTAGTACTTCATCTCGCCTTCGGGAGTGACGAGGGCATTGCTGGCCTTAGCGGGAGCGGCAGGACGGATGCTGGCGTTGGGACGCGATGCAACGACCTCGTCGAACGACTTCACATTGCAGTTCTTGAAGGTGATTTTCTGTGCGCTGGCGGCCATCATGCTGGCTGCGGCAAAGAGGAAGAGTAAAGCTTTCTTCATAACATTTATGCTTTTTGTTTTTCTATTTTACGTACTTATGGCCGTTCTTGATGAAGGGCTGTCCGGGAACGGGCTCTGCCAGACGGCGGCCGCTGAGGTCGTAGATGACGTCGTCAGGAGTGAAGCCCGGAGCGAAGGGAACAGCCACGCCATCGAGGTCCTCCTCGGCGTTGAGGCCGTAGATTTTGTTGGTCTTTGTGGCCTGGATGGCTTCGCCCGTCTTGCCGTTGAGGAGGATGGCTACCACCTCAAGGTTCTCGGCTTTGCTGTACTTGGGCATGGTGGCCGTGATGCGGTAACCGTAGCCGACGCCCTTCTCGACCTTGGCGGGAATGCTGCCCTTCTCGCCGGTGGGCGAGGGATAGATGGCGCGAGCAATGTCGTCGACCTCGATATTGACGTCGCCAGGCAGGTTTTCAAAGCCTCCCATAGGGCCGCGGGCATTGCCGGCGTAGTAGTTCTTCTGGTGGATGGGGAGCTGGTTCTCCGTCACGACGAAGACGACGCGGTAATCGCTGTTCGTGTGGTTCGAGAAGAAGCGCGACTCGGCCTCACAGACGAGTTTGCCGTCAATGTAGCGTACCGTGAGGTCAATGCCTGCCTCGGCGATGGGGTCCATGTGGGCGTAGAAATTATTCAGCTCGTCAAATCGCGGCAACTGCTCGCCGCCGGAGCGGTTGATAAGGCAGCCGGGGAAGCCCGAGGGGAGCTGCGGCACGAGCCAGTTGTGGTAATTGCCCACAACGTACTGGTCGCCGTCGTGGACAGCGATGCCGATGAAGCGGTCGCCGTATTTGGCCTTCATCTCGCGGAGGCCGACGATGCCGTATACGCACCATCCGCACCAGGCGCCGGTGCCTTCTTCCACGAGCATCGTGCGGTAGAAGAGTTCGCGAACCATGTCGACCGTAAGCTGCACTTCGTTGTCCTCGGGGCCGTCGTCCTCACCGCCGTCGGGCCAGCAGAGGGTCAGGGTGATGCGGGCGGTGGCGTCGGGCGCGAGATTGTCGGAGGGAATGCTGAGGGAGAAATCCGTAACGTCTCGGAAGGCCAGCGTGGCAGGCACCTCGTAGGCTCCGGTGACGGCGCCGTCGTTCACATCATAGCGGATGATGGGACGCGTGGCGGTCTCGGGAGCCTGGTTCTTGATGGTGCCGGTGATGACGATGGGCTTGCCCGTCTCTACGAGCGTCTGCGTGGGCTGGGCGGTGACGATGGTGAGGTTGCGCGTGGGCACTTTGCCTTCGATGATGGCCTCGAGGGCGAGGCTGCCCCAGTGCTTCGAGGAGTAGTCGGTCCACTTGCCGTTCTTGCCCACCCAAGCGCCGTCGGGGCTGTCGGTGCCGGCAAAGGAGATGATGTTCATCTTCATGGCTTGGCGGAATGTGACGCCGATCCACAGCTCGGTTTCCTGGCCCGTGATGGTGTAGGGTTTTGTGGCCGACACGGCATTCCACCCCTTCTTGAGGGCGGTGTTGGTGCCTTCGACCATATTGGCTCCGCTTTGGCTGGTACGTACCCAACCCGTAGCGAATTCGGGATATCCGTCGGCCTGGGGCAGACCGAAGTTGATGCCGGTGATGTTGCAGCCGGCATAGCTCGACAGCATGCTTTGCGGCAGACGGATGGCAAGGTCAAGCCAAGCCTCGTCGCCGCTGATGCCGGTGACGCGGCCGTTGGTGGCGTCGGCTATCTGGCCTTCGCAGTAACCGAGGAGGGCTTTGGTCTGTGCGGAGGCGGAGAATGCGCCAGCCAACGTGCTGACGATGACGAGGAGGATAGTGAGAATGCTGCGTTTCATGGTATGCGGTGCGTTTTTCTGCGTTAAATGATTGTTAGTAAGTCGCAAAGGTACTCTTTTTTTCGCAATGTTGCAAAAAATATTCTCAAAATGTGCTCCTATACTCATTATTATATATAAATGTGTAACGCGATTGTAGATTTTTTTGTACCTTTGCGCCATAAACCCTACATACACTTCATCTATGAAAAAGACGATTCTCTCTTCTTTGATGGTTCTTTTACCTCTTGCCTCTTCCCTCCTCCCTCTGCAAGCGCAGGCGCAGGAAGCCGACTTCAACGTCGTGCCGAGACCGATGACCATCAAGACTTCTGCCGACAGTCACTTCACCATCAACGCCGAAACCCGCATCGTCTACGGCAAAGGTAAGGCGGCCAAGCGCAACGCCCTCTTCCTGCAGCAGTACATCCAGGAGCGTGCGGGCCTGACGCTGGCCATCACCAAGAAGGTGCCTGCATCAAATGCCATCGTGCTTACGGTAAAGCCCGGAAGCATGCCCCCCGAGGGCTACGGACTCACGGTCGGGGACGCAGGCATCACCATCAAGGGCGGCTCTGACGCTGGCGTGTTCTACGGCATCCAGACCCTCCGCAAGGCACTGCCTCACTACCTCATCAACCCCAACAATCCGCGCCTCCATGGCGACCGCCACGTGGACGTGCCCGCTGTGGACATCGCTGACGCTCCCCGCTTCAGCTACCGAGGCGCACACCTCGACGTGAGCCGCCACTTTGTGCCCGTCGACAGCATGTACCGCTTCATCGACATGCTTGCGCTCCACAACATCAACCGCCTCCATTGGCACATCACCGACGACCAGGGCTGGCGCATCGAAATCAAGAAATATCCTGGCCTCACCGCCATTGGCTCGAAGCGCTCGGAGACCGTCATCGGCCATAACAGCGGCAAGTACGACGGTGTGCCTTACGGCGGATTCTACACCCAGAAGGAGGCGAAGGCCATCGTGAAGTATGCCCAGGAGCGCAACATCACGATTATTCCAGAGATTGACCTGCCCGGCCACATGCAGGGTGCGCTCGCTGCTTACCCCGAACTGGGTTGTACGGGCGGTCCCTATGAAGTTTGGCGCCAGTGGGGCGTGAGCGAGGATGTGCTCTGTGCCGGCAACGACCGCACGCTGAAGTTCATCGACGATGTGCTCGACGAGATTGTCAAGATTTTCCCCTCCGAATACATTCACGTGGGTGGCGACGAGTGTCCCAAGACGTCGTGGAAGACTTGCCCCAAGTGCCAGGCCCGCATCAAGGCTGAGGGTCTCGAAGCCGACGGCAAGCACACGGCAGAGGAGCGTCTGCAGAGCTACGTCATTCACCATGCCGCAGATCATCTCGCCAAGCTCGGCCGCAAGATGATTGGTTGGGACGAGACGCTCGAAGGCGGACTGGCCGACGGCGCTACGGTGATGAGTTGGCGCGGCGAGGAGGGCGGCATCGAAGCTGCTCGCCAGAAGCACGACGTCATCATGACGCCCAATACGTATCTTTACTTCGACTATTACCAGAGCCTCAACACGGAGAACGAGCCCGACGCCATCGGCGGCTATCTGCCGCTTGACCGCGTGTACCATTACGAGCCGGTGAACGATGCGATGCTCGCTGAGGGTTTGGCACCTTACATCGTGGGCGTGCAGGCCAACTGCTGGACGGAGTATATGCCGACGTACCGCCAGATTGAGTACATGGAGCTGCCGCGTATGGCTGCCCTCGCAGAAATCCAGTGGACGCAGCGCGGCACGAAGGACTATGACGACTTCCTCCAGCGCACGCTCCGCCTTATGGGGCTTTACGACGAGCAGGGCTATAACTACGCACAGCATATCTACGACGTGCGCGGCCAGTATGGCGTTGACACCGAAAAGCGCTGCATCACGGCTGAACTTTCTTCGGCACTGCCTGTGGACATCTATTACACTCTCGACGGCACGGAGCCCGTCAACCGCGCGTCGGCTGTCTACGACGAACCCATCGAAATCCGCCAGGACTGCCAGCTGTGCGCTGCCACGTTCCGTCCCGCCGAGCGCCGTCCGGGTTCGGCCGCTACACGCTTCGAGCGCAGCAACATTGAGACGGCATCGTTCTCCTTCAACAAGGCTACGGCCAGCCCCATCGTCCTCATGAACGCTCCCGCTCCGCGCTACACCTTCACGGGTGGCACGGCGCTGGTGGACGGCATCAAGGGCGCTGGCACCAACTTCCAGACGGGCCAGTGGATAGGCTTCAACGGCACGGACCTCGACGCTATCATCGACCTCGGCAGCGAGCAGGACATTACTTCCGTCAGCCTCAACACGCTGGTAGGCAAACCAGATTGGATCTTCGACATCACGGGCCTCGAAGTGGCTGTTTGCGCCGCAACGGAAGATGTGGCCGACTTGGCACAACTTGCTGCTGCACAGGACGAGGCCCACGCCTTCCACGTAGTAGCCAGCCAGAACTACAGTGTCGACGCTCAGACCGATGCTGACGGCATCCGCACCCACACCCTCCGCGTTGAGGGCGACGTGAAGGCACGCTACATCCGCGTCAAAGCGCCTTGCCTCAAGGCCATCCCGCAGTGGCACACGGGCCGCAATCTTCCCGCCTTCATCTTCGTGGATGAAATCAGCGTGAAGTAAGGACACCGAGCAACAATGAAAGCGCCGCAGCATCTTCGCAAAGAAGGTGCTGCGGCGTTTGGTGTGCCAGGGGTCTATGGGGCTATAGGGCTTATAAGGCTCATAGGGCTTATAGGCCCTACCCCACTACAACAACGCGGGAATCTTGCTGACCCAATCGGCACAAGGAATGTCGCGGGCCTTAATCTTTCCGTCGCTGCCCACGAGGAGGCTACCAGAAAGATAGCGCATGCCGAGCTTACGCACGAGGGGCGAACTGAGGCCCTTGCCGTCGAAAGCGATGCGGCCGGGGAGAGGATCGTACTCGTTGGAGTTCAGCAACTGCTTCTTGTCGGTGTCGAGCGAGATAAAGAGGAACGACAGCTTGCCCGAAGTGACGCTATCGTCAAGCTCGCGAGCGTGACGCTTGATATTGTAGAACGAGGCGTCCCACTGAGCACAAAAGACAATGAGGACATTCTTGCCGTCGTAGTTGTCTGACGAGATGCTCTTGCCGTCGGTTGTCGTCGCGGTGAATGCGGGGAGCTTCTTGCCGGGGGCTGTGGCCAGCAGGGGCTTCAGACGATAGTCCAACTGCTGGACAGAGGGCGACTTGGGCTGCGCCTTCCTCAGTTCGCCAAGGAGCGATTCTGCAGGATTGGCCTCGACGACTTCGGCATTGGCAAAGAGGTCGCGGAAAAGCAGCACGGCGGCTGTGGTCTTGGCGTGGGTACGTATGAATGTGGCGGCCTCGCGCTGCACTTCTGCGTCGCGCTTGCCGTGGGTGTGCTTGCGGAATTCGGTGAGGAGGTTGTTGTCCTCCGTGCCGTCGACTTCAATTTCGCTGAGTCGGTTGGCGTCGCCTTTGAGCTTGACGGTCTTGCCGGGCTCGATGACGAGGCTTGTGGTGGAGAAGTTGGGGTAAATGAGGGTAAGGATAGTGGGACGGTCCACCTCGCGGTCGTAGCTGAAACTGCCGCGCTTGATCTTGATGGTGTCGGCTGTGCCTTGTCCACCGACGATGGTGTCGTCGACAAAGGCGATGATGTCGGCCTCGGAGATGCCCGACAGTGATCCCTTCACGCGGCCGTGGCTACCGTCGGGGCCACAGGAGGCGAGGAGAAGGAGGAAAAGACCCACCCCCAGCCCCTCCCTAAAATGGAGGGGGGTAGATACTTTAGTTATGATGGAATTAAAGATACTTTTGAAAAGATTCATTTTACTCATAATTTACTATAGTAACTACTCCCCTCTCTCACAGGGAGGGGGCGGGGGTGGGTCTCTATATGGTATGTTTCTTACTTCACGCCAGCGAGGATGAGCTCGAGGTCCTTGGCAGCGTATTCAGCGAGGCTGGGATCAAGAGCAACGGCCTCCTTGAGAGCAGCCTTGGCAGCAGCGAGGTCGCTGGTGCGAGCAGCTACGATAGCCTTGAGGTAAGAGGTATAAGCGTCAGCGTTCTTCACAGCAGCGAGGGTCTTCTTTGCTGCGGTGTAGTCCTTGGTGAGAATCTGAGCGAGAGCGGCGCTGTTGGTATTTACACCCTTGAGAGCCTGAGCAGCCTGAGCGTAGTTGCCACGAGCAATCTGGAGGTTGCCGAGGATCTCGTTGTAGTTGGCAGCGGTAGTAGCCTTGCCGAGGAGGGTCTCAGCCTGGTCGAGCATACCTTCAGAGATAGCTACGAGAGCAGCGTTGGCGTTAGCTTCGGTCTTGTTGCCAGCCTTGGCGAGAGCAGCCTTGGCAGCGGTGAGGTCGCCATTAGCGTAAGCCACCTGAGCGAGACCGTTGTATGCACGGTAGTCAGAGGGATACTGACGGGTAGCAGCTTCGAAGATGCTCTTCTGCTCAGCGGGGCTGTTGGTGAGGGTAGCAGCGTAGAGGAGTTCCTCGAGAGAGAGCTTGGTGGGATCAGCGCTGAACTGCTGCATGATCTCGTCGTCAGCACGACCTACGGTGTTGTAGTTGATGGTGAGGCGAGCACGACGGAGTTCGGGGAGGATCTCGTCAGCGAGTTCCTTGAAGGCAGCGCTCATGTTCTTGATCTGAACTTCACGCTCTTCAGGATCCTGATACATGCTGAGCACGCGGAGGATGACGTCCTTGTCCTGGATGTTGCTGGCAGCAACGAGCTGCTGGAAGCCTTCCCAGTCTTCTGCGGTGTAGCGGGTGTCGACGTTGCCGGCGAGTTCAAGAGCTTCGAGCTGGCCGTTTACGTATTCTGCGGCGCTGGCCTCACGCTGGCCGGCGAGCTTCTCGTTGAAGTCGAGCTTACCTTCGGGTGAAGCGTAAGCGCTGATCTCGATGTTGCTGAGTTCGTAACCCTTCTGATCAGCCTTGATCTCTCGGAGAACCTGGAGGAATTCCTGGATAGTGGTGGTCTCGAGCTCGCTGGTGCGAACCTTAGCCTGGTTGATGAGGTACTTGATCTGAGCATCCTGACGCTGAGCGATAACGCGCTGGTAAGCATCAGCAGCTACACAAGTGTTGGCAGAACCTACGGTCTGATAAACGAGCTGGCTGGTAGCGAGGACGCCATCAGCAACCTTCACTGCAGGCACGTTGAACACCTTCTTGCCGATACGAGCGTCGAAGGTGAGGTAGAGCTCGCTCTGCTGCATTTCGGGCACGTAGTCAAATACGTTGCGCATGGTGTAGTTGCCACCCATCTTGTAGCTGATGGTCTGGTTGTTGCCCACGGCCTTTTCGCCCTGGAAAGCTGCGCTCTGGCCGGTAGCGACGCCACCAGCATAGCGGAGTTCGGGAGTTACAACAACGGTAGCCTTCTTCTTCATGTACTTCACGGGGAAACGGCCATCGATGGTTGCAGGTACCTTACCGGCATTTGCCTCAAGGGGGTTGGGGGTTACGGTAAAGTTGTCGGCAGAGATTTCGCCGAGCTTGCTGCAGCTGGTGAGCATAAGCATGCCAAGACCAGCAACGCCAAAGAATACTTTTGTAGTCTTCATGGTGTGTTGTTTTTGAAAAAATTGATTATTTGGATTGTTGATTGTTTTCTGATTTGCGAATGGAGCGGGGTGACGCTGTGCCGCCACGACTTTATGCCTCCTTCTCTGCATCACCAAAGCGCTTGAGCACGCCGAAGAGGCCTACGAGGCCGATGATGATGAAGGGGATGGAGAGCAACTGGCCTTGATTGAGGCCGATGCTGGCAACCATATCGAGCTCCCACGGTTCTTGCACTTCCTTGAAGATCTCCACGAAGAGTCGGAAGGCAAAGATGCTGGTGAGGCAGAAGCCGAAGTAGAAACCGGTGCCAATCTTCTTGGGCCACTTCTTATAGAGCGCGAGGCCCACGAGGAAGAAGACGAAGTAGGCGATGGCCTCGTACAGCTGGCCGGGATGGCGGGGAGCGGTGTCGCCGAGGCGTTCAAAGACAAAGCCGTAGTCGCTGCCGGTGTATTTGCCCACAATCTCGCTGTTCATCAGGTTGCCCAAACGAATGCAGCAGGCGGTGATGGGCGTAGCGATGGCGATGTTGTCGATGACGTGAATGAAGTTAACCTTCGTGCGCTTGACGTAGAGCCAGAGGGCGAGGATGATGCCCGCCGTTCCACCGTGCGAGGCCAGTCCGGCGTAGCCCGTGAAGTGCCAGTCGCCTGCTTGGTCATAGCGGATGGGGAAGAACATCTCCATGGGGTGAGCCAAGAAGTATTCAGGTTCGTAGAGGAGGCAGTGGCCGAGGCGTGCACCGACGAGGATGCCGACGAAGCAGTAGAGGAAGAGGGGATCAAACTTCTCTTCAGGGATGCCCTGCTTTTTGTAAAGGCGGTAGACGACGTAGTAGGCTGCGGCAAGGCCGATGCACCACATGAGCGAGTACCAACGTACTTCGATAGGGCCAAGTGAAAAGGCCACAAGATCGGGATTCCAGGTGATCATAAGAGGACCCACCCCCAACCCCTCCCTAAAATGGAGGGGAGAATATACCACGGGGGCTATGGTTCAAAATATATTAAACTTAGTGACTGCTCCCCGCCCTTCAGATTTCTGCCCCTCGATAACGAGGGGACCGAGGGGAGTGGGGCTGGGGGGAGGGTCTTTTACACATTAAACAGGAAGTGCATGATGTCGCCGTCCTGCACCACGTAATCCTTGCCCTCGATGTGGAGGAGACCAGCCTCGCGAACAGCGGCCTCGGAACCGAGACGCACAAAGTCGTCGTACTTGATGACCTGAGCGCGGATGAAGCCCTTCTCGAAGTCGGTGTGGATGACGCCAGCGCACTGCGGAGCCTTCCAGCCCTTGCGGTAGGTCCAAGCCTTTACTTCCATCTCACCGGCGGTGAGGAAGGTTTCGAGCTGAAGCATCTTGTAGGCAGCCTTAATCAGACGGTTGCAACCGCTCTCTTCGAGGCCGAGGTCGGCGAGGAACTCCTGACGCTCTTCGTAGGTCTCGAGTTCGGCGATGTCGGCCTCTGTGGCGGCGGCTACGACGAGGATTTCGGCATCTTCGTCCTTTACGGCTTCACGCACGGCTTCCACGTAGGCATTGCCTGTTGCGGCGCTTTCTTCATCTACGTTGCAGACGTACATCACAGGCTTAGAGGTGAGGAGGAAGAGGCCCTTGGCAGCGTCCTGCTCTTCCTTGCTTTCGAATTCTACGCTGCGGGCGTTCTTGCCCTGAAGCAGAGCCTCACGGTAGGCACAGAGCACTTCGTACTCCACCTTGGCGTTCTTGTCGCCGCCCACCTGGGCTATCTTTTCTACCTTCTTGATGCGTGCCTCGCAGGTCTCGAGGTCTTTGAGCTGGAGCTCTGTGTCGATGATCTCCTTATCGGAAACGGGATCGACGGGAGCACCGCCTTCGCGCACCACGTTGGGGTCGTCGAAGCAGCGGAGCACGTGGATGATGGCGTCGGTCTCGCGGATGTTGCCGAGGAACTTATTGCCGAGGCCTTCACCCTTGCTGGCACCCTTCACGAGGCCGGCGATGTCGACGATTTCAACCGTCGTGGGCACGAGCTTCGTGGTGTTGACCAGCGGTGCGAGAACAGCAAGACGCTCGTCGGGCACGGTGATGACGCCCACGTTGGGCTCGATGGTGCAGAAGGGGAAGTTGGCGCTCTGCGCCTTGGCGTTACTCAAGCAGTTGAAGAGGGTCGATTTGCCGACGTTAGGCAGGCCGACGATGCCACATTTAAGACTCATATTTTAAGTTTTCGAGTTTTTAAGTTTGTAAGTTGATGATGTTGTAGTGGGGATGATGCAAGCCGCTGTGGGCCGCGTGCATACTACTATGCGCGGCAAATTTACGTAAAAGTGGTGATGTGACCAAATTTCGCGCGCTATATTATTAGATGTGCGGCATAAAAATACTGAAAAACTGAAAAAGATTTGGCAATTCTGTGGATATTTTATAATTTTGCACGCAAATTCCCAAAGAATAGACAAAAATGAAAATCGCACTCATAGGATACGGCAAAATGGGCCATATGATCGAGGCCATTGCCAAAAGCCGCGGACACGAGATTGTCAGCATCATCGACATCGACAACACCGCCGACTTCGACTCCGTCGCCTTCCGCTCGGCAGAAGCCGCCATCGAATTCACCGCTCCCTCAGTGGCAGAGGGCAACGTGCGCCGCTGCTTCGAGCAGGGCGTCAAGGTAGTCAGCGGCTCTACGGGATGGCTCAAGGGCTCCGTGCTCGAAGAGATGAAGCAGCTCTGCGCCGACGGTACAAACACGCTGCTCTGGAGCTCCAACTTCAGCGTCGGCGTGGCCATCTTCCGCGCCGTCAACCGCTACCTCGCACGCATCATGAACGGCTTCGACAGCTACGATGTCAGCATGATAGAAACGCACCACGTCCACAAGCTCGACGCCCCCTCGGGCACGGCCATCACACTGGCTGAGCACATCGTCGAGGAACTGGACCGCAAGGAGCGCTGGGGCCTCCACGAGACGGCTCCCGAGGTGCTTCGCATCGACGACGTCCGCCGCGGCGAAGTGCCTGGTATTCACACCATCACCTACGACTCTCCTGCCGACCTCATCGAGATTACACACTCCGCCCACACCCGCGAAGGCTTTGCCCTCGGTGTTGTCCTCGCCGCCGAATTCCTCAAGGACAAGAGCGGTTGGCAAACCATTGACGACCTCTTTAACTTCTAAAGACCCTCCCCCTACCCCTCCCTAAAAGGGCGGGGAGCTGTCACTCATTCTAATTAATAAACTCTTAAAAACCTTTTCACCCCCAAGGTATATACTCCCCTCCATTTCAGGGAGGGGCAGGGGGTGGGTCTATGGCACTCGTAACCAAAGAAATTCCCAAGCCTCAAGAAGCCCCCAAAAAGCAGTGGGTAGCCTTCGCCATCGTTACCATCCTCTACCTTGCCTTCCTCTTTTGGGTAGGCTGCTGGTGGGGCATCATCGTCGTTCCCTTCATTTACGACGTCTACATCACTCACAAAATCAATTGGAGTTGGTGGCGCGAGCACCCCAACAGCGTGGTGCGCTTCGTCATGTCGTGGGTCGATGCCATCGTCTTTGCCGGCGTGGCCATCTACTTCCTCAATCTCTTCTTCTTCCAGAACTTCGTCATTCCCTCTTCTTCGCTTGAGAAGAGCCTCCTCACGGGCGACTACCTCCTCGTCAGCAAGCTGTCGTACGGTCCCCGTATTCCCTCCACTCCCCTCACCGTACCCCTGACGCAGCACAATCTGCCCACGTGGCTCTTCCGCGGCGCCAAGAGCTACGTCGAGTGGCCCCGCTGGGACTACCGCCGCGTGAAGGGTCTCGGCCAGATTGAACAGGGCGACATCGTCGTCTTCACCTACCCCGCTGGCGACACGATTGCCGAATACGCCCAGAACACCGACTTCTATCGTCTCTGCTACGATCAGGGCCGTCAGAGCCTCCAGTGCGCTCTGCCCACCGACTCCATGCCCGCTCTCGAGCAGCGTGCCGCTTGGGCCCGCATCTACAACGAGGGTCACAAGATCGTGGCCTCCAACCCGCAGTTTGGCGAAATCAGCGGCCGCCCCGTTGACCGTCGCGAGAACTACGTGAAGCGCTGCGTCGGTCTGCCCGGCCAGACACTGCAGATCAAGAACAACATCGTCTACACCGACGGCAAGCCCATGGCTGAACCCACGCTTGCGCAGTACGCCTACTACGTAGAGTGGAAGAACTGGTCCAAGCTGGGCGGCTACAATCCCGAGCAGCTCCGCGCCGGTGGTTACGACATGAACTACGTCTCCGAACTCCTCACCGGCGATCCCGACTTCCTGCGCCTCAACGGCATCACGGAGGAAGACCTCGGCCAGGTGGTAAGCGAGAACGTGGTCTGCATGCCGCTCAACAAGGGCACGAAGAAGGTGCTCGACAGCCATCCCGAAATCGCCAAGGTGCTTGAGCCCGCTCCAGCCCTTGCCGAACTCCTCTACCCGCTCAACAAGGCTACCGGCTGGTCGACGGCAAACTATGGCCCCGTCTGGATTCCCGCCAAGGGCAAGAGCATCGACCTCACCCTCGACAACCTTCCCATCTACGAGCGTTGCATCAAGAACTACGAAGGCAACACCCTCGAGGTGAAGGACGGCAAGATCATCATCAACGGCCAGCCCGCCACGAAGTATACCTTCAAGCTCGACTACTATTGGATGCAGGGCGACAACCGCGACAACTCTGCCGACAGCCGCTTCTGGGGCTTTGTACCCGAGGACCACATCGTCGGCAAGCCTCTCTTCGTATGGCTCTCCACCGACAAGGACTACGGCACCTTCTCCGGCGGCATCCGCTGGAACCGCTGCTTCAAGTGGGTGGACGACATTAAGTAAGCCCCCTCCCAACCTCCCCCGTTAGGGGAGGGGCTCGAAGTATCTAAAAGCATTATCCATGGAAAACAAAGATACAACTGCCCCTCAGAGTGAACGAACCCTCCCCCTATCGGGGGGAGCTGGAGGGGGGCTTCTTCTCTCCTCAGCATACCTTGCGCCAGTGCACTATTATACAAAGCTGTATAGTAGCGCATTGGCGCAAGCGCGCTCTGGGAGCGACGAAGGCTTCGTCATCGAGGAACAGGCCGACCACTACGTCAAGCAGACGTACCGCAACCGCTGCATCATCGTAGGCGACGACGGACCGATCGCACTAACGATTCCTGTGACCACCCCTGCCCTCCGAGCTCGGCTCGAAGAGACGCTTGCTCCTGCAAGAACGGGGGGAGTATCGCTCTCTAAGACACCGACGGGTGAGGTGCTCATCAGCGACCACGGCGAGTGGCGCCGCCAGCATTGGAACGCCATCGTCAGCGCATATCGCTCGAGCCCCTACTTCGAATACTACGCCGACGACTTCCACCGTGTGTTCCACCAGCCACTCGTCGACGCCGACGGCCAACCCTTGCGCCTCGTCGACTTCAACGCCGCGCTACGCGATTTCGTCCTCGACGCCCTCAGCCTGCAGTTGCACATCGACGTCAACCGCGAGCGCTACATCGATCCTTCAACGGCCGCTCTCGGCACAGATTTCCGCGAGACCATTCGTCCGAAAATCCCCTACTCTACCGATACCACGTTCCGCCCCGCACCCTATTGGCAAGTATTCGCCTCGCGCCACGGTTTCCTGCCCAACATGAGCATCATCGACCTCCTCTTCAACATGGGTCCCGAAAGCCGCATCGTGCTGCGCGACAGCATCGTATAAGCCCCATTGAGGCTCTTGCAGGAAAACAGAGAAAAAAGCGCTATGAATGCGCAGCATAACGGCTGCTACACGTTGTAACCGAAAAGATTACGCGTGTAGCAGCCGTTATGATTTTGGGGTGTTTTGCCTCACAATGCTGCACAAAGCTGCGATCTTTGCAAGCATCGGATGCGCGATTTCATTACCTTGACTTGCGTCGAGCTGATGCTCGGGCTCGGCAATGGCATCAAGCAAGCTTGCGCCATTGCTCTCACCTTATCGCATCACCTTGCGGCCACCGACGATGCTGATGCCGTGGTTGGCGGGAGCGTTGAGGCGACGACCGGCGAGGTCGTAAGCGGCATCGTCGACGGGAGCGGCAGGAGCAAGCGCGCCATCGATGCCTTCGGGAATAGGAATCACCTTCGCCTTGGCGGCGTTGGCAATGTAACCCTTGTTGTCGATGACGAGAGCCACGACGTAGATATTATCGTAGTCGAGCACCTTCTTTGCAGCCGTCGAGGCAGAGATCGCGCAGCTGTAGCTGTGCTGGAGCACTTCGCCAGCGGTGTGCTTCGAAGTACCGAGGGCCTTGGCACCATTTGTTCCTTCGCTGCTGTAGCTGCTGCCGATCATCACATCGTTGAAGACGAGCGAAACCATCGGCTGGCCGTTCTCTTCGCCCTTGAAGAACTGCGTATATTCCTGCATGTGGGGCAGGATATTTTGGGTCGAAGCGTTGGCAATCTGGTAGTCGTTCTTCTGCAGCCATGCAGGCTCAGAACTCTGCAGGCCATCGGCCAGAAGAACGTAGGCAATGGTGTATTTGCCTGTATCGCAGAGCCATTCCACCTCGGCGTTGCACGTCACCTTCTTCAGATCGGCGGTGAACATACCTTCGACCTTCACATCGACAAGCGGCGCGATGGAACTGTAGTAAGCCACGTCGTGGTCGATGCCGAGCTGCGCAGTTCCGTAGTAGGGATCCGTCATCACTTTGCGGTCCACCTTGCAGAGGGGAGCCGCGCCGCCGAACCCGAGGCTGGCGTAGCGGGCGCAGTACATCGGGTCAGAGGAGTTATACTGATGTATGGCGATGCCGATGCAGTTGTCGGCGCAATGCTCTTTGAGGTACTCCATACCGACCCACGCACGCGGACAATTGCCGCACGCCGTTCCGGTATTTTCCTCGACAACGGTGCGACGCTGCACACGGCGCGTCACAACGTCCAGCGTGAAAGCCTTCTCCACCGGCGTCTCCAGCGTTTCGCCATTAATGGCGGTGAGAGCGAGGGTAGCGTTGTAGTTGCCGCTGGCGGGCATCACGGGAGTCTTGAGCGTCAAACCTGTGTGCTGGTTCAGGCCTGCAGGAAGGGTTTTGGCCAAATCTTCATGGCCCGCAACGGCCTCTTCGCCGACGGTCATCGTGTAGTCGAAAGAACTGATATCCTTGCGGCTGTTGCTCACAAATCGCACAGCGAGGTTACCCTCTTCGTTCATGACGACGGGAAGGTTGTCCACGCTCTCCACCTCAAGACCATAGTCGGGCAGAGGGTCGGCCTCGACGACAAGCTGGATGCAGAGGGCGCCATAGAAACCCGACCAGTCCATCCACTGACCTTCGAAGCACGTCCAGTAGCCGTCGGGCACCTTCTGGTCCCAATGGCAGATGCCCTGGCAGCTGTAGCTCGTTGTCTGCACGTAGGTATAACCCACATACACACCCGTCGTAGAGAGCGTCTGCGGAGTGTCGAAAGGCACATAGTTCCAACCGCCTACAACCTTCGTGGGCGTCACTTTGTGCTTGACGCTCTTCGAGTTGGTGTAGAGGGTCACCTGCTTCACTTCGACGGCCGTAGGCAGGGCGAAGCGGATGCCGACGGCGCGGCAGTTCTTCAGTGCCTTGTACTTCTCGGGCGCAATGCGGGTAGCCATGGTGACGTCGCCCTTATTGCCCGACGACGCCGTATAGTAATTCTTGTCGTCGAGCGAGTTACCGAGCAGATACTGGTTTTCGCCGAGGGTGAAGTTCTCGTACTTTGTCTGTGCCTGAAGGCCGATGACGGCGGCAAAGACAGCGATGAAGAGGGATATTACTTTTTGCATGGGTTTATTTTTAGCTGTCTGGTGGCTTAGAACGCTCTAAACCACCAAT
>JAUNIC010000061.1:0-13020 GCA_030523615.1 Bacteroidales bacterium
GTACACTGATTGCTTCGTCAGTGTACACTGATGTAAAACTACCTTTGAGACATTATTTCTTGGTGCCGGTGTAGGCTGAAGCTTCACCGGCGTAGTGGATGGTGAGTGCGGTGCCGTCGCCACTGAGCGAGCCCATGTTGTTGTACTCGTTGCGGAGGTCGACCGTAACGTCCCACTTGCCGTCGTCGCCCTTGCTGACGGAGAGCGTACCATTGGTGATGGCGGGGTGCCACTCGGTCTTGGCGTAAGCGACGTTGATGGTCTTGAAGCTCACGCTCCACTGCTCCTTGAGGTCGGGGAGGGAAAGCGTGCCGGCGTTGATGTGGGCAGGACTGATCTGGACGCAGGGGTTCTGCATGGCGTCGTCGGGACGCGTGCCGTCGGTCATCATGTAGAGGTATACGGTGCCGTCGTTGCTCTCGCGGACCTGCATGGACGTAATCTCCTGGTTGAGCGTCTGCACGCCTTTGTCGTTCGTCAGGATGACGTTGTTGGTCTCGGCGATTTGGGGAGCGAGGTCTTCGAGGTTGTCGACGGTGGTGAGGGGACCGAAGTATTCGGCCGTGAAGTGGGTGCCGGCCTCAGCATCGAAGTCAATGTTGATGTAGATGTTCTCGCCGTCCTTCTCGGGGTCGGCAAGGGTAGTGATGTGGCCTTTGTAGTGCGAAGTAATCTCCTTGGTCTTTCCCTCGGCGTAGTCGTAGAGGGTGATAGAGTAGGAGTCGGTCTCACTGAGGTCGACGGCGCCGTTCTTGAAGCGGTTGCCGGCGAGGCTGACCTCGAGGGCGTAGCGTCCCTGACGCATTCCCTCGGCATCGGTGGCTGTGGCGTCGCCAATAACAAAGACAGGGCTGCCGCCACCTATGCCCACGACGGGCTTGTAGAGGACGGTGCCGACGCTGCCGCTGAAGGGTTCCGTCTGGAAACTCTCGACGCTCATCGTCTGCTCGGAGGCGTAGGTGGTGAAGGGGTCGGCGGTGAGTTCGAGGCGGAGGCGGGAAGAACCGCCGCCCGGCCACATGAGGCTCTGGTCGAGGGGATTGAGATAGAAATCGCCCGAGAGCGAAATGTTGGCGTTGAGCTTGTTCTTGGTGACGCGGAGCGCTTCGCGGTTGGTGGGCTCATATTCATCGGGGCCTATCCAAGCGTTGAGCATGCGGCCCGCGGCATCGACGCTGAGGCAGACAACGTCGTCGAGCCAGTAGGCCGTGGAGTCTACCTGCTGCGTAGCGGCGTTATAATGCTGGATGGCGCGGAAGTTCGTCACGTCGTGGATGCCGTTGTGCTTAGGATCGCCGCCGCTCGTGAACTCATACTGGTTGTTGAGGGCTGCAAGCTGGCCGAACCAGAAGCCTGTGGGGGCGTTGATGGTGCGCGTGGTGCCGTCAGTGAGGGTAACGGTCATGGGGTTGGCGGCGTCGAATTCGCTGACGTTGCTAACCTTGAACTCGTAAGGGCGTTCGCCTTCTTGACCCACGTACATCACGTCGGTCTGCGCCTGGAGAGGTAAGAGGTAGGAGGTAAGAGGTAAGAGGAGAGAAAGAATGCGCTTCATGATTACTTCAGAATCTTTTTGCCGTTGATGATGCTGATGCCGCTGCGGAGACTGTCGATGCGGCGACCGCTGAGGTCGTAGATGCCGCCTTCGCCGACGCCAGGAGCGAGGACAGTGCCAATGCCCTCGGCCGTAACGTCCCAGTTACAGTGGACGGGGCCAGTCCATTCGCCGGTGATGGAGAAGCCAGCGTCGTCGATGAGGTTGATGAGCACGCTATAAGTCTGGTCGGGGTCGTGGGCCAGAGTAATCTTGCCGCTGGCAGCAGGAGCGTGGCCGTCCCAATGCCAATAGCGGTCGGCATAGGGATTCTCGGCGTTATGAGCCCAACGCGTACCGCCGAGTTCGCCGCCAGGGAGGAAGTAGCCGGGAGCCGCGGTGAAGGGCTGCATGAGCCAGGGGTTGCCAGAGAGGGGCTCTTCGATGACGTTGTACGTGCCGTCGCGGAAGAACTTGCGATCCTTACTGTCGAAGATATCAAGACGCATGAGGTCGCCGCCGTCGGTGCCGTAGAGATTGTTGCCTTCTTCGTCCTGACCGATGATTTCTGCCTCAGCGCCGTAGCCGAGGTCGAGGGAGTAGTGGGTGAGGTCAAGCTTATTGGCCCAGTCGCTGACGTAGAACGTCGAGGGGCTGACGTAGCTCGTTCCGCCGTAAACTTCTTCGGTGAAGACGTTGCGATAAACCTGCATAACCTTGATGCGGGAGAGGTCGAGTTCGAGGTCTTCGATCAGGGTTGAGATGTGGACGGTGCCGTCGTTGTAGTGGTTGTCGATGACCTTGATGGGGCCATTGTAGGTACCCTGAATCTTGTAACCGAGTGAGGTGCGGAGGTCGAGGGTGAGGGTGTAGAAGCCCGTCTCGCCATCGCACTCTACGGTATAGGTGCCGTCGGTAATATAGCCTACCTTATCGTTGGCCTCGTTGCCGTCGGTCTCGTAAGCCATGGAGCCGTAGGGCACGGTAGCGCCCATGTAGTTGATTTCCATGCCGGGGAAGAAGGTCTCTTTCTTGAAGTTGCGGGCCACGGTGTAGGTGCCGGGCACGATTTCTGCCTGCGAAGGATCGCCGAAGAGGCGGTTGAAGAGGAACATACGGACCATGAGGCCGGGTTCGGTGGGAGCGCCGGTTTCTTCGTCGTAGGCACCGGTGTAGACGTAGACCCAGGTGTTACCGGTGTTGGAGAGCATCTCGTTACCGCGGTAGATGGCCAGCGCGCCCTTGAACTGCTCGTTGACGTTGTGGGTGATGGCGGGATAGAACTGGTTCTCGGTGTGTGTGCCGCGGAAACCCATATCGCCGGTGTAGCTGACACGGAGATAGTAGGTGAAGGTGCCCTTTGCACCCTGGTAAACGGGATCTTCGAGGGTCACGGTGTAGAGACCGTTATTCTCGTTATACTCCACGATGATGTTGCCCTTGACCTCATAGTTGGTCACCTTGCCGTTACCGTCCATGAACTGGAAAGCGGTGAAGGAAGGATCGTAGGTGAAGGCGGCATTGGTAGCGCTGGGGGTGTAGGTACCGGGAGCCAACTGAATGGGATCGGAGGTTGCGTTGTAGAAGTCGATCATCAGCGCGTAGCCACCGTTGGGCATCTGGAGTTCGCCCGTGGTGGAGTCGAAGTTGCTCTGACCGCTGGTGGCCACGAAGTAGTAGTTGGCGAGGTCGTTACCGACGGGTTCGTAGCTGCTGGTGGGCACGAAGTTGAGACTGACGTCGACGTAGCGGTCAATCTTGTTGGGACCCTGAGCGGGCGCAGCCAGCGCGGGGCTGGAAGATGTGGTCTGGGGCTGAACTTTGACGATGCTGGACTGTGCCTGGGCAACGTTGGCAAGAACAATGCTGAGAAGGAGGAGTATAAACTTTTTCATGCTTCTGAGAATGTGTTAGTTTCAAATGGTGTATTTGGCGGCAAAGTTACGGAATTCTGCCGACATGACCAAAAAAAATGCAAAAAAACACACGTAGTGTGATAGAAAAGGGGCTCGCGACGGTACTATAGGGGCAAAAGGGGAAAACAACAAACAGAATAACACAGACTATGATGAAACAACTACGAATCACAAACTCTATCACTGCGCGCGGCGAGGAGACCATCGCGCAGTATCTTGCTGACATCAACCACTATCCGATGCTCACGGCTGAGGAGGAGGTGGATCTGGCTCGCCGCGCCCATAACGGCGACCGCAAGGCTTATGATCGCCTGGTGTGTGGCAATCTGCGCTTCGTCGTCTCTGTAGCGAAGCAGTACCAGCACCAAGGCCTCACCCTCGGCGACCTTATCAACGAGGGCAATATGGGATTGATGAAAGCTGCAGAACGTTTCGACGATACTTTTGGCTTTAAGTTCATTTCCTACGCTGTGTGGTGGATTCGCCAAAGCATTATGGCGGCTATCTGCGACAAGGGAAACTTGGTGCGTCTGCCGCAGAGCGCTTCAAGCCTCAACACGCGCATCAGCCGCGCCATTCAGCAGTTTGTCAATGAGCATCAGCGCCAACCCAGCGCCGACGAACTTTCGGACATTCTCGAGATGGAGGAAGAGAAGGTGGCGGCGGCGCTCAACACGCGTCAGCACCACGTCAGTGCGGATGCGCCGATGAACGACGACGGAGAAACGTCGATGGCCGACATAATGACGGACGCTGACGCGGAGGCCACGGACGGGGCTTTGGACCGCGAGAGTTGCGAGACGGACGTAAAACGCGTGCTGGCTTGTCTGGACGACCGCGGCCGCACAGTGATTGTGCGTCTCTACGGCATAGGCTGCCCGGAGCAGTCGACAGATGAGGTGGCCCTTTCGCTGGGCTTGAGCCGTGAGCGTGTGCGCCAAATCCGCGAAACGGCTATCCGCACGCTCTCCATGAATCCCAACGTCAACCAGCTGCGCAAGTACATTGGGTAAATGTGCGAATGCATCAGGTAAATGCGCGAAGACATTGATAAATGCGCAAGTACTTTTGCGTTTTGCAGCGGCGCTATCAGGATTTATGCCCAATCAGGTTGTACAGAGGTCGGCGAAATCGAGTGCATTTTAGCGAAATCTCCAAATTTCGGAACAATAAATTGCATAGAATGCGATTTTTTCGTAATTTTGCACGCCGACTAGGCTACAAACTAAAAAAACTCATAAACTCAAGAACTGAATTCCTATGGCTCTCAACTACATCTGGATAGCGCTTTTCCTCATCGGCATCGCGGTGGGAGTCGCCCGTCTCATCTTCGTGGGCGACACGACCACGCTGCCGGCGATGATGGACTCCACGTTCGAAATGTCGAAGTACGCCTTCGACCTCACTCTCGGCCTCACCGGCACGCTCACACTCTGGATGGGTCTGCTGAAGGTGGGTGAGGACAGCGGACTCGTGGCGAAACTGGCTCGCGGCTTGAGCCCCATCCTGACGAAGCTCTTCCCCGACATCCCGAAGGGGCACCCCGCGCTGGGCAGCATCTTCATGAACATTTCGGCCAACATGCTGGGTCTCGACAACGCGGCGACACCGTGCGGTCTGAAGGCGATGCAGGAGCTGCAGAGCATCAACAAGGACAAGGAGTCGGCGTCGAACGCTATGATCATGTTCCTCGTGCTGAACACCAGCGGTTTGACCATTATCCCCGTGAGCATCATGGCTTACCGCTCGCAAGCTATGCTGACGGAGTACGGCAGCGCTGCAGCAATGGCGGCGGCGGGCGCTACGCCGACGGATGTGTTTATTCCGCTGCTGCTCACCACGATGTGCAGCACGCTGATGGGCCTCATCATCGTGAGCATCTACCAGCGCATCAACCTCTTCAAGAAGGCATTTCTCCTGATGTTTGGCGTCATCGGTGCCGTTGTGGCCAGCCTCTTCTGGACCATTCACTCCATGCAGACGAGCGAGCAGGTGCAGGCTTTCTGCAACATCATGACTGCCGTCATCCTGCTGGGCACGATCACGATATTCCTCGTCAGCGGCATGCGCAAAAAGCTGAATGTCTACGCATCGTTCATTGAAGGCGCGAAGGGTGGATTTACCGTTGCAGTGAACCTGATTCCGTACTGCGTGGCAATTCTTGCGGCCATCGGCGTGTTCCGCGCGAGCGGTTCGCTGGAGATGGTGCAGCAGGGCGTGCATTGGCTTGTGGACCTCACGGGTGCCAACAGCGATTGGGTGGATGCGTTGCCCGTTGCGCTGCTTAAGCCCTTAAACGGCTCTGGTGCGCGCGGCATGATGCTGGAGACGTGGACGAGCCACGGCACTTGCAGCTTCGTGGGCCATCTGGCGAGCGTGCTGCAGGGTTCGACGGACACGACGTTCTATATCCTGGCCATCTACTTCGGTTCGGTGGGCATCAAGAAATATCGTTACGCCGTGCAGGCAGGCCTTTTGGCCGACTTCGCCGGATTCATCGCCGCCGTCCTCATCAGCTACTTCTTCTGGGGATAAAGGCGGAAGGCAACAAACACAACAAAAGGGGCGACATCCTCAGCAAAGGATGTCGCCCCTTTTGGCTTATTCCACGGGGACGGGAAGATCAATCATGTCGTCGGGATGCTCTTCGGCGGGGAGGGCTTCGCCTTCGATCTGGGAGCCATTTCCGTCGTCATCGTCCGAAGCGTTGGGGAGGAAGTCAGGCTCGATGGAATCGGCGAAGATGGGACGCGTCAGGGCTTGGCAAACACGGTCTTGGAAGCCGCGACCCTGGCTGCTCTGCGAGATGCCTTGGTTGATGATGGAGAAGACGAGCAGATGGCCATTGGCAGCCGTTGCGTAGCCCGAAAGGGACGATACACCGGTGAGGGTGCCGGTCTTGGCGTGGACGCGATCCTGTGCCGAGGTGCCGATACAGCGCTTGCGGAGGGTGCCGTCGCGGCCCATGATGGGGAGCGAGGGTTCGAGGTGGTTGTAAATGTCCTCATTGGCGTAGGCATAGCGCAGCATATCGACGAGGAGCTCGGCCGAAAGGTAATTGTAGAGCGAAAGGCCGCTGCCGTCGGCAATGGTGTACTCCGATGGGTCGTGACCGATGTAGCTGATGAGGTCGCTGACCTGCGCTGCGGCGTCCTTACGGGTGGTGTTGACCTTGCCGCTGCGGGCTGCAAGCTGATAGAAGAGGGTCTCGGCGTAGAGGTTGTCGCTCTTCTTCATCATGGGCTGCAGAATCTCGTTGATGCTGTGGGTACGAGTACAAGCGAGGTTGGCTCCGACGGGCACTCGGCCATGGACGAACTTGCCCGTGAACTTTACGTCGGCATTGCGCAGCGCGGTGCGGAACGCAGCGTCAAACTTGCCCGCCTGGCCTTGATAAAGGAAGGGGGTGAGGGGCACATAGTCGTCGTCCCAGCACCATCCCCATCCCATGGAGACGGTGTCTTTGAAGGTGGCGTCGCAGATGATGTTACCACGAATGGTGGTGATGCCTCGTTCCTTCAGGGTCATGGCGAAAGCGCGCAGATCATCGGGGCCAAGCATAGGGTCCATGCCGCCTTTGACGATGAGGCTGGCGGTATAGGACGTGGGAGCAGGCGGAAGGGTGTCGTTGAGTGTGGAATCGACGAGTGCCACGGGGTTAGGGGTGACGTCGGTCACGTACATGCGGGTCTGGTAGTTGTAGTCGGAACCGAGGGCACTGAGTGCGGTGATGGAGGTCATGAACTTCATGTTGGAAGCCGGGCGGAGGCGCTGCTGCTTGCCGTACTCATAGAGGGACTCGTTGGTGGTAAGGTCGTAGACGTAGAGTCCCACGTGCGAGCGGTCAAAGAGCTTGTCCTTCATCAGCGAATCAATGCGAGCGCGAATGACGATAGCAAAAGTATCTGCTGGCTCGGCCAGGGTGGGCAGAGTCAGCAGAAGTACAAATAAAAGAGCGAATATACGTTGCATGAAGGGGGAAACATAAAAAGTGATAAAATGAAAAAACGAACGCGCCGTGCGCCAATGATAAGTTGTCCTTGTGACAGGTTCCTGTGGTGGAGCCGCACTTATCATTGCTTCATTTTTTCATTTTATCACTTCTGGGTGATTAGATACCGAGCTTGGTCTTGATCAGAGCAGTGATGTCGGTAGAGAGGCTCTCGTTGATAGCGATACCGGCTGCAGCAGCCTTGTCGATACCATAAACGAAGCCGCCTTCCTGAAGTACGGCGTTGATGGCATCCTGAATCTTCTGCATGATGGGCTGCATCTTCTTGGCCTGCTCCTGCTGGAAGGCCTGCTGGTTGTCCTGATAGGCCTGCTGGATGCGCTGCTGGAGGTCCTGGAGCTCCTGCTCACGACGCTGACGCATGTTGGCGGGAGTAGATTCGTTCACTTCGTTCTGATACTTTTCAAACTTGGTCTGGAGTTCCTTCTGCATGTCCTGGAGGTCAGACTCGTACTGCTTGCCGAGAGCTTCGAGCTCGGTCTGAGCGGTGAGGAATGCGGGATAAGCTTTGAGCACTTCGTCAGTGTCGTAGTGTGCGAACTTCTGTGCGAAGGCGCAGATAGGTGCGAGCATGACAAGCACCGTGAGGAGGATTTTCTTGAACATTATTTTTTATTTTTTGAGTTTTTCGGGTGCAAATATACAACAATTAGTTGGAATAGCCAAGTTTAGCAAGCACTTCGTTAGAAATATCGATGCTGGGAGAGGCAAAAATGATGCCTGCACCCTCGCTGGCACGGTCGAGAATGAGCTGGAAGCCCTTAGCTTGGGCCACACCCTTGACAGCGTTGTAGACTTCTTCTTGAATGGGTTCGAGGAGTGCGATGCGCTTCTTGTAGAGCTCGCCTTCGGGACCGAAATACTTCTTCTTCAGCTCGCTGGCCTCTTTTTCCTTGGCCACGATGGCTTCTTCGCGCTCGGTCTTCTGTGCCTCAGAGAGGAAGACGGCTTCGTTCTGGTAATTCTTATAGAGCGTCTTGGCCTCGTTGTCGAGAGCCTCGACTTCGGCCTGCCAACGCTTGCTGACCTGAGCGAGCTGCTCGTTGGCACGCTCGTAGGCGGGTATGTTGCTCAGGATATATTCCATATCGATGAGCGCAAACTTCTGCGCACTTGCCGTCGCTACACAAGCGAAAGCGAGAAGGAGGATGGAGAGAAACTTTTTCATAATATATTGTTCGTATTTCTTTGGTTTAGACGTTGCAAAGGTAGAGCGGAATTGCTGAAGCACAAAGCAAGATCGGCGAAAAGTTAACGTTTCTCATATTTTTTAACAATTGAGAAGTCGACAAGTCGTTAATTCGATTACTCGATGATTCGAGATTTCGAAGGTCCGAGGAGGCGAAGGCTTTAGAACTCCTGACCGATGATGAAGTGGAACTGTGAGCCACCGATCTTCTGGCCGCTAGAATCGTACTTCTGGAAACCGTAGGCCCAGTCGATACCCATGAGGCCGACCATAGGCAGAAGGATGCGGACACCGACACCGGCTGACTTCTTAAGGTCGAAGGGATTGAGCTGGTTTACGTTCTGCCATGCATTACCGGCTTCGGCAAAGGCGAGAGCATAGATGCTGGTGGAGGTCTCGAGCATGATGGGGTAGCGGAGTTCGAGAGTCAAACGCTCGTAGGCGTAGGCATTACCAGTGTTGTAACCGGCAAGACCACCGTTTTCGTAACCGCGGAGACCGATGGTCTCGGTAGCGTAACCAGTGGAGTAGCCCGACATACCGTCACCACCGACGTAATAGGTCTCGAAGGGCGACTTCTTGTACTTGTTGTAGTGGCCGAGCACGCCGACTTCTGCGCGGGCATAGAGCACGGGGGTGTGCTTGATGCTGTTGGAGAGGGCGGTGTAGTGCTTGAAGCCGAAGTGCCACTTGTGGTACTCTACCCAACGGTACTTCTGCTGTGCCTCGCGCTGGTAGTTGCCCGAATTGTAGTTCGTGGCGAGACCCTTATAGTCGATGCCGTCCCAAAGAGAATAGGGAGGAGTGACGGAGAGCGAGAAGTTGAAGTCGGAACCCTGACGCGGGAAGAAACTGTTGTCGATGCTCGTACGGCTGATGTTGAAGGTAAGGTTGATGTTGTTGCAGTTACCATCGGTGAGAATACCGAAGTACTGCCAGTTCTTCAGCATATAGCGGGTGTAACCGAGCGAGACGCTCATACCGAAATAGTCGTCGGGCCAGCGCAGACGCTTACCGAAGCCGATGCTTGCACCGAGCATCTGCACCCACTTGTCGGGGTCGTAGTAGTTACTATAATTATAATAGGAGTTGCCATAGCCGCCGTAACCACCGTAGCCGCCATAGCCATAACCTCCGTAGTAGTTGTAGAGGTTATTGTAGTAGCTGGAGTAGAAGTTGGAGTTGACGTCGCTCTGCTTAGAGTAGTAGACGCCGAAGGAGAACTGGTTGGGGCGCTTCTTGCCGAACCAGGGGTCGACGAACGAGAGCGAGTAGGACTGGTAGTAGGTACCGTTGGTCTGGCCCTGGAGCGAGAAGGTCTGGCCGTCGCCCTGAGGGATGAAACCGGCGCGCTTCGTTCCGCCACGGCCAAGGAGATTTTGTATAGAGAAGTTGGTGAACTTCAGACCGACCTTACCGATGATACCCGTTTGTCCCCAACCCGCGGATAGCTCAATCTGGTCGCCGCCTTTCGAGGTGAGGGGGTAGGTAATGTCGACCGTACCGGTGCGCTGGTCGGGCTGGATGGCGCCATTCATGGCAGCCGAGAGGGCTTCGGGGTCGAACTGGTTCATGTTCGAAAGCTCGCGGATGGAGCGCTTGATGGCTTCCATGCTGAAGAGATCACCAGGCTTGGTGCGGAGCTCACGGCGGATGACGTATTCATAGACGCGGTCGTTGCCGGTGATGCGCACACGGTTGAAGGTGGCCTGCTGGCCTTCGGTGACACGCATCTCAAGGTCGATGCTGTCGCCCTCGACGTTGATTTCGACGGGGGCGATGTCGGAGAATACGTAACCGTTGTTGTAATACTGCTGGCCGATGGCGTCGTCGTCCTCGTTGAGGCGCTTGCGCATGAGTTTCTGGTCGTAGACGTCGCCGCTCTGCATGCGGAAAGTGGCGTTGAGAGCGTCGGTGGTGTAGACGGTGTTGCCCACCCAGCTGACGTTGCGAAGGTAGTATTTCTGACCTTTGTAGACGTGAATGTAGACATCGACGTGCTTCTCGTCGTAGGGCACGATGGAGTCGGCGAGGATGAGGGCGTCGCGCAGACCCCAAGAGTTCAGTTTGTCGATGAGCAAGCCCTTGTCTTCCTCGTACTTGTCTTCAAGGAATTTCTTGCTGCTGAACCACTTGCGGATGTAGGCGTTGTCGTTGGTCTTCTTCATCGCAATCTTCAGGGGGCGCACTTCCTTGGGGTCGACGCCCGTGATGTAGATGCGGTGAACACGGATTTTACTGTTCTTCGTGATGTTGACCTCGACGACCATGCGGTTGTCGGCCGTGACGTCTTCACGCTGCACAATCTCGATTTCGGCATTCTTGTAGCCCTTGTCGCTGAGGTAGCTCTGGATGCGTTTCTTGGCACGCTCGACGAGGTTGGGCGTAATCTGGTTGCCTGCCTTGAGGGGAATGCGCTGCTCGATTTCTTCGCGCTCGGACTTCTTCACACCGTTGATGGTAAGGGTGGAGATACGAGGCTGTGCCGTGAGCTTGACGTGAAGATAGATCTTGCCACGAACGATGGAGTCGGCCTCGATGGAGACGTTGGAGAAGAGGCCCTGCTTCCAGTAGCTCTTCACAGCGTCACTGATGGCGGGACCAGGCACTTCGTAGGTTTCGCCGACGACAAGGTTGGAGATGTTGATAAGCAGTTCGTCGTCATAGCCCTTGATGCCATCGACGGTGATGCCGCCCAGCACGTACTTCGGATGGTCCGAGGTGTAGAGGATTTCAGGAGTGTCCTGAGCCTTCGCAACCATGGAGGTCACAAAGCAAAGAACTATGAGAAGAATGTGATGAAGGTATTTCATTGAGATATCTTGAAACTTTATAAAGCTTTCAGTTGTCGGGGAGGGGACGTAGTCGGCGTACTTACTGCTGCACCTGTGCCGAAGTCTTGCCGAAACGGCGTTCGCGGTTCTGGAAGTCTTCGATGGCGGCGTGGAGAGCAGCTTCGTCGAAATCGGGCCAGAAGGTGTCGGTGTAGTAGAGTTCGCTATAAGCAGCCTGCCAAAGGAGGAAGTTGCTGATGCGCTGCTCGCCGCCGGTACGGATGATGAGGTCGGGGTCGGGCATGAAGTTGGTGAAGAGATGGTTGTTGATGGTCTCTTCGGTGATGTCGGCAGGATCGAGCGTGCCGGCCTTTACCTCGTTGGCAATGGCGCGGGTGGCCTCGGTGAGTTCCAGGCGGCTGCTGTAGGACAGGGCGATGACGAGCGTCGTGCCGGTGTTCTTCGCCGTGTTGCGTTCGCAGCGGAGGATGGACTCACGCACAAATTCAGGCACACGGGAGACGTCGCCCACGATTCGCATGCGCACATTGTTTTTGTTGAAGATCTCTTCGTCGAGATTGTCGAACATGAGCTGCATGAGTATGGCAACTTCGGGCGAAGGGCGATTCCAGTTCTCGGTAGAGAAGGTGTAGAGCGTCAGGAACTTCACACCGAGATTGGCGCAGTACTCCGTAGTCTTGATGGCTACGTCGACGCCTGCCTGGTGACCATAGGAGCGAGCCTTACCGCGGGCTTGTGCCCATCGGCCATTGCCGTCCATGATGATGGCTATATGTTGAGGGATGCGATTCTTGTCGATCATATGTTGGTGGGGAATGTGTCTTTGGAGTGAGAGGAGGGGAAGGATGTCGTTACCTTTCCGCCTTCTGACAGGCGGGGCACTTCTTTGCGAAATCGTAGGAGAGGGTGAGCGTCGTGAGGCAGTAGTTGTCCTTGCCGCGGAACATCTCAGTGGGAATGCCCGTCGGGGCGCTGAAGTTGTCGAGCTTGTCGCTCAGCGAAAGGTGCATGGCCCAATCGAGCGCCATGTTGATGCGCGGTCCAATCTTCCACTTGAAACCCACGCCGATGGGGATGTTGGCCGTAAAGGCGCGTCCGGCATCGCTGTAGCAAAGGCCGAAGCCGAACTGAACGTAGGGCGTGAAGCGACGGTAGTTCTGGTAGCCGCGAGCATAGCCGTAAGGCAGAAAGTGGAGCTCGTAGGTGGCGGAAAGGTCGGTGATGCCGCCTTTGAAACTGCCTTGTAGACGCTCCGTGGTGCTTTGGTCAAGGACTGAAGGGTAGAACTCTTTGACTCCGTCGACCGAACCTCCAATCATATTATACGAGACCATGGTCTTGATGGCCATGCGGGGATTGAGGATGAAGCGGAGCATGGCGCCTCCGGTGAACTTGCTGTCGGCGTAGAGCGTCTGGTTGGCATCGTTCAGCATGGAGTTGCCGCCAAGGGCCAAACCAATCTCCTTGGTGTAGTGTTCCTCTTCCTGTGCCGCTACAGGCTGAGCCACGAGGCAAAGGAGGAGCAGGACGGTCAGATGAAAGTACTTCATAAGGGAAGAGGGTTCTTAAGGGAA
>JAUNIC010000061.1:13030-16842 GCA_030523615.1 Bacteroidales bacterium
GAGGTTGGAGGGAAGAGGTTGGAGGTTTTTAAGGGAAGAAGGACTTACTTCACAAACTGGCGGGGATCCTCCTTCCAGCTGACCTTATGGGCACGTCCGCGCCAAACCTCGTTGCCATCGATGAGGAGCCAGAGGTTATTGTCGGCGTCAACGATCGAATTGAGGCTGGTGACGGTGAGGTCCTTCAGGTCGGTGGGGAGCACAAGCGAGCTGTGGGCCTTCCAAGTGCGGCCGCGGTCGGCGCTGTGCTTGATGACGATCTTGTTGTCGCTGCCGATGCCCACGAGGAGCAGACCCTTGTCGAAGACGAAAAGATTGGCGTCGCGGAGGGCAGGCACAGGATTCGGATTGTTGATGACCGTGGGGAAGTATTCCCAAGCAAACTGCATATCGCCTTCGGTGTCGATGTTGCGGCGCCAGAACTTTCCGGCCATTGCTTCGCCTTCGCCACGGGTGCCGTAGAGATAGACCTCCTGAATGCGGTCATCGGCACGAGCCGCCATATCAGCCCAAACCACGTGGTCGGTGGGCAGGTGCTGCTTGTCGGTTTCTTCAACGGCATCTTCGGTAGCGTCGGCACCGGCATTGGCTGCCACGAGAATCTTCTCGCCAGGCACAAGCTGGAAGTGGAGGCCGGCAGCGTCGTACTCCGTGGCGGGGCAGGCGCTGGGCGTCAGGCGCTGGGTGAAGTCGTCAATGCCATACTTGGTCCATGTCACGCTGTCCTCTTTCTGCTGGTGGATGCGAACTTCCACACGATAGGTGCGGCGGGAAGTGCCGTCAAGGCCGAAGAGCTGGAAGTCGCGGTAGCCCTGACTGAAGTCGAGGGTGTCGGCCACAACATAAGCGGTGTCCTGACCGGTCTTGAGGCTTTTGATGCCGAAGGAACCATCCTTCACAGCGAAGGTGGAGAAGATGATCTTGTCGGCCTTTGTACCCACAGGAAGCGAGTCAAGGTTGTAAGCCATGTTGTTGACATGGTCGATGGTGAAGGGATACACGTTTGTAGCGCTCACCGTACTCATGAACGTGCTGTCGGCTCCAGACTTGCTCGTGGTGTGCATGACACGAGGAATGGTTCCGAAGGCCACGTTTGTAAGGATGAGGTCGTTGTAGTTGTATTCTTCTACCTCTTCGTCCTTGAAACACGACACGAGGAGGCTTCCGGTGAGAAGCAGGACAACGATATAATTGACGATTCTAATGAATTTTGACATTGAAGTAACGAAATTTTTGTGTGTTTTGGCGGCAAAACACGATTATTCAGCATGCAAAATTAAAAAGACTTTTCCAAATAACAGCATTTTCTGTCGATATTTCGTCGTTTTTTAAGTTTTTATAATTGAAATGCGTAACTTTGTGGGCAAAATTTCACATTTTTGCACTAAATTTGCCGCGAAAATGATATACATCGCAGTGATTCTGGCTGGCGGAAGTGGAACTCGCATGGGTCTTGGACGCCCCAAGCAGTTTCTGGAGATGGCAGGAAAGACCATACTCGAACATTCCGTCGACGCCTTCCACCAAAACGAGCTCATAGAGAGCATCATCATCGTGTCGAACCCCGACTTCACCCACGAGGTCGAGGCGCTTGTTGCGCAGCACCGCGACGCCAACATGTGGCAGAAGGTCGCTGCCGTCATTTCGGGCGGAAAAGAGCGTTCTGACTCCTCCGTCAACGCCCTGCAGTATGCGCAAAAGCATCTCGCGCAGAACGACGAAAGCGTCAGCTTGCTCTTCCACGATGCCGTGCGCCCACTGGTAGATCAGCGCATCATCACAGATGTGTGCCGCTCACTCGAAGACCACACTGCCGTCAACGTCACGCTGCCCGTAGTCGACACCATCATCAGCACCCACGAAGGCGTCATGACGGGAACCGTGGACCGCTCCACGCTGCAACGTGTGCAGACGCCGCAGGGTTTCCGCCTTGCCACCATCGCCGAGGCTTATCGCCGCGCGCTGGCCGACCCTGACTTCCGCGCCACGGACGACTGCGGAGTGGTGCTGCGCTACATGCCGGAGGTGCCCATCGCCCTTGTCCGTGGCGACGAGCGCAACCTGAAGCTGACGTACCGCGACGACATCCCTCTCTTCGAGTTCCTCTTCGACTCCTCACAACAAAAATAAAGCGCAACCTTTTATTTTGACGCTTCTTCTGGGTCTCACTATAAACCAGACACACAAGACTTATGCAACTAACCCCCCTCGTACGCAAATTCTACAGACATCGCATCCGCACCATAGAACGCTTTGCTGATCACGCCGAAGACATTCAGCGCGGCGTGTTGCGTCGCCTCCTCAACAAGGCCCACGACACAGAATACGGAAAGAAGTACGGATTCGACGGCATACGCACTTACGAAACCTTTGCACAGAACGTCCCCCTCAACGATTACGAAACGCTCAAGGACTACATCAACCGCATGCGCCACGGCGAGCACAGCGTGCTCTGGCCGGGGCAGGTGAAATGGTACGCCAAGTCATCGGGCACGACGAACGATAAGTCAAAGTTCATTCCCATCACGCAGCGCGCCCTCAAACACATTCATTATGCCGGCGGCACCGATTCCGTCGTTGTCTACCTGCACCGCCACAATCCCGACAGCCACATGTTTGCGGGCAAAGCGCTCATCCTCGGCGGTAGCCACCAGCCTAACTGCGACCTGCCGGAGAGCCTCGTGGGCGACCTCAGCGCCATCCTCATCGAAAACGTCAGCCCCTTCGTCGAGCACTTCCGCGTGCCTTGCCGCGAGACGGCGCTCTTGGCCGACTTTGAGCAGAAGCGCGACCGCATTGCACACGAAGCGATGAACGAAAATGTGACCAGTCTCTCGGGCGTGCCTTCGTGGATGATGAGTGTGCTGAACCGCACTCTCGAAGTGACGGGCAAGGAACGCATCGACGAGATTTGGCCCAATCTGGAAGTGTTCTTCCACGGCGGTGTGGCCTTCACGCCTTACCGCGAGCAGTACCGACGCATCATCCAAAGCGCCGGCATGCACTACATGGAGACTTACAACGCTTCAGAAGGCTTCTTCGGCCTGCAGGACGATCCTAACGATCCGGCGCTGCTCCTCATGCTCGACTACGACATCTTCTACGAATTTATCCCGCTTGAGGACGTCGGATCGGAACATCCGCGCGTGTTGCCCATCTGGCAGGTGGAGCCGGGTGTGAACTACGCCATGGTCATCACGACAAGCTGCGGTTTGTGGCGTTACCAGATTGGCGATACCGTAAAATTCACCAGCGTCCGCCCTTACAAATTCAACATCTCGGGCCGCACGAAGAGCTTTATCAACGCTTTCGGCGAGGAGCTCATGGTGGACAACGCCGAGCAGGGCCTACGCATGGCTTGCGAGCAGACGGGAGCCGAGGTGGAGGAATACACCGCCGCACCGGTCTTCATGGGCGTCGACGGCAAGTGCCGCCACCAGTGGGTCATTGAGTTCCGCAAGGCTCCGGCTGACGTTGAAGAGTTTGCCGACATTCTCGATCGCTCGCTGCAGAGCATCAACTCTGACTACGAGGCGAAGCGTTACAAGGACCTCACGCTCCAGCGCCTCGAGCTCATTCCGGCTCGTAAGGGACTCTTCACCGACTGGCTCCGCTCGCGGGGCAAGTTGGGCGGACAGCACAAGGTGCCGCGCCTCTCAAACCAACGCGACATCATCGAGCAGATCATTGCGCTGCAGGAGGCGTAAAAGCGCACTACCTCCGCAATGACGAGATAAAGACTCCAGGGGCTTCCCGGTGCAGAACACTTTTGTGGTTCTTCACCAATTTAGGTGCAAGAACATGTCTTCAAA
>JAUNIC010000264.1 GCA_030523615.1 Bacteroidales bacterium
GTTCAGGGTGTTCAGATTGTTCAAACTGTTCAAGTTGTTCAGGTTGTTCAAAGCATTCGCCGTTCAATAACTACAGAAAATCATAAAATAATTAATACGCATATGAAACATTCAAGAATTCTTACCACGGCCCTTGCGTTGGGATTGGCCACAGGTTTTGCCTTTGACGCCAGCGCGAAGTCAAAAGCCCCCGCCATGGTGGTCAACGAGGTTCACCCCCTGAACTGGTGGACGGGCATGAAGAACCCCGAACTGCAGATTCTTCTCCACGGCGAAAACATCGGAGCGTGCGAGGTGAGCCTCACCGCCACGGACGTGAAACTCAATCGCATCGAGCGCCTCGAGAACCCGAACTACCTCATTCTTTACGTCGACACTCGCAATGCTCAGCCCCAGACGTTCAACATCGTGCTGAAAGGCGAAGCAAAGAAGCCGCTGATGGTTCCCTACGAACTCTGCGCCCGAACGAGAGAGTGGAAGGGTTCGTTCGATGCGAGCGACGTGCTTTATCTCCTTATGCCCGACCGCTTTGCCAACGGCGACACAACGAACGACAACGGCATGGGCCTCCAGGACAAGCAGCTGACGCGCGACGAAGCATTTGGACGCCACGGCGGCGACTTGGCAGGTATGCAGCAGCACCTCGATTATCTGCAGGATCTCGGCGTTACAACGATTTGGCCGACTCCTATTCAGGTGAATGATATGCCCGGTGGAACTTACCATGGCTACGCCATCACCAACTACTACGAGATTGATCCTCGCTTCGGCACCAACGAGCAGTTCCGCGACTTCGTGGACGATTGCCACAAGCGTGACTTAAAGTTTGTCATGGACCTCGTCTTCAACCATTGCGGTAGCCACAACTTCCTCTTCCGCGATCTGCCCGCACACAACTGGTTCAACAACAACAGCGAATACTTCCAAACCACTTACAAGCTCGGCGCACTCGTTGACCCCAACGCTGCAGAGGTGGATCGCTATCTGGCGTCTGACGGATGGTTCACCCGCGAAATGCCCGACCTCAACCAGCGCAATCCGCTCGTAATGGATTACCTGATTCAGGCCAGCATCTGGTGGACGGAATTTGCCGGAATCGATGGCGTGCGTCAAGACACTTACCCCTACTGCGACGTAGAGGCTATGGCGCGTTGGAACAAGCGAATGGACGAGGAATACCCCGGCTATAACATTGTGGGCGAAACGTGGATCAACTACAACGTCGGCGTGGCTCCCTGGCAGAAGGACAGCAAGCTTTCCGACGTCAACACCGAGCTCAAGACTGTCATGGATTTCCCTTTGATGTACCTGCTCAACAGCATCTTTGACGAAGAAACCGACGATTGGGATCACGGCTTTGCGCGCCTTTGGGACTATTTCGTGCAGGACAAGGTTTACGAAGATCCCATGCATCTTCTCACGTTCCTCGCCAATCACGATACCGACCGCTTTGCTTCCACACCGGAACAGGCTGCCAATTTCGACCGCTATCGCCAGGCTCTCACCGTACTTCTCTTTGCTCGCGGCATTCCTCAGCTCTACGTTGGCGACGAAATAGGCCAATGGAGCAACAAAGGAGAGGGCGACGGACTCATGCGCAAGGACTTCCCCGGCGGTTGGGATGGCGACGACCACAATGCTTTCACCGCTGAAGGACGCACGAAGGCCGAAGCAGAACGCTACGACTTCACCCGCAAGCTCCTTCACTTCCGCAAGGGCAACAAGGCCATCAGCGAAGGCAAGATGATGCAGTTCACCGTCAAGGATGGCTGCTACTGCTTCTCACGCTACACCAAAGATCGCCGCGTTACCATCATCATGAACGGTACTTCCAAGTCCCAAACCACCGATCTCAGCCGTTTCCGCGAAGCTCTGCCGAAGGACGAAGCTTTCGACGTGCTCAAAGGCCAGAACATCACACTCTTCGGCTCCGGGCTTACGGGCAATTTCACTCTCCCTGCTCGCGAAATCCTCATCCTCGACTTCAAATAAAGCGACAATCTTCATCCTCAACTTCAAATAAAGCGACAATCCTACAGCTTTAAATATGTGAACAAAACAATAACACCGCCTCTCACTCTCATCAGTGAAAGGCGGTGTATTTTGTATTGAGAGCCGGTGCTCTGTCGTTTTCAAATAATGGCGAAGTGCAACTGAAAGTGCTGTTACACCGTGATGCTCTCGATGCGGAACTTAAGAGTGCCAGCAGGGACGTGAGCTTCGACCACATCTCCGGCACGCTTACCAAGGAGGGCTTCGGCAATGGGCGACTTGATGGAAATCTTTCCTTCGCGCAGATTCGCCTCGTGAGGATTGACAATGGTGTACGCCATCTTGACATTATTCCCCAAGTTGGTGATTTCAACCTTGCGGAAAAGTCCGACCGTATCGCTGCCAAGTTGCGAAGTGTCCATGACGCGGGCAAACTGCAAGACGCGCTGCTTGAAGCGAATCTTGCCGAGAAGTTTCCCCTGTTCGCGTTTTGCTGCGTGATACTCGAAGTTTTCGCTCAAATCGCCTTGGGCACGCGCTTCAGCAATGGCGTTCTTAATCTTCGGCAATTCGACGTTTATCATTTCCTGGAGTTCTGCTACCAATTCGTCGTAGCACTCTTGTGATAAGTATTCCATTTGTAAGGTAAGAGGGAAGAGGTAAAAGG
>JAUNIC010000265.1 GCA_030523615.1 Bacteroidales bacterium
CCAAGGAAGCGGTTCCCATGTGCTACCCGATATGGCTCCAAGCCCCCGTCTCGTCCTCGATGCCAAACTTCGCCGGGTCAAACTGGGGGTCTTTCCCTTCCTTCTTCTGCTGGACGTAATCATCGAGCATTGCCTTGGCCTTGGGGGCAAGTAGGCAGATGGCGACGATGTTCGCCCAGGCCAGCAAGCCGTATCCGATGTCGCCCATAGCCCAGATGGCGTCGGCTTCCACAAGTGCACCGAAGAGCGACGCCAGGACAAAGAGGCCTCGGCATACCCAGATGGCCGCCTTGCTACCGCGGGTCAGATAGCTCATGTTGGCCTCGGCCTGGTAGCAGTAGCCGGTCATGGAAGTGAAAACAAAGAGCACGATGATGACTGCCAGGAGTTTACCGCACCAATCGCCGTAGGTGGTCATGAGGGCGTATTGCGTCCACTTGATGCCGTTTTCTATGCCGCCGGCTACCATGTTGCTGGTTTGGTCAAGCAGGAGGACGCCGGCGCCGTCCACAACGTCGTAGGTGCCGGTGAGGATGACGATAAGAGCGGTAGCGGTGCCCACGAGCAGCGTGTCGGCGTAAATCGAGCAAGCCTGGATAAGGCCCTGCTTTGCAGGATGCGAGCAGTCAACGGCGGCAGAGACGATGGCACCGCAGCCCATGCCCGCCTCGTTGGAGTAGATGCCGCGCTTGACGCCCCACGAGATGGCCGAGCCCACGATGGCGCCAAAGACAGGTTGCACACCGATGGCTGAGGTGACGATGAGCGCGAGGGCTGTCGGGATCTGGGTGAAGTTGATGACCAGGATGATAACGGCGAGTGCGATATAGATGATGCACATGAAGGGGGTGAGTAGAACCGCGATCTGCGCAATGCGCTTCACGCCGCCGGCAACGACGACTGCCAGGAAGATGCAGCAGATGACGCCGACGAGTACACGGTTCACCGAGAACGCCTCTTCAAACACGATGACAAGAGAGTTGATTTGAACGCCTGGCATCAGAAGGCCGGGCCCCAAAACAGCCACGATGGCAAAGACGATGGCGTAGGGCTTGCACTTCAGTCCCTTTTCTATGTAGTGCGCCGGTCCGCCAACGTAATGGCCGTCGGCACCCTTGATCTTGAAGGCCTGTCCCAGGGTGGACTCGGTAAAGGCTGACGCTGCGCCGATGAGGGCGATGATCCACATCCAGAAAATGGAGCCTGGACCGCCGAAATAGATGGCAGAGGCGATTCCGGCGATATTGCCCATACCCACGCGCGCGCCCACGGTGGTTGCGAAAGCTTGGAAGGAAGAGATGCCCCTATGGGCTTTGTCGCCAGAATTGGGAGAAAGCAGGCGAATCATCTCTCCAAAGTGGCGAATCTGGGGGAACCCGAGCCTTATCGAGAGGTACAAACCGGCACCCAGGCACAGAAAAACAAGCGGCATGCTCCAGATGAGACCGTCGATGTCGTTTACGATAGCGCTGAACTGTTCCATGGGGCAAGACTCCTAGTGTGCGGCAAAGCAACGCCGTAGCCTGGGTGGTTAGAACCCGTTCAGTGTACGTGAAGGCATAGAAATATAAATGCATAGAATGGGGAACGGTAAGTATCTATTGGTAGAGGGAAATAACAAAAGCGCATCTACTTTAGTATACTAAAGTAATTATAATAATGATTAATGCATATTGTTTCGAACAAACCCTAATCGAGAAACGCAAGGTCAAGGTAATATGAGGTTTGATGAAGACAGAGCGTCGCTTCCCAGATGGGTCTACATCCTAGTGCTGATAAGTGCAACAGTCATTTGGGGCGGCAATTTCGTTGTAGCCAAAGGGGCTGTCGAGCAAGTGGGAGGAGCCTGGGTAACAGGTATCAGGTTTCTCACCGCTGGATTTGTCATGCTTGCGGTCTTTTTCCCCCGTATCAAAAAGGCGATAACCGCAGACCTTGTGAAAGCCGGAGTGATAATCGGCGTGTTTAGCTGCCTGGGTTACGGATTTCAGTTTTGGGGTCTCGAAGGAACCACGCCCTCGAAGAACGCTTTTCTCAGTGCCTGCTACTGCGTGACGGTTCCGTTCATCTGGTGGCTGGTGGCTAGGCGACGCCCGACGGGGAGAAACCTTCTGGCAGCGGGAGTATGCTTGGCGGGAATGGCGTTGGTGACGTTAAATGGCGAGTTCACGGTGTCATGGGGAGACGGAGTGAGCATCTTAAGCGCCGTCCTGTATGGCGCAGAGATTGTCTCGATCGCCATGCTTCTCAAAGACCATGACATCCTGGCGATTACAGCGATTCAAATGATAACAAGTGGAATATTGGCAATAGTAGGAGGAATGCTGACGTCGGGTTTCCCGGGCGTAGACGTGCTTACTCGCCCTGATTTCGCTATGAGGCTCCTTTATATAATCCTGCTGGGAAGCTGTTATGCGACGGTGGCCCAGAATGTGGCGCAGAAGCACCTGCCGCCTACGGAGGCAAGCTTGCTTATCTCCCTGGAGAGCGTTTTCGGCACGGTATTCAGTGTCATCTTTTACGGCGAAGAAATGACGCTAAAGCTTGTACTGGGTTTTGCGCTCATTTTCGGGTCGATCTTGCTGTCGGAACTCGGTAATGGCTCATTAGAGAAAAGTGAGAAATAGGGATCTATATACCCCGAATTGTGTTC
>JAUNIC010000062.1 GCA_030523615.1 Bacteroidales bacterium
CCTTCTCGGCGACTACAGCAACGTACATGCAACATTGGCTGAGGGCCTTCGGGCTCTCGGCCATGATGTTGTTGTGGCGTCCGATGGCGATGGCTGGAAGGACTATCCTCGCGACGTCGATCTCAAGCGCTTCGGGCGCGTGGGAAGCCACAGCCTTTGGCAGCGCATCCTCGATGCCTCCTACATCCTGCGCCTCAAATGGCTCTTTGCCCGTCGGTTCCGCGGCTTCGATGTGGTACAGATCATCAACCCCGTGTTCTTGCCACTCCGTGCCGAACGCATCTTGCCTTACTATCGTACGCTTCGTGCGCAAAATAAAAAGATGTACATGTGCGCCTATGGTATGGACCATTATTGGGTGAAGGCAGGTCTTGATTGCACCACATTCCGCTACTCCGACTTCAATATCGGCTCCAAGGTGCGCGACGAACTCCCTGAAAACGAGTTCTTTGTCCGAGATTGGCTCCATGGTCCCAAAGGTGTGCTCAACCATCAGATAGCCGCCGATTGCGACGGCATTCCTGCCGGCCTCTACGAATATTGGGCCAGCTACCATCGTTATCTTCCCCAAGAACATCAGCACAAACTCTGCTACATTCCTTTCCCTATCAAGTGCTCGGAACGTAAGGTTATATCCCGTGACGCATCAGAGCGAGTTCACTTTTTCATCGGCATACAACGCATGCGCAGCGCCTACAAAGGCACAGACATTATGCTGCGTGCCCTCGAGCGCTTGGAGAAGGAACGCCCCGATGAAGTGGTGGTCCATAAGGTTGAAAGCGTACCCTTTGAAGAGTACAAACGCTTGATGGACAGCAGCGACGTCATTCTCGACCAGCTCTACAGCTATACTCCCGCCATGAACGCTCTGCAGGCCATGAGCCAAGGACTTGTCGTAGTTGGTGGCGCAGAGCCTGAGTATTACGAGCTGCAGGGTGACGATATGAAGCCTGTCATCAATGTGCTTCCCGACGAGGACGACGTCTACGCCAAACTCTGCTGGATAGTCGACCATCGCGAAGAACTTCCACGCCTTAAGCGCGATAGTCGTGCTTTCGTCAGCAAGTACCACGACCATATAGAAGTCGCAAAACAATACCTCCGCTTCTGGAGTGCTGCACCACAACAAAAGTAGGACGCCCCCCACGAGGAGACGTCCTACTTTTATGCTTATGTCATACGATTAGGCTTCTTGTTGAGAAGAATCGTAATTCTCAAATTCTCAAATTCGGGATATTCACCTTACGAGAAGTAGCTGCGGAAGCTCTGGAAGATGCGGTCCTTGATGCTCTTCTTCGCCTTGAGGTTGGGGCTTTCCTTCATGGCCTCGAAGGCAGCGCGCTCATCCTTAGAGAGGTTTTCCGGAACGTAAATGCTGATGTTGATGACGATGTCGCCACGTCCGCCGCTGTAGCCGTAGCTGTTGACCTGGGGCAGACCTTTGCCGCGCAGACGCATACGAGTGCCCGGCTGGGTGCCCGGCTTGATGTTTACGCGTGCCTTGCCGTCGACTGTCGGAACCTCTACGGTATCGCCGAGAGCAGCTTGGCTGACGGTGAGGAAAAGGTTGTAGATGAGGTCGTTCTCGTCGCGGATGAAATCCTCGTTAGGTTCCTCGGATACCAGTACCTGAATATCGCCTGCAACGCCATTGTGTTTCGCGGCGTGACCCTTGCCAGCTACGTTGAGCACCATACCCTCCTGAACGCCAGCGGGAATGTGAACCTCAACCACTTCTTCGCCATTGACCGTGCCGTCGCCGTGGCAGTTGGGACAGCGGTGAGTGATGATCTTGCCTTCGCCCTGGCAACGGGGACAAGCCACCTGCTGCTGCATCATGCCGAAGATGCTGCGCGCCTGACGTACGGTGTAGCCGCGACCTTGGCAATCGGGGCACGTTTCGGGCTGATGGCCCTTCTCGCAGCCGCTACCGCCACATTCGGGGCAAGTGACCTGCTTCTTGACCTTGAACTTCTTGTCGCAGCCATTCGCAATCTCCTGAAGGTTGAGACGAACCTTGAGGCGCAAGTCGCCACCACGGTACACCTGCTGGCCTCCGCGGCCACCGCCGCCTCCGAAACCTCCGCCGAAGCCTCCGAAGTCAAAACCTTGGCCGAAGACCTGATTGAGGATGTCGTTGATGTCGAAACCGCCGAAGCCGCCGCCGCCGCCGAAGCCGCCAGCACCATTGACGCCTTCCTTGCCGAACTGGTCGTAGCGGGCGCGTTTATCGGGATCGCTGAGCACGTTGTAAGCCTCTGCGGCCTCTTTAAACTTCTCCTCGGCCTCTTTGTCGCCGGGATTGCGGTCAGGATGGTACTTAATGGCCATCTTTTTGTAGGCCTTCTTTATCTCGTCTGCGCCAGCATCTTTCGCGACGCCGAGAATGTCATAGTATGAAGTGTCTGCCATGATTTTTCCTTTTAAATCCTAAATACTCTCTAATACCATAAGTCCTGCGTGTATTACGCTCCGACGACCACCTTGGCGTGGCGGAGCACCTTGTCGTTGAGCATATAGCCCGCCTGGACGGTGTCGATGATCTTGTCCTTTTTGTCCTCGCCCATGGGTAGGATGGCCACAGCTTCGTGGAAATCGGTGTCGAAAGCCATCTCCTTATCGGGAGTGGCAGCGGTGGGAGTGTCCATCTTGTGCAAGCCTTGGAGCTCAAGGGTGTAAGCCAACTTCTGGAAGATCATGTCGAGGCCTTCGCGAGCCACGGCAATATCGTCGCTCTTCACAATGTTGTCTTGTGCGCGCTCCATATCGTCGAGCACGGGGAGCACGACCTCGATCACCTTCTTGCCGCCGTTGAGGATGAGGTCAGCCATCTGCTTCTGCATCTGTCGGCGGTAGTTGGTGTGGTCAGCCACAGCGCGGAGGAGCTTGTCTTTCAGTTCTGCGATTTCAGCCTCGGCCTGTGCCAACTTGTCAGCATCTGTCAGTTCTGCCATGACTTCTGCCGTTTCGTCAGCATCAGCCACCTTGACTTCGATCGTATCGTCGGTATCATTGTTGGCAGCCGCCATAGCTGCAGCCTCAAGTTCTTCGGGGGTAAGTGTATCTTTCTCTTGCATGTTATGTGGTTGAAATATCGTGATTTATGTTTATAATATATAATGCGTAAGAGCATCGTGCATAATGTTAAGCAAATACCGTGCCGAGGGGGAGTTTGAGAGAAAAAGAGTGGTTACTCTATACAAAAACCTAATTGAGATTTGAGATTGAGATGAAAACGCGACGCATCTCCATCTCAAATCTCAATTAGAAAAATTCACGAAAACATGTCCTGCCCCCCCATTTTTGAAGACCAAAAATTTAGAATATAGAGTGTATAATATATTTTTAATAATATATATATTATTAAACTTTAGATACGAGGGGTATCTACATATAACTCCATACAAAAAACTAATTGAGATTTGAGATTTGAGATGAAAAATCGCGACATGACTCCATCTCAATCTCAAATCTCAATTAGAAAAATAGAAATACAGGACACGAAGCCACATTTACACAAAAGTGTCTGACACCTTTGTGTAAATTCGCCCACAATGCATGTAACCTTGGCGACAACATTCCTCCTACTCTGGCGACAACCCTTGCCCATGTGCGGAAACCTTCGTACCTTTGCACCGTGATTCAGAACGAAAGCCGCCGCGCCGCTGAAGGCCAAAGCCGCGCTCCTGCCGACGCTCCGAACGCTCTCCGAGATATTTCGAAATGTGTCCGGGATATTTCAAAATACCTCAGAGATATTTCCTGCATATATACGGCCGATATGCATCGCTGCGGGGCTACCTTACCTCTTTGCGTGAGCGATGGATGGTGATACCGCGAGAGGTGCTGACGCGACGTCCCTGAAGATCGTAGATGGGGGGAATGGCTTCGGTGGATGTGCCTTCGGGTTGCGTAGTGTCGATGAGGACGGAGGGAATGGCGGTGACTTGGCCTACTTTTTCGACCTTCCAGAACGAAGCGCCATTGCCCGATTCGTGGGCGTAGAGACGAGCCTTTGTGGCAAAGTTTGAGGCGTTGTTGTTGATGGCGAGCGACTTGTTGGAAGCAACACAGATGGCCACATAGCCTCCGATGGTCTGCTCATCGAAGGTCCAGGCGGTCTTCTTGGTGTCGAGGGTAACTTCCTTGCCGCTGGCGATGGAAGCTGCGTAAAGATACTTGCCGCTCTCTTCGCTGCGGATGTAGTATTCGCCGTCTTTACCCGTGCTTTCGAGGATGAAGTTGGTGCATTGAGGAGCCATGCAGAGGAGTGCGCCGTTCTGGTCGGCCATGCAGCGGTCACCGCGGTCATCGCTCTTGTTGGTGAACTGCAGAATGGCGCCGTCGGCAATGGGGTTGACGAATACGCGATGCTGATAGTCGGGCATCCAATGGCGACCGTAGACGTAGCCGCCGAGGTCGAGAATCTCCGTGTCGCGAACCATTCGCCCTACAAAGTCGCTCCAGTTCTTCTTTGACTGCGCGCTCCATCCCGTTTCGGCCATACAGATGAGACGAGGGAGGGCGAGGTATTCGAGGTATTCGTCGCTATCGACGTGCTCCGTCCAGAAGGTGCCCTGCACACCGATGTAGTGCTTGGTGTCAGTCAAACTCGTGGGTACAGGAATGTAGTTGTAGCAACCCTCAACGGTGTCGTCGCCCGAACCAGCTCCGGAAGGTTCGCCGTAGTCTGCACTCTGTCGACGGTTGATGTAGTAACCGCCTGCACCCGAAGCGCCTGCTACACCCGTGGCGTGATACTCCGTAATGATGGCATCAAGGCCGAGGCCGGAAGCCTTTGAAGCTGCGCTCTGCGAACCAATCCAGCACATGATGACGGGATTATATTCCTTTACCATCGTGGTGTTGGCATTGCTGGCGGTAATGGCTTCGTTCCACACAATGGTGCGCTTGTTGTGCTTCTCGGCGAGGTACTTCGAGATCTGGTTGATGAAGTACGACTGAATCTCGCGATCGTTGGCCAGCTTGTGGTCCTTCATAAACTGCTGACACTCAGCGTTGCTCTTCCATGCATCGGTAGGACATTCGTCGCCACCAATGTGGAAATAGCGTCCGGGGAAGATGTCGCACATCTCGTCGATGATGTCATAGAGGAACTGCATTGTGCCGGGATTGGCCACGTTCATCACATCCGTGCTTACACCGCCGTCAGTCCATACCTGCAGTTTCTTCGAAGGGTCGCAGCTGTATTCGGGATATGCCACGAGAGCTGCTACAGCATGGCCTGGCATTTCGATTTCGGGGATGACCTCGATGTGGCGCTCTGCAGCATAACGCACGATTTCGCGCATATCGTCCTGCGAGTAGAAGTAGGGGCCATAGGTGTGGTTGTCGATGTAGCCCTCGCCGGTCCACCAATAGTCATCGACGAGATGGATGGGCGTGGTGCGGTTCTTGGCACGTGTGGCGCCTTCCTGCGTGAGCTTGGGATACTTCTTCACTTCGGCGCGCCAACCCTGATCGTCGGTGAGGTGCCAATGGAAGGTGTTCATCTTGTAGATGGCCATGATGTCGAGCATGCGCTTGAGTTCGTCCACGCTGAAGAAGTGGCGTGAACAGTCGAGCATGAAGCTGCGATAATCAAAGCGGGGTTGGTCGGTAATGCTGACAATGGGGAGCGTGTATTCCACGTCTGCTTTGCCTTCAAGACCGAGGGCAACGTGGGGCGGAAGCATTTTCTTGAAGCTCTGGAAAGCATAGAAATAGCCGAGTGCAGTGTTGGCTTCGATGCCTACGCTGTCCTCCTTTATGGTGAGGCGATAGCCATCAGTACCGATGGTGTTGGCCGAACCTTGACGCGCATGGATATTGATGAGCGCATCAGCGGGATTTGTGGTGAGTCCGACGTTGTGGCCCGTCATGGAGGTGTTGAGGCTTGCAACGAAGCGCGCAACTTCGGTTTGGGTATCTTCGTCGAGGCCTTCGGTACAGATGTTGAAGTTGGTAGGAAGCGTGAGTTTTCCGTTGTAAGTCAATGCGCTCTTGGGACGCGGTGTAAGATTGACGAACTCTTTCTGTGCCCAAGTTGCGAGTGTGGCGCAGAGGAAAAACAGAGAGAATAGTAAGGTTCGCATGTTGCTATATCTTTTTGTTTGGTTTCAGATGGGGGAGTTACTGCTCAAGCCAATGCTTACCGTAGTTGTAGTGTCCGTAGTCAAGGAAGGGGAGATCGAGGGTGAGACGGTGCTTGAAGTCCTCCCAATTCTTCTTCGATTGGGGCGACCATGCAGCTTCTGCCACGCAAATGAGACGAGGCAAGGCGAGGTATTCGAGATAGTCGGTGTTGCTGACCCACTCCGTCCAGAAGGTGGCTTGCACTCCTATATAATATTTAGAGAGCTCGGCAGGGACGTCTTCAGGCACGGGCACATATTCGTAACAGCCACGGACAGTGTCGTCGCCATAGCCAGCTCCGTCGTAGGGATCGTCCTTACTCTGTCGGCGATTGATGTAGTAGCCGCCCGTCTTGGAATGATACTCCGTGACGATGGTCTTCAGGCCCAACTCTGCAGCCGTGCGTGCACCCTGTTGGCAAGGATGCCAACTCATGACGGTTGAGCCGCTTTCGCGAATGAGGTCGAGGTCTGCACCTTCACACGTCACACTTTCGTTCCATACGAAGAGATGCTTGCCGCGGGTCTGAATGAAGTCACTGATATCCTTGATGAAATGGCTCTGCAGTTTGCGGTAGCTGTCTACACCCAACTGCTTGTAAAGCTCCAGACACTCGGCATTGTTCTCCCAAGCCTTCGTAGGACATTCGTCGCCACCGATGTGAATGTAAGGGTAGGGGAAAATGTCGCATAGTTCAGCGAGAATATCCTTGGCAAACTGCACAGCACGGGGATTGCCCACGTTGAGCACGTCTTCCCACACGCCGCCCTGATGCGTCAGGACGTTGTGCTGCCCACGAGGATTGCAACTGAACTCGGGATAAGAGGCAAGCGCTGCAACGAAGTGTCCTGGCATATCGACCTCGGGAAGCACATCGATGTGACGCTCTGCAGCATAAGCCACAACCTCGCGCATCTCCTCCTGCGTGTAGAAATGAGGACCGTAAGGCTCGTTCGTCCAGTAGGTGCCCTTCTCCATGTCGGTGATGCGGCAGTTCTGGCTCTTTGATCCAACGGTAGTGAGGCGGGGATATTTCTTGATTTCGGCGCGCCATCCCTGATCGTCGGTGAGGTGCCAATGGAACACGTTCATCTTGTAGGCCGCCATGATGTCAAGCAGGCGCTTGATTTCGTCGATGCCGTGGAAGTGGCGGCTGACGTCGAGCATGAAACCGCGATAGGCAAAGCGAGGTTGGTCGTTGATGCGCACAATGGGAAGGGTGTAGTTTCCCTCAGCCTTGACGCCTGCCATCACGTTGGCGGGCAGCATCTTCTTGATGCTTTGGAGTGCGTAGTACACGCCGTCGGTGGTAGACGCCTTTATGGTGATCTTGTTTTTGCGAATATCGAGTGTGTAGGCTTCGGAAGCCAGCTTGGCGTCAGGGGCGATTTCGATGAAAGGTCGCTTGGGATTGATTCCGGCAGCCGTGCTGTAACCCGGCATGGTCGATTCGAGGGCTTCGGCAAATCGCTGGGCTTCAACGAGGATGCTGTCGCCGAAGGCTCTGTCCACTCCTATCACGAGGCGGGTGGGAAGAACTACTTCACCCTTTCCGACAATCATCTCGGCGGGAGCAGGGGTGAGGTTTATTGCAGATTGCGCCCAAGTTGCTGTAGAGGCTGTGCAGAAGGCGAGCAATGCGGTAAGGATGGTCTTATTCATATGGTGTGTATTAGTCGTTGTCCTTGGAGTGTGAAATCACCGGCATGGAGGGCCAACAGAATACGCCGGCGACGAAGAGGATGAAGATGCCGTATTTGGGGTTGTTGGCAAAAGAGGCTTCGTAATAGAGCACGATGAGTACAAGCATCAGCACGAGCCAAATGAGAAGTCGTATGTTATGGTGGCGTGCGATGGTGCTTTCGTCGGCTTCGCCCAAAAGCTTCTGAATCGGCCCCAGACGGAACCAATAGAGCAACACGAAGCAACCGCCGATGGCCGTGATGATGCTGACGAGGTCGATGATGTAGGTGAGACGTGCCGTAGCGGGATCGTCGGGAGCTCCAGGGATAAGGTGGATGGGCAGGACCTCAAATTGGAACAGGGCGAAGACGACGGCCACCATAGTGAATGCGGCAACGTAGAGGGCTTTGGAATTCTTCATAGTGATGAGGGACTTATGGCTTATGGTCTTATTGGCTTATTGGCTTATTAGTTTATGGGTTTACGGTCGACGATGCTGCGGCCGAGGGTGATTTCGTCGGTGTACTCGAGGTCGTCGCCCACGCAGATGCCGCGCGCCAAAACAGAAAGAATGACGGGGTGGGGGAGTGTAAGTGCCTGAATGCGACGGGAGATGTAGAAGTTGGTGGTATCGCCCTCCATGGTGGGATTGAGGGCAAAAATGACCTCGTTGACGTCGCCCGCCGTGATGCGCTTGATGAGCGATTCAATCTGCAGATCGGCAGGACCGATACCGTCCATAGGGCTGATGAGTCCGCCCAACACGTGGTAAAGGCCCGTGAATTGTCCCGTGGCTTCGACGGCCATGACATTCTGAACATTTTCTACGACACAGAGTGTCGAACGATCTCGTCGAGAATCGGCGCAGATTTCGCAAACGTCCTCATCGCTGATGTTGTGGCATTGGCGGCAGTACTTTATTTCGTCGCGCAAATGGATGAGGCTGTTGGCCAAAGCGTGTGTCTGCGAAGCGTCCTTTCGGAGCAGGTGCAGAACGAGCCTCAAGGCCGACTTTCTGCCCACTCCAGGTAACTTTGCCGTCTCCGAAACGGCCCTTTCTAACAGTTTTGAGGGGTATTGGTCAATTTTCATGCTGCAAAAGTACGAAAATATCGTGAAATTGTTGTAATTTTGCGGCGGTTTTTCGTCGTTGTGACCTGAAAAACATGCTTAGAGCCTTTATGTGGGCCATAAAACACTGCGTATTCCATGGACATTTCTATCATAATTGTTTCGTACAACGTACGCCACTATCTGCGTCAATGTCTCGACAGCGTCTTTGCCTCCATTCGCCATTCCGGGCTTGAGGCCGAGGTGTTTGTCGTTGACAATGATTCGACGGACAACAGCGTCGGTTACATCCGTGCCAATTTCCAGAGCGACAAATATCCCTCGCTCCACCTCATTGCCAATCGTTGCAATGTGGGCTTCGGACGTGCCAACAATCAAGCGCTGCGAAAGTCAACGGGCAAATACATCCTTTACCTCAATCCCGATACCATCGTGACGGAGCATACGTTGCGTGACTGCTACGACTATGCTGAGTGTCAAGGCGATGTGGGAGCCATCGGCGTACGAATGTTGGGCGCTACGGGACAATTTTCGCTTGAGAGTCGCCGCGGACTTCCCACTCCTTGGGTTGCATTTTGCAAAATGTCGGGCCTCTGCCATTTGTTCCCCAAGAGTCGGCTCTTCGGAAAGTACTATATGCGTTATCTCGACGAGATGCAACCAGCTGCCGTCGAGATCGTGAGTGGAGCTTTCATGTTCTGCAGCCACGACGCTCTCAAGACTTGTGGCGCTTTCGACGAGAAATTCTTCATGTACGGCGAGGATATCGACCTCTCTTATCGATTCTTGAAAGGTGGCTATAAAAACTACTATTATCCCACGCCTATCGTGCACTACAAAGGAGAATCGACCCATAAGGGCAGCTATAAGTACGTACATACGTTCTACGAGGCGATGCTCATCTTCTTCCAGAAGCACTTCCCCACGGCAAGCTTTGCGCTCTCTGTGCCCGTCAAAGGTGCCATTCTTGCACAAGCTTGTTTTGCGCTCGTCAAGCAGCAATGTCAGTCGTTTATGCATTATCTGCATCCCTCCAGCGACAAACTCATCTTAAAGATGGACTACTTCGGTCAGGACGAAATCCCCTCCGAACTTGAGGATCTGGCGGCAACGTGGGGTATCGACATTACTCGCGAGGCATCAGACATCATTGCCTTCAATGCCGAAAACATACGCTTTGAGGACGTGCTCGGCAATCTGGAGAAGTCCAACAAGCAGATTGGTATGTATTACCCCAGCCGCCACACCTTGATTCTTCCTGGAGGAGTGTATAATTAAATTCTTCCCGGTGGGATGTGTAATTAATAGAAATATAGAACCGACACACTATCAGAAGCTGTGATGCTGATGTTGGTGTGGAAAAGGTTGAAAGATATGGAAATCAAAAGTTCAGAGTTTTTTATTTCTTCGGCGCGCGCCGACCAGTGTCCTGCCGAGACAGGCATGGCCGAGTACGCTTTTATTGGACGTTCTAACGTAGGAAAGTCGAGCCTCATCAACATGCTGACCCGCCACAAGGGGTTGGCCATGACGTCGGCTACTCCTGGCAAGACGCTCCTTATCAACCATTACCTCATCAATAAGGAGTGGTATCTTGTCGACCTTCCCGGCTACGGATATGCCAAGCGCGGTAAACGAGAGATGGAGAAACTCCGCAATCTTATCTCGCACTACGTTTGTGAACGTGAGCAGCTTACGTGTCTCTTTGTGTTAATCGATTCCAGACTTACGCCGCAGAAGATTGATCTCGAATTTATCGAGTGGCTTGGTGAAGAGGGTGTTCCCTTTGCCATTATTTTCACCAAGGCCGATAAGAACAAGCAGGGCGAGCTGCGCAAGAACGTAGATCGCTTCCTCAACACGCTGCGAGAAACGTGGGAAGAACTGCCTCCCCACTTCGTTACGTCGAGCGAAAAGGGCTTGGGACGCAACGAAGTGCTTGACTACATCGAACAAATCAACCAAGAGATAGCCGCTGCAAAGTGAAAGTCTGGACCGATAGCATACGGCAAGTGAAAATCGCACTTGTGCTGACAGCAGTCGTCATCGCTGTTGTCTCGCTCATTGTGAGTCACAAACTCATCCGAGACCTCCAAAACGACGAACTTGAGAAGATGGAGGTTTGGGCTGAGGCCATGCGTTCGCTCATCAGCGCCGACGAAAATACTGACCTTAACCTTGTGCTGAAGGTCATCAACGGCAACAATAGCATTCCCATCATCGTAACCGACAAGGATGGCAATGTAACTACCCAGCGCAATTTAGGCATCGCCACGCAGAATGAACAAGATTCTTTGCAGATTCTTGCCGCGATGACCAAAGAAATGAAAGCCGACGGCGACCATATGACGCTGACGATTGCTCCCGATCCGGAACTCGGCGTGACAGAGGCAGAAGAGCTTCATATTTACTACACAGACTCCTTGATGCTCAAACGTTTGGCTTATTTTCCGTATGTGCAGCTTGGAGTAGTCGGACTCTTTGTCGTGGTTGCGATTTTTGCCCTGCTTTCGTCGAAACGCGCAGAGCAGAATAAGGTGTGGGTGGGCCTCTCGAAGGAGACGGCGCATCAGTTGGGCACTCCCATTTCTTCGCTCATGGCATGGACGGCCGTGCTTGAAGAAACTTACCCTGAGGACGAGATGATTGGCGAGATGAAGAACGACGTGAAACGATTGGAACTTATTGCAGAACGCTTCTCGAAGATCGGTAGTGTGCCCGAACTGAAGCGGAGTGACCTTAAAGAGGTTGTCGAAAATGTGGTGGTTTATATTCGCCGCCGGACGAGTGAGAGCGTCAAGATGACTACGCAATTTCCTGCGGAGAGTGTTGTGCTGCCCATTTGTGCGCCGCTCATCGAGTGGGTCATCGAAGTGCTTTGTAAGAACGCTATAGATGCCATGGCGGGCGCAGGAGCGATTGCTGTGAGAGTGAAACGTGAAGCCAAGTTGTGGGTCGTCGAGATTACAGATACGGGCAAAGGTATTGCGCGCAAAAATTTCGAAACCGTCTTTAAACCAGGCTTTACGACAAAGCAACGTGGATGGGGATTGGGCCTCTCGCTAGCCAAACGCATTGTGGAAGAATACCACCATGGGCGTATTTTCGTAAAGTCGTCAGAATTGGGCAAAGGGACTACCTTCCGTATCGAACTTTTGGCCGAATAGGGTGGTGCTAGCGAATAATTTTGACAGACGATGACGGGCCTTATGGAAAAACTCGTAATTCTTTCCTCTTTTGTGAAATAGGGAGATCTCCCCACGATGCCGCAGAAAAATCGACATCCCACTGCAATGAAAATTATCTTTGAGAGAATTTCGACGCTCTCAAAGATATTTTTTCTACTTTAAAGATGTTTTCTCCTTCCTCAACGATGCTTTTTAGATTGTGACGAAACGATTTTTGACCTGTCGTTGCGCTTTTCGTTGCTATTAACGTTGTTTTGAGGCGAGTTTCTGTTGGTATCTTGGTGACGATGTGTGGTTTTTCTTTGTTTTGTCTACTTGAGATGTCAAACCAAGGGTTCTGAGAATCTGCTTTTGACGGACGGGAGGACGTGCGGCTCGAAAAATCTTTTGTTTTTAGGGGTAAAATCGCGAATTTGATTGACGTTTTGTGGGTGATGAAAAATGATATTGCCGCAATACTCGAGGTGTGCGCTTCAAGAACTGAAAAAAACGTAACTTGCTTGAGAAGCTACTTGTTTTGTCGAAAATCGCATTTCGTAAGTAAAAAAACAAAGATATTCTGCCGAAAATGTGCTTTTTTTTGTAAAAAACTTTCACGTTTAAGAATAATTTGCTAAATTTGCTCCCGCATTGTATAACATTTCAGAAATCTACGCAAATTAAGATATGAAATTTAAAAGCTTCATTGCAACAGCTGTCGTGATGGCTTGCTTCTCTTCTTGCAAGTCCTACCTCAGCGTGCCTTATTTCCAGGATTTGCAGAATACTGCCCAGATGCCCGTGCTCAATGTGAGCAACGAGGTGCTTAGAGTCTATCCTGGCGACAAACTCAACATCGTTGTAAGTTCAGCTCAGACGCCTGAGATGGTGGCCAAGTTCAATCTGCCTCTTCAGTCTCAGCGCATCGGTGCTACCTCAGAAGGTTATAGCAATAGTTCTTATTCTACGATGCCTTACCTCATCGATACCAAGGGCGATATTGACTTCCCCGTGATCGGCAAAATTCGTGTGGCCGGCATGACCCGTGAAGAAGTGGAGGTGACGGTCAAGAATCTCATTGTCACCCGCCAACTCTGCAACGATGCCATCGTCACCTGTGAGGTGCTCAACCATTACGTCAATGTACTTGGCGACGTCCGCACTCCTGGCCGCATTCAGATTGATAAGGATAACATCACTATTCTCGAGGCTCTCTCGAAGTGTGGCGATCTCAATATCACCGGTGAGCGTCAGGACATTGTAGTGCTCCGTAATGTAGACGGCGAGCAAAAGGCATTCCATATTGACCTTACTAGTGCAGAGGACGTCTACAAGTCTGAAGCTTACTATCTTCGTCCCGACGATGTGATCTACGTAAATCCCAACGTGATGAAGCAGCGCACCAGTACTGCAGCCGGCAACAGCTGGCAAACTCCTTCTGTCTACTTCTCCCTCACTTCTATTATGCTGTCTGTGACCACTCTTATCGTGTCGCTGACCAAGAAATAATACAATCGACCTGTTAACTATAATCAAATCATGGCAGAAAATAATAATAATGCCGAAGAGCAATCAAACGGCCTGGAATTTCAAGATTTATTGTTCCTGAGCCTCAGCAAGTGGTATTGGTTTGTGCTCTCTGTGCTGGCTTGCGTAGCACTCGGCGTTCTTGTCATTTTGCGTAGTACCCCTGTTTACACCCGTTCAGCGACGTTGCTTATCAAGCATAACGATTCTAAGGCTGGTGCAAGTGTAGAACAGCAGATTTCTGAACTCGGCGGTTTCAACATGAGCCAGGTGCAGGATGAGATCATCGCTCTCAAGAGTCCTGCGATCACCTCAGAAGTTGTAAAACGTCTGCACCTCGACGTCAACTATTCTGTTGCCGGCACTTTCCACGACTATACCCTTTATGGAGATCGCCAACCTATCGAAGTGAAGTTCCTTTCACTTACCGACACGGAAAGCGCCTCCTTCACCGTCGACATCAATAATGACGGTTCCTTCGTAGTTTCAAACTTCGTCGGTCCCAACACTACGGATGAAGATGAAAGAAAGGCGTTGAAGGGTAAAATGCACACGGTCATCAACACTCCCGTTGGTCGCGTGCTGATCGATGCGAAGAACAATTATTACGATGTGGGACGCCCCATCAAAGTGTACCGCAGCACCCTTAAGAAGGCCATCGATCGCTACAATACTGTCGACGTAAGCCTCATGGACAAGCAGAGCAACATGCTTAGCCTGACTTTCCGTGATGTGGATATCCAGCGTGCCGTTGACGTCATCAATACCACCATCGACGTTTACAACGAGTCATGGCTTGACGACCGAAACAAAGTGGCTGTCAGCACCTCTAAATTTATTAATGAACGCTTGCGCGTGATTGAAGAGGAACTTGGCCACGTCGATAAGGACATTTCTTCGTTCAAGAGCGAGAACATGATTCCTGATCCCGAAGAGGCAGGTTCTGCGTTCTTCAACAAGGCTGAAGAAACGGGTGATCGCATCCTCGAACTCAGCAACCAGCTCTACATGGCCAAGTATGTTCGTTCAATGGTTGGAAACAACAAGCACGAACTTCTTCCCACCAACTCTGGCATCAACAACGCTGCTATCGAGCGCCTTATCGGCGAATACAACGAAAATGTGCTTAACTACAACCGCCTCGTTTCTAACTCCTCGACCAGCAACCCTCTGCTCGAACCTCTTGAGGAGCGCATCAAGAATCAGCGTGTAGTCATCATGCAGAGTATTGACAATCTCGTGCTCACTCTCGAGACGCAGAAGAAAAACCTCGAGCGTCAGGAAGGTGTGCTCAATTCGAAGATTGCCAGCAACCCCGATCAAGCCACCTATTTTACCAGTATCGGCCGCGAGCAGAAGGTAAAGGAAAGTCTTTACATCTTCCTGCTCCAGAAGCGTGAAGAGAATGAACTCACAATGGCATATACTGCCTACAACACCCGCCTCATCACTCCTCCTACTGGTAGCAATGAGCCCACTTCGCCCGTCCGTCGCAACATTCTGCTCATCGCCTTCGTTCTCGGTCTTGCCATTCCCTTTGGTCTCATCTACATTCGCGAGATGCTCAACACCCGAGTTCGTGGACGCAAGGATATCGAAAATTCTGCCATCCCTTATATTGGCGAGATACCTCTCGGTTACAAGCGCAAGGGCATCCTGAAGCGCATCTTCACCGGCAAGGACAAGGAGAAGCGCGAAATCGTGGTAAAGCCTCAAAACAGCAATGTGATCAACGAAGCCTTCCGTGTGCTCCGTTCCAACTTCGAGTTTGTGGCTAAACCTCAAGGTAACGGCGGTGTAGTGACCATGGTTACCTCGGCCAATGTTAACTCTGGTAAGACCTTCATCTCTGCCAACCTTGCAGAATCTTTGGCCATCAAGAACAAGAAGGTCTGCGTGGTCGACCTTGACCTCCGCAAGGCTACATCTTCAGCTTTTGTCGGCAAACCCAAGGTAGGTATCACCAACTACATCATCGGTCAGTGTAGCCTTGATGAAATCAAGTGCAAGGTAAACGGCCAGGACAACTTCGTCATTGTCCCTGTCGGCACCATGCCTCCCAACCCCTCGGAACTTCTATACGAAGATCGCCTGGCTCAGGCCATCAACGAGCTCCGTCAGGAGTACGACTACATCTTCCTCGACTGTCCTCCCGTTGAGATTGTGGCCGATGCCAGCATCATCCGCAACTACGCCGACCTCACTGTCTTCGTCATCCGTGCTCACGTCTTCGAGAGAAGCATGCTTCCCGAGATCGACGACTTCTACAACACCAAGCGCTATCCCAACATGGTTATGGTGCTCAATGGTACGGAAGACGCCTTCAAGAGCTACGGCTACCATCGTTACGGCTACAGCTATGGCTATCGTTACGGCTACCGCTATGGTTACGGTACGAGCCGCGGCTACGGCAATACTTCTGAAGATTGACATTAACAACATCGATAGGCTGTCTGCGCGATTTCGCATCGGATAGCCTATCGACTTTCAACTGAAATATGCGTATCCTCTCTATTGATTACGGCAAGAAGCGCACAGGACTTGCGGTGACTGATCCCATGCAGATTATTGCAGGAGGATTGACGACGGTCGACACCAAAGAGCTGCTCGCCTACATCGTCAATTACGTAGGGCGCGAACCTGTCGAAACAATTGTCATAGGACTCCCCACCCAACCTAATGGACAGCCCTCGGAGAATCAGGCTCGTGTGCGTAGCTTTACAGGAGAACTGAAGAAGGCTTTGCCCAACATTGAGGTAGAGTTCTACGACGAACGCTTCACTTCTGTCATGGCGCATCAGGTAATGCTCGATTCTGGTCTTGGCCGCAAGCGTCGTCAAGACAAGGCACTTGTCGACGAGATTTCCGCCACCATCATTCTCCAGAATTACCTCGAGAATAAAAGAGCAAAAGGCCTTTGACGGGGGCGATGTAATCGTGTTCATGCACACGAACTCGTTCTATATGCACTCGGCAACAACTATAATATAATATATG
>JAUNIC010000266.1 GCA_030523615.1 Bacteroidales bacterium
TCATTCACCCTTAAGCGTTAACGCGCTTCAACTTCCTTTTAGCGTTCACGCGCTCCAACATCCTCCATGTCACAACACACCGAAACTGCCATAAAGTGCCTGCGCGATGAAGCCGCTTCAATCGAGGCGCTCATCCAGCACATCGACGATAACTTCGACCACGCCGTCAATCTCATCCTTGCCTGCAAGGGAAAGGTTGTCGTGACCGGCGTCGGCAAAAGCGGCCATATCGGCGCTAAGATTGCCGCAACCCTCTCTTCGACCGGCACACCGAGCTTCTTCATCAACCCGCTCGACGTGTTCCACGGCGATCTCGGCGTCATCAGCCACGACGATGTGGTGCTGGCCCTCAGCAATAGCGGACAGACCGACGAACTTCTACGTTTCCTCCCCTACTTGCTACAGCAGTCCATCCCCGTAATCGGCATGACGGGCAACGAAAGCAGTTTGCTGGCGCGTCACGCCACGGTGCATCTCTACGCAGGTGTCGACCACGAAGCTTGTCCTCTCAATCTGGCGCCCACAAGCAGCACGACTGCCGCGCTCGCTCTCGGCGATGCTCTCGCCTGTGCGCTGATGGTAGCTCGCGGATTCGAGGCACAAGACTTCGCACAGTATCATCCTGGAGGCAGTCTCGGACGCCGTCTCCTCACCAAAGCCACCGATGTGATGCAGCGTGAAAATCTGCCGATCATCTCGCCCGACACGACGATGGGCGAGGCGCTCGTGACGATGAGCAACGGACGTCTTGGACTCCTCATCGCTATGGAGAACAATACCGTGGTGGGCATCGTGACCGACGGCGACATCCGCCGCGCCATGGAGCGCCATCGCGAAGGATTCTTCGACACGACCGTGGCCGACAACATGACGCGCCACCCGAAGTGCGTAAGCCCCGACACGAAAATTACAGAGATCGAGGCGATGATGAATCACCACAAAATCCACTGTGTCCTCGTCATGGATGCCGACAACCATCTCCAAGGCATCGTCGACTCCTTCCGCACAGTTGTGTAAAGAGTCTTCCCTCCTCCCTCAAGAACCTCTTCGCTCTTACCTCTTACCTCTTCGCTCTTACCTTAATAAATGCGCAATCCCGCCATCACCATACTCAAAGCCGTAGCCATCATCCTCGTGGTTTTGGCCCACAGCGGAAGCCCCACGTCCGTTTCCCACGTGGCTTATATGCTCTGTGTCAGCCTCTTTTTCGTCTCTGCAGGCTACTGCTTCAATCCCAAATACTTAAACGAGCCTTACACCTTTGTCGCTCGCCGTTTCAAAACCATCTACGTGCCGTTTGTGGTGTGGAGCGTGTTCTTCCTCGTGCTCAATCACTTCTGGTTTTCCACAGGCATCCTCAACGAGCACTTCGGTAATGCTCAGGGCGGTGTGACTCATCCGCTCAACCTCCACGACGGACTCCAGTCGCTGTGGAGCATCGTGTTCAACATGAGCGGCTACGACCAGTTCCTCTGTGGAGCCTACTGGTTCTTCCGCACGCTGCTTGTGTCGAGCATAGCTTTCCTTGTTCTGCTGAAAATCGTAGAGAATCAGCGATGGTTCCGCACGCGTCTGGCGCTTTCGTCTTCTGTCGTTGCAATCGCGGCTCTCAGCATGGCGCTGTGGCAGATTTCCGACGGATTGAGAGTGACGGGTCTTGCACAAGGCGGTTATCGCGAATTCATGGCCATTTTCTTCCTCGCTGCGGGTTTTCTGTTCCGCCGCATGGACCTTTGGCTTGAGGCGCAATCTTCAACCGAGAGCGCCAAAGAAACTCCGACGATCACCGAAATCGTCGAAGAAACAGATGCCGCAGGCGTTGTCACTCTTAGCGCAGAAGGCGTTGTAACTCCTGGTGCAGAGAGCGTTACTCCTCGCACAAAAATGGCGAAAGCCGCACGCAAAACGGGCGATTTCATCGGCACTTTTGGCGCGTCCGTAGTACGTTTGTTCGGCTCTGCGCCGTTGCTCTCCATGCCCCTCGCGCTCGCCATCCTCATCGCTGTGCTCTACATGGGCACGCCGTCTATGGGCTCAAGCGCCACAAAGTTCTCATCACCCTTACTCTTGGCCCTCAGCGGAGTGGCAGGCTTCAGCCTTGTCTACAACATCTCCGCTTTGCTTAACCGCGTTCCAAAACTGAACAAAATCCTCGGATTCATCGGTGAAAACACACTCTACGTTCTCCTCTTCCACCTTCTCGCATTCAAGCTTGTCAGCATGCTGAAAGTGGCGGTCTACCACCTCCCGTGGGAAATGATCGGCGGCCATCCTTACGTTCACAACGACAAAGGCGAGTGGTTCTGGATTCTCTACACCATCGTGGGCGTCGGATTGCCTCTCGGCATTGTGTGGCTCGTGCGCTACTGTAACAGCCACTATAACATCGACAGCTACGCCGAGTTTGCGCGTGCTGCGGTCCGTGGCTCATGGAAGGCGTTGCGTTTCTGCGCAAAATGGACTTGGCACGGACTCCGTGTGGGCAGCGTGTGGCTCTGGGCAGGCATCTGCTGGCTCACCGTCACAAGTTGGAAGCGCATCTACGATTTCTGCATCCGCTTCGTTGACACGGTGAAAGCTGGCTACGATGTGGATCAGGATAAGGAGGACGTTGACGACGATACTGACGAAGAATATGACGACGAGGAC
>JAUNIC010000267.1 GCA_030523615.1 Bacteroidales bacterium
GGCTTCCTATTCACTCTCGACGATGGTGTTGGCGGCGTTTTCGAGTTCGTCTTCGGCCTCGGCAGCGGTGGTGAGGGCGTTCTGCACCTTGTCGTTGGTATTCTTGATGTTGCGCATATGGTCGAAACCATCGCCGAAGACGCCGGCTGCGAGGGTTTGGGTGACGAAGGCTTGCGGGTCGATGGCCTGGATGATGGCGAAGATGTTGCTGCTCTCGCGCTTCTTGGCCATGACCATGAGCACCTTCGAGGGCTTCTTCGTGTACCAGCCGCGGGCATCGATGACGGTGACGCCGCGATGGTAGACGTTGATGGCGGTGGCGATTTCCTCGTACTTCCTCGAGATGATGAAGAACTGCACGCTCTGTCGGCCGCGATTGTAGATGAAGTCGAGGGTGAGGTTGACGACGAGGAGTGCCGTGAAACCGTAGAGCACCTTCTGGAGATTGTAGTCGGGCAGCAGGAGCGAGGAGCTGACGATGAGCACGTCGCAGAGCATCATGACGGTGCCGAGCGACATGTTCTTGTACTTGTTGATGATGGAGGCGATGATGTCGGTGCCTCCCGTCGATCCGCCGCGTCCGAAGACGTAGCCGATGCCTATACCGCAAAGGGCTGCGCCGAATATGGTCGACATGAAGGCGTTGTCGGTGAGTTGCGGCAGGTGGACAGCTTCGTTGAAGGCCGGGAAGAGGCCGGGGGTCGTGGCGTAAAGGTGCTGCATCAGTGCCTCGACGCCTCCGAGGAGGGCGGTGAGCACAAAGGTGGCGTAGACGGTCTTCACGCAGTACTTCCAGCCGAGAATCTTGATGGCGGCCACGAGGAGCACGGCGTTGGCCAGGAAGTAGGTGTACTGCACCTTCCAGAAGCCTGTGGCGTAGAAGATGATGGCACCGGCACCGGCCACTCCGCCCGTGGCAATCTCGAACGGTAGCAGGAAGCAGTCGAATCCGATGGCGTAGAGCAGGAGGCCGAGGGTGATGATGCTATAATCCTTGAGGAAATGGGAAGCGGGGAGTTTCATTATCAGACCCCCCTACTCCCCCCGAGCGGGGGGATGGTTACTGTGGGGGGATGACAGTTCTTTAATGAGTTAATGTATATGCTTCCCCCCGCTCGGGGGGATTGAGGGGGGTCACTTCTGCGGCTTCACAACGACATTGACGATGCGCTTGGGCACAGCGACAACCTTGACAATCTGCATGCCGTCGATGTACTTCTTTGCCTCGTCGGAGCCGAGCACCTGTTCCTGCATCTGCTGGGGAGTGGCGTCGGCGGCAAACTGCATGGAGAAGCGTACCTTACCGTTGAACTGCACGCCGAGCGTCACGCTGTCCTCCTTGAGGTACTCCTCGTTGAAGGTGGGCCACTGGGCGTCGCACACGGTGGTCGTGTGGCCCATCTGGTGCCAGAGTTCTTCGCTGAAGTGGGGAGCGAAGGGGGCGAGGAGCACGATGAATTGCTCGAGGACTTCGCGGCTGGTGCACTTCTGCTGGGCGAGTTCGCCGGCGGCAACCATGAAGGCAGGGATTGAGGTGTTGTAAGAGAAGACTTCGATGTCCTCCGTCACCTTCTTGATGAGTTTGTGGAGGGTCTTGAGGCTTTCCTTCGAGGGAGCGTCGTCGGTGGCAGCGAGCTGGCCGTCGCGGGTCCAGAAGAGGTTCCACGCCTTCTTGAGGAAGCGGAAGCAGCCGTCGATACCGGCTACGTCCCAAGGCTTCGACTGCTCGATGGGGCCGAGGAACATTTCGTAGAGACGGAGCGTGTCGGCGCCGTACTTCTCGCAGATATCATCGGGATTCACGACGTTGTACTTTGACTTCGACATCTTCTCGATAGCCTGGTTCACAACGTACTGGCCAGACCCACCCTGGCCCTCCCTGTGAGGGAGGGAAATGGTTTCATCGTCTAAGATAAACGCTGCCTCGGCAAATTCAGGACGCCAATTGCGGAAGGCCTCGACATCGAGCACCTTGCCCTCCACCATACTGATGTCGGCATGGATAGGTTGGCAGTCAGGGTATTTGTCAAGAAGATTGGCAGAAACAAACACGGGACCTTCGTGAGTAATCTCTCCCTCCCTCGTAGGGAGGGTAGGGGTGGGTCTGCGGTAGGCAAAGCTACTCCAACCCTGGATCATGCCCTGGTTGAGGAGCTTCTGGAAGGGTTCTTCGGTCTTGCTGATGCCGAGGTCGAAGAGGAACTTGTTCCAGAAACGGCTGTAGATGAGGTGGCCCGTAGCGTGTTCAGAACCGCCCACATAGAGGTCTACGCTCTTCCAGTACTCGCCGGCCTCTTCGCTGATGAGGGCCTCCGAGTTGTTGGGGTCCATATAGCGGAGGTAGTAGGCGCTGGAACCTGCGAAGCCCGGCATGGTGAAGAGTTCGAGGGGGAAGACGTTCACCTCGTCCACGAGCGCCTTGTCGACGATCGTATTGTTGGCTTCGTCCCACGCCCAGATCTGAGCGTTGCCGAGAGGAGGTTCGCCCGTCTTGGTGGGCTTGAAGTCGGCCACCTGAGGCAGTTCGATGGGGAGGCACTCTTCGGGTACCATCGTGGGCACACTGTTCTTGTAGTATACGGGGAAGGGTTCGCCCCAGTAGCGCTGACGGCTGAAGATG
>JAUNIC010000063.1:0-10027 GCA_030523615.1 Bacteroidales bacterium
CATCATTTTTAGAATATGTATAAGACCCAGTTTCGCCCTCTATCAAATTCAATTTAGCTGGACCATAATTATTATTGTCTTGAGCTGTACAATTGAAAACTATACTTGTTATCTTATAACCGGAAACTGAAGAAAAAGTTACTTCGGTATTTTGATAAATTTGAATATAAGAGTCGGCATTGAACCTTACAGGACCACTTGAGTTACTACCAGATGCTGAAAGTGTGATTGGACTATTTGTTACAGAGCCATTATTTGAGAGGTAATTATCAGCACCCCAGTCAGAATAAGTATCCTTACTTAGAACTACAGATGTACCATCACCACTTGGTTCTTCACCACCTTGTTCTGCCTCGGTAGTAAAGTTCGCATTGGTAGCATAATCACTGGTAGTATAGTTCGTGCCATCACCTACAGCCTTAACGGTCCAAGTGTACTTAGTGTTAGCAGTCAAACCGGTTGCAGAATAAGAATTGGTAGTCACACCGGTGTATTCCGTCTCACCAATCTTTACAGTATAGTTGCTTGCATTCGTAACTGCACCCCATGAGAGAGTAGCACTATTTGTTGTTACATTTGAAGATGTTAGGTTGGTAGGCACTGAGAGAGTTGTAGGTTGAGGGGTACTGCCACCGCCGTCTGCAGTTTTAACAACAATTGAAGTTATGTATGCTCTACGATCACCAGAAGTATGCAACGAAGTTTCTATTACAATAGAACTAGTGCTATTCCCACTTGTGTAAGTTTGCGTATAGTCGGTAAACTCACTTGTTAATGCTTGAGCAGAACCTCCACCAATCTTAAGATCTGCTGTTTTCGAAGAAGCATTCTTTGCTGTAACCTTAACAGAGCTAATCTCGACAGCATTATTTAAGTTAATTGTAATTTTACCTGCATTGTTAGAGTTGCCAAATTTCCAACCACAGTTAGACTGGGCTTGGTACACATAAGCATTTCCAGCCACAATGGAAGTAACGAAATTGTTAGCATTTACAGAATAATTTTTTGCATCTATCGCGGATGATGCATTGGCTATTTTAGAAGATCCGTCACTAGAAGTTCCGTTGTCACTTAAAGTGATCGTGTACTCCTCCGCCCACATCGTCCCGACTCCGAAGAGGAGGCAGATCATTATGAGCCATGTTTTTAGTAAAAAATTTTTCATTTTGATTGATTTTTATGGTTATTGATTTTTGATAATGTCTTGAGGGATAGACGCTACGAAGGGCAGCATGGCACTGGTGTGCTATGCTGCCCTTCGCTATGAGAGTGTCTTTGGACTATGTGCTACGCGGCAAAAATTACCCCCCCGAAAACGCTGGTTATCAGGAGGTTAATGAGCTTTGTATGCTTTGCCGTACAGTTCATAGTGTATGTTTTGATGCGGTTTTGGCGGCGCGCCCTCATTTGTTGATTTTCATATACGCGCGTAATCGGGTGCAAAGTTAGTCATTATTGTGTGATAACCAAAGGATTTGGGGAAAATTGTTTTCGCAAAAATGCAGAGTACGGAATATTTGATAGCTCCGAGTTTGCAATATCACGTTTTTTTTGGTTGAGGTTTCCAGGACACCAATATTAAAGAAAGAAATATGGCAATTATATACTTTGTGGCACCTCTGCCAATATCTCCTGGCTTCGCCGAAAGTTTATGAAGAGAGGGAAGTGGCTGTGCGTACACTCCTTCCTGCTCGAAATCAGAAGTTAAGGAAGCTGAATAATCGAAACTTTCCTCTCTTCTCCGACTTTCGCGAAGCAGGAAATAACAATCAGGTGCCACAATGTATATAGTCACCAGAAATATATTGGTGACCGGTAAATGGTCATAAACATTTGAAATGTAGCAAAATGGGCACGTACAAGCCCCAAAGGGGCGGCATCCTCACGCTAAAGGATGCCGCCCCTTTTTGGGAATTTATGCTATGTTACTGCTTCTCGTTGAGGAGACGGATTGCGGTGGTGATGTCGCCGATGGAGACTTCGCCGTCGCCGGTGATGTCGTTCTGGTCGACTGTCGTGGCGTCGGACGCTGCGGTGCCGAGAGCCGTGGCGAGGTCGCTGATGATATCGGAGCCCGTGCTGTCTGCGCCGCCGAAGTTGGCGAGCGTCACGGCGCGAACGTTGCCGATGACCTTGTCGATGGCGATGAACTCGTTGTTGGCATCAATCAGCTTCACGTTGGTGAAGACGAGAGGATAGTTGCCCTCGGGCACATTGGCAATCTGCAGATTGACCACTGCACCGTCGCCGGCAGTGATGACGACGTCGGAAGAACTCATCACGCCAATCACACGGAACTTAGAGGTTTCAGCCATATAGTTCGTCTGGAAGACGACACCCTCGCTGCGGTCGGTCGTGGTGTAGGTGATGACGTACTGGGGCACACTGCCCGCCTGGACGAGGCCTTCGGGAACCTCCATGTCGAACTGGAAACCCTTGATGTCCACATTGCTCTTCAGCTTGATGGGCACCTCAACGTTGTCGCCGGCGTTGACCACATAGGTATCAACGTAGAGCACAACATCGTCGGCCGTGGTGTCGGTCGTGGCGCCGCTGCGGAGGGCGTACTCGGCAGCGAGCTCGTCGGCATACTGCTCCATGGCGGCGAGGAAGTCGGCACGGAAGGCGTCGGCCTCGGCGCGCACAACAGCAAGGCGAGCCATGATGTCCTCGCCCTCGAGCAGCAGGAGGTCGGGATTTTCCTTGCAGTCGCGGATGGCGTGGTCGATTGCCATGAGCATACGGTGGTCTTCACTGAAGCGGGCGTTGAACAATGCAACGATGCTCTGATAGAGCTCGCAACGCTTCACTACGTCGAAGTCGAAGTTCTCATCGTACTCACGATAGGTTTCGGTCTTCGAAGCAATCTGGTACTCGACCGTCATCTCGTACTCGGCCTCGAGGCTGGAGATGGTGATGGCGCCTGCGGGCTTCACCTCCTGCCAGAACGTCTGCATGGCGGCACGGAGCTGCTGCATGGGCTCGGCGAAGTAGTACTGGTAGTCGTTGAGCGTAGGCTGCTGGAAGGCGGCAGCATCCCAGTCGAACAGGAGGTCGGTGTAGTGTTCCGCGATGCAGATGTCGATTTCTTCGATTGCTGCCAGCACAGCCTGGATGGCCTCGTCGTACTCGTCGGTCGTTGCGTTGGCGGCAAACTCTTGAATCTCTGCGCGCTCAGCAGCTGCAGCCGCCACATAGCGATTGTAATCCGTGAAGAGACCTTCGAAGCCCCGGAAGTCGGCGAAAATACTTTCGCAGACAGCCTGCACTCTTGCGTAGTCGGCAATCACAGCATTCAGATCATTGACGTAGCTCTCGTCGAATGCGCCAGCGGCCTGAGCACTGAGGCCTTCCGCTACGATGTAGTCCAGACGGTCGCCATTGGCAGCAGTCATGGCCACGATTTCGCTGAGACGGGCTACGAAGCCCACAGAAACCTCGTCGCAGAACGTGATGTCGCTGAAAACTTCTGAAATCTGTGCCTCGACAGCCTTGCACTCGGCGTCGAGCATGCGAGCCTGGGTGAAGAGGGCGTTGAACTCGGCGAACAGGGCGTCCGTCACGCTTCCGGGCACGGGTCCACCATTCTCGGCCCACATCTCCTTGAACTGTTCGAACCAAACGTCCAAGGCTTGGCGAACGAGGGCTGCCCTTTCCTCAAGTTCGTACATTTCGTAAGAGTACTGCATGTTACTCAGACCGCTCTCGATGTTATTGAGGCTTTGCTCCACAGCATTGTACGAGGTTGTGAACAGATCCGTCACAGAGAGGAGGTCGCTATTGCCGTCGGCCAACAGGGCATATTCGGCAACCTGCGCCTGATAGGCAGCATTCTCGGCGCGATAGTCGCTGACATTCTTCCTGAGAGTGATGTAGCGCTTAGCGTCGGTGGCCATACTGCTCCATTCGTTGTAGAACGAACTCTGGATTTCCGTCAGTCTCCACATCTTGTCATTGATCACGTCAAGAGCCTCTACAGCGTATGCGTTCAGGCGGCCTTGGGAGACAGCCTCGTCAAGGAGGGTGCGTTCTTTGGCCAAAGCATCTCGCAATGCTCTCGCATCGAGTTGAGCCAAACTGTTGCGCTCCATCATTTCGCTGTAGAAGCACGTTCCCTGGACTTCAGCGGGCGGCATGAGCACGTTCGTGAGGTCAGAGAGGAAGTCGCTGATTTCCTGCGCCATCTTGTCGTAGGCGGCATAGAGACTGCTGGCGTCGCCCACGGGAGCAGCATCGGGCATATTGGCGAAGCTGTTGCCGAATTGACTGATGCACTGTTCGAGGTTTTCCTCGACCATGCCGAGTTGAATGCCAATTTCGTCGTATCCGTCGAGAGTCTGGCAATTGTTCAGGCGATTCTGCAGAGCAGTCGCCTCATTGCCCAAGCGTGTCACCTCGGCGATGGTATTGTTCAAGATGCTCTGCACGTAGTCGTGATAGTCGCTCTCGGGGACGGTGAGTCCGCCGAGGTAAGCCGCAAAGTTGGCAATGCGGTCCTGCACCACGGCGAAGCGTGATTCCAGTGCGGCAATCATCCAGGGAATCTCACCGTACTGGTCCATCTGGCTGCGCCAATTTTGCTCGTAAGCGCTGGCCTCGTACTGCAGGCGATAGAGCTGGGCGAGGCACTCGTCGGCGCGCTCGCTGAGGGTGCCGTTGCTGGCGGCCTCGTTGCAAGCGGCCATGATGGCATATGCGGGATTGGTGTAGTTCTGGGTGTAGTAGGCCTGAGCCTCGTTGTTGTACTGCCAGAAGAGGCCGTAGAGGTGCGAGCCGGGAGTGAGGAGGCCCTGGGTGAAGACGAAATGGTCGCTGAAGTTATCGCCGTCGGTGAGATTGTTGTTGAGGTAGAGGACGAAGCGATCTATGGAGTTGATGATCTCGGTAACCTTGGCGAAGAAGGTGTTGGCGTTGAACTGCATGTGGAAGCCCTGTGTCTCCATTTCTTCGCGGTATTCCTGACGGGCCTGAGCGAAGCGGCTGCGGAGATCGTCGGCCTGATCACACAGACCGTTGAGGGTGACAGTCATCGCGTCAGTGATATACTCGTTGTTGCCCAGGTCACAGTCGAAATCATCGACAGAACGGATGGCAGACTCCACCTCGCTGAAGAGCGCGCGGTAATCGGTGAGGGTATTATGAAGGATTTCGGTGATGTGGGTGGGCAATCTGCCAGCTTCCAACATTCCCTCGACTTCATCGATGGCTGCCTGAATTTCGGCGGCGAGAGCGGCGAGGTCGCCCTTGGTCTCCACCATCGTCAGGCTCAGAGACATCAGCTGTTGCCACTGCTCATAGTGGATGCCGAAGGTTACCGTCGCCTCTTCTTCTATATCAGACAAGTGTGCCCGATACTCGGCACACTTGTCCATGGTGTCGAGCGTCTGGTTGGCAACGTCCTGGCGCAGTTGCTCGTAGAGGGCCTGAACGGGTGCTACGAGATTGTTGTCCAAAATGGCAAGAATCTCGAGGCGGATATCCTGGAGGCGATTGCCGGCGGAGGTATCCGCAAGACTCATCGGAATCGTCAGATTGCCCTCCGTCCTGCTTCTCGTCTCCGCAGCACGTGCCACAGCCATCTTGCAGAACTCGATGACTTCGGCCTTGGCGGCTGCGAGTTCAGCGATTTCGCCCTGTTCTGCTTCCGCCTTCTGCTGCAGATCCTCAAGATGCACTCTGGCCTGCGCGATGCCGTGTTGCGACTGTTGCAGACGACTTTCGTACAAGTTGCGAGAATATTCGTCCAACTGGTAGTTCTTGCTTGTGAGATCTGTCCCGAGCCACAGGTTGTCGGCTTCGAGAACTTCGCATTCGTTCTCGAATTCATCGCACTTACTGATGAAGGCGGCGTTGCTCGCATTGTCCTCGCGCAAGTTCTGCAGTTCAGTGAAGAGTCCTGCAATCTGCGCCGCCTGACTCTCCACCTTCTGCCAGGTGTCGCGGTAGAAGCAGAGCGCCGCAAGATCCGAGGCGTACTGCTCCTTCAGCTCGCCGAACTGATAACGCGTATAGGCGAAATTGCTCTTGATGATGGAAGCTGCCTGCACAACTACTTCGACGGTTTCGAACTCGGTGCTTGCGTTGAAGATGGCGATGTTTTCATCTATTTCCTGCAGGCTTCCAGCATAACTATCCAATTCGCTCTGGTAGTGCTCTGAGACATTTTCATACTGAGACTGTACGTAGTCGTTTTCGCCGCTGTATTCGAGGTCTTCCGCCATCTGCTCAACAAACAACTGCAAAAAGTCGCATGCCTCCGTAAGCGCGTCGCGGAGTTCATCGGTCATGATGAACTGAGCATTTTCCACACCGCCCTCGAACCAAATAGAGTTCAGGGCTTCGCGGTATTGGCTCGTAGCTTCTTCAAGGGTCTCCATTGTCCGGGCGATGCTGGCATTGAATTCGGCAGCAACGGTGATGATGTCAGCGCCATAGCTGATCTGTTCGTGGCATCTCTGCAGTTCCTCTCTGACGGTGTAAGAGCCACTCTCAAGTAGTTCGAGGAAATTAGTCACCTTGTCCAAGAGAAAGTATTCGTCCGATTCGCTACAGCCTTCGGGCGGACGGGCGTCCAGCATTTGGTAACGGCGCGAGGTACAGTAAGCGCTGAAGAGATCGGCGGCCGCATCCATATTCTTGAGTTGGGCGATTTCCACGTCGATGTCATTCATCGTGCTCATATCGCTTTCGGCTTCAAAGAGGAGAGACTCCAAGTAGCTGAGCATCTCGTCACGATCAACAGCCTCTGATGGAGGATAGGACAGAACTTCCTTGCAGCCATCAATGACAAAACTTATTTGCTCGAGCCAGCCTTCCACTTTGCTGAGCTTCATATCAAAAGCATCGTAATATCCTGATGACTGAGCCTTGGTTTTGCACTCGGCGAAGTTGGCTTCAAGTAAAGCGAAGCGCACTCGCGCATTGTCCAGCCTGGCCTCGTAGTCAACGTCTTCTGCAACCTCCTGCACGGCAGGGGGCGGCGTGGGCACGCTGCTCATGGCGGCGTGAGCGCTCTGTGCGCCAATGGCAAAGGCGCAGAGGCTTCCCACGGTAAGGGTCATTAATTTCTTCATAGTTTTATAGATTTTTTTAGTGTAAATTCCCTATATCGCACTGCACATATGCGCGTATTATTGCTAATGTGCAGTACTTTAAACCGCAAATATACACTTTTTAACCTTTTCCACCAAATAATTTTTGCAGTTTTTTTTGCTTTTTTTACAATCACCACGCATTTTCCGACAAAACTCGCTCATTACCACCCTTTTTGCTATTTCACTCCCCGCGTTTTCGTCGTTTTTTGCACCGCGTTTGTCTACTTTTGTGCCCCACCCTTGGCGTTTTCGCCTTTTTTGCGTAATTTTGCCGCCAAACGAACTCAAAAATCATCAGAATGAACAAGACTTTACTCCTCGGCTTTGCGGCTTTCACGGCCACCGTCACCACGAGCGCACAGCGCATGGCGGCTACTGCTGCCTTCCACGCTCCCGGCGAAGACAACCCCGTGACCATCAAGGCCAACCTCATCAACAAAGGCGGAAAGGCCAATGGCGCCATCGCCTCGTTTCAGGTGCCTGGCAACGGCACGTACAGCGTCGTCTCCTCCAACAGCTATTTCCAGAGCAACATCGCCGGCGTGTGGGTCGGCGGAAGCTACTACTTCTCGCAGTTCGACGAACTCTTCGGTACCATCTACGCCAATTTCGACGCCTACAGCACATCAACATGGGAGCGCACGCAGCACATCAACAGCGGACTCCTCTGGACCGACCGCCCCGCTGACCTCACCTACTCGCAGAAGGACGAGACCGTCTACGGCGTCTTTGCCGACGGAGCTTCCCACAAGGCTACGACGCTCGGCACCATCGACCTCGCCACGGGCCACGCCACAAGCCTCGCCACACTGCCCGAGACCATGGTGGCCATCGCTGCATACAACGGCCACATCTACACCCTGAGCGACGACGGCGCGCTCTACGTAGCCACCGTTCCCGTAGCCTCGGCTGCGGACGCCACCGCCGTGGGCAACACGGACCTCATCCCCGACGCCATAAAGGCTCAGAGCGCTACGTGCGATCCCGCCACGGGCGTCATCTATTGGGCGGCACAGCTGAAGAACGGCACCTCGGCGCTCTACGCCATCGACCCCGCCAGCGCTGCAGCCGAGAAGATCTACGACTTCCCCAACCGCGAGCAGTGGGTGGGCCTCTTCATCGAGGGTAACGATGAGGGAAACGACAATCCAGGCACGGATCCCGTCAACCCGGACGTTGACCCTGACCAGCCCATCGTGCACGAAAACTCGTACTACGAGGATTTCGAGGACTGCGACGGCAACTACTACCACGAGTGGCTCCCCTACGGATGGGAGGACCGCAGCGAGGCTGGTCACGAGGGTCTGAACCCCGACAACTGGATGTCGCAGCAGAACCTCACCTGGCAGGTGGGCTCCATCTCTCAGGGTACGGGCCACCCCGCCTATGCCGGCGACTACTGCGCCTTCATCAACGTCTCCACCGCCTGGACGGGTCATCCCAACGAGGCGCAGGACGAGTGGCTCATCACGCCCAACATCAAGGTAAAGCCCAACGAGTGGCTCTTCTTCCAGTACAGCTATTCTCCGGGTTGGACGCGCTGGAATCGTGAGGCTTGGGACTATAGCGGCAAGAACAATGTGCTCGAGGTTCACGTCTCGGCCGACAATGGCGAGACTTGGTCCAAGATGTGGGACTGCATGGAACTGGCTTCGCAGCTCAGCGACGAGGAACTCGAGGCCGACCGCTCGACGACGAACCATCCTTACCAGCCTGTCTACGTGGATCTGAAGAACTTCGCCGGCCACAACGTGCGCGTGGCTTTCCGCTACGTCGGCATCGGCGGCCAGGACATGTGTATCGACGATGTGACCGTGGGTCTGCCCATCCCCGTGGCACGCTACACGTTGCCCGACGGCGTTTACCGCGAGGCGCTCTCACCCCGCATGACCTACGCTCAGCACCCTGTGCTCTGGGCTCCCGCCGACACAGAGATCACGTGGGAAAGCTGTGCTGAAAATGCGATGCAGTACGCTTGGACTTACGAGGGCGGCACCGCTACGAGCGTCGATGTCACCACGCCGGCCTACGAACAGGGTTGGACCGTCGACGTGCCCACGCTGCAGGTGAGCTTCGGCGACAACAAGAGCCTCGTTTTCCGCGACAACTACAGCCGCATGCAGATTGAGGGCCGTCTCTCCGACACCGACGAGGAGGGACAGCGCCAGACCTTCGGCATTGCCAACTACGACGCGCTTGATCCCAACGCCTACGTGGGCTTTAACCGCACCTTTGGCTTCGATCAGGACAGCTACGACAAGTGGTCGGGCCTCTGCGGACGCATGATCTACACCGTCGTGCCTTCATGCGCCATCAGTGCCTACTCCGCTCCTCTCAAGCCTTACGTCATCAACTCTATCTACGCCAACGTGAAGGTCGAGGCCATCGACCCCGCTACGGAGGTCAGCTGCGACATCTGGGTGACCGACGAGACGGGCACCTACATCACCGACTGCATCGCCAACGGTCACCTCATGGCCTCCGAAATCGAGAGCCTCTACCCCGGCGATGCCCAGAATTCTTCGTGGAGCGTCATGCGCTTCGACTTCAGCGATATGCCTGTCTACGTGGACCGCAAAATCTACGTCATGATCGGTGGTTTCAACCTCAACACCGACGCCGTCTACTTCCCTGGCATCTCCACCTCAACGGCTGAGAACCAGGCCGAGAGCTACTTCGGCGTGATCGACTACAACGACGATCCCGAGGGCATCTTCAAGCTCTTCGACGTCAACTCCTACAATATCGGCACCACGGGTCGTCGCCACATCGCGGGCTTCCTCATGGGTCTCGATGCCAGCTACGAAATCCCCACCGGCATCCACAACATTGCCGCCGACGCTCCCGCTGACGCCACCCTCTACGACCTCCAGGGCCGTCGCCTCAGTGAACGCCCCGCCCAAGGCCTCTACATCCAGAACGGCCGCAAGCAC
>JAUNIC010000063.1:10037-16311 GCA_030523615.1 Bacteroidales bacterium
GAAAATCTAGAACTTCTAGAAAGCCTAGCAGTTCTAGGAAATCCAGCCCTCATCTCTTACCTTTTCAGCACGCATTTTCGACGCAACACAAAAAAAGTTGTCGAAAATGCGTGCTATTTCATTTTTCTTTCGTACCTTTGCACCCGGAAAACCAAAAGCCTCCGCCCGAATGGTGGAATGGTAGACACGAGGGACTTAAAATCCCTTGGCCTCACAGCCGTGCGGGTTCGAGTCCCGCTTCGGGCACAGATGGATTCTGTAAGTAGCTGCATCACGCAGTGGCTTGCGAAATCCATCCTTTTTTGTCTCAAATTATCGATAATAAATCCGTGAACTTTTTGCGATTGCTCTTTGGTATCTTTTAGCATAAAACTCTCTCAAAGATAATCTGAACTACTTCAAAGATAGTTTTTTCTACCTCAAAGGTAGTTCAAAATATCTCCGCGGTAGTTCAGATTATCTTTGAGAGAGTTTTGGCGCACACCTCGCTCTACATTTTCACGAAAATCAGCAATCTGCCATAAAGCACATCTAACTTACTAGAAATCAAGACAACAAAAAAATGACAGACGGGATTTTATCTGCCATAAACTGCCATTCGTCTGCCATACCGCAGCTGCCCAACTACCTCATGTAATGGCAGAACAATGGCAAAAGATGGCAGATAAGAAAGCATCTGCCATTCTACAACAGCATGAATATCAAAACCTTTTCGCAATATATGGCAGAATGTAGGATTGCCGCTAAGTTTACGATTGGTGCGGAAGGCGAAAATGTAGTCTTTTTGCAGGATTTTCAAAAAAAACATGCATTTTTTCTCTTTTTTGAATTTATTTTACTACCTTTGCACTTTCAGCACGTTTGTCGACCGAAAACGTCGCTTTTTGTCACTGAGTTTTATATAAAACCCTTAAACTTATAAATAATATGAAGAAGACTATTTTTGCACTTTCGATACTGGCGATGATGTTTGCGTCGCCCTCCGACGTGATGGCGCAGAGCCTCCTGCGCCGAGTGGCCAACGCTGCAAAGAGCACCGTGGAAGGTGCCGTGCAGGGCGCTGTAACCGGCGCACTCAGCGGAAAGACCAAGACGGCCGCTGCAGCTACCACCCAGCAGACCACAACACCCCAGCCTGCTGCAGAGTCTGAGACCGTGACCTGGGAAACGGACGAAGTCAGCGAATACGACTACGCCGCCTCGCTCGCTTCCTCAGAGTGGGTGGACGGTTATTACTTCTCGACCACCGACGCCAACCGCACAGGCGAGTACGACAGCCAGGACAATCCCATTCTGCGCATCAAGCAGCCCAACATCCACTTCAACAACAGCCTCGACGTGCTCAAGGCCCTCCCCGCTTTGCCCACAGCGAAGCAGATTGTCAACGACGTCGACAACAAGGCGGCCGACGTTCTCATCAACTTCGAACTGGCCTACCAAGAGTACTACGCCCGCAAGATGCAGGAGCGAATGGAGTTCAATATGAAGATGGCCAGCGTCCTGCAGCAAATGCCCGCCGGACGTCCTGCCAACCAAGACGCCGCCAGCCTCATGCCCATGACCAAGGACTTCCTAGACAAAGTAATGGCCGAAGCTAAAAGACGCGGCCTCAACCTCCAGACCATGACCGAGGCCCAGAGTGCGCAGGTGACCGCCGCGGTGATGAGCAAGGAGTTTGGTATCCCCGAAGCCGAGATGGTCAAGCTCGTCGCCATGGCACAGACCAACCCCAACGGCGCTATGGCCACGCTGAAGCAGAAGTATCCTGCTGCCGCCAAGAAGATGGGCCTGATGCAGGCCGAGACGGCTGGAATACAGAAGAAGTTAAGCCCCGAGGCTGAGAAGTTCATCGATCTCCTCGAGGAAGTCAATACTCTGTTTAGCGACGAAGAACTCCAACAAGCCATTATGAAGTTCCAGAAAGTCATGTCAGAGCTGGAAGCCTATGCCCGCGAGCTCCAGGCTCAGTGGCCTACCTCGGACACCTACGCCAAGCTCAACGCCATGGAGCGCGAGCTGGACGCCAAGACCGAAGCCTACATGCAGGCTCACGGCACGAGCTACAACGACGAGGCTCCCGAAGTCTGGGTGGAAGGCCGCAAGGCGCAGAACGCCCTCATCAACGCCTACAACGAGCGCATCGCCGAACTGTGGCGTGCAAAGGTGCAGACCTACGTCGACACCTACAAGCCCTACGCCCAGCGCATTGCCGAGGCTGAAGACCGTCTGGCCAGCGCCGTCAAGACGCTGAAGGCCGAAGACTTGGCTGACCAATACTACACCTATGCCGAGGTCATCAACCTCTTCGGCGAGGTCACCATCTCCCAGATCTACGACCTCCCCTCAACGGCCATGAACGCTCCCCGCGTCAGCAACGTGCCCGAGCAGTGGATGCCGTAAATAATCACGTTCTTCATCATTATTGGTAATCCGCATTTTTCGGCGTATAGGTCAAATTGCAGGCTGCAATTTGACCTATAGACCAAAAAATCGTGCAACCTTTAGCCTTATTTCATTTTATTTTACTACCTTTGCACATGCAGCACGTTTGACACCCAAAAACGATACTTACCATTACTGAATAATACGTTGAGCCTCAAGCCCAAATGCTCATCGTACATCCTCATAAACTCATCAATCCCTCAATCAAAGTGAAACACGCAATTCTCGCCCTTCTCCTCTTCGTCGTGGCCCTGACAGCCGGCGCACAGACGGTGCACCACAAAAACACAAAGTCTACGGTCTACTACGTCGTCGTGGCCAGTTTTGAGACACTCCAGGATGCCCGCGACTTCAATAACAACGGCCCCGCCGACACCGTTTGCGGCAATATTTACCAAGCCCAGGCCAAAGGAAAAACCGTGTATCGCGTAGTTGAAAGTTGCTACTACAGCGAAGCAAAGGCCAAGCAAAAAATCAGCCTCATCGCCGACTATTTCCATGAGTGGCGTGGCCTAACGCCTTGGATATGGCGCAACAAAGGCGAAGCCCATTGCATAGAGCGCGGCCTGGGAAACGACGGCAACTACATCTCGACCCGTCCGCAATAGGCTCGTATATCAGATGTCCAGAAATCACATTTTCACTACACGCGCAAAAAAAATCTACAACAAGAGGCGAGGAATTCAAAAGTTTTTTGTAACTTTGCAGCGCAAACGGTAGGGACGGCTTCGTAGCGCCCACCCGCACGCACACCACACACTACTACAACAAGGCTTAAAGATTAAGGTCGAAGTCCCTTTGAATGACGACACTCCTTACTCTTTAGGCCTTTGTCTTGTTGACAACCACACGACCCTCTCTCACTAACCATCCACTAACCAAATCACACACCATGGGCACTGTAAAAGAAAACCTTACGTCGCGATCCTTCTGGACATCGTGGGCCTCCATCGTAGCTGGATGCTGCATCCTTGCCGCTGGATTTGTGCTCTTTATCAACCCCTACAACATCGTCCCCGGCGGCGTCTACGGCGCCAGCATCGTACTCCATTACATCTTCCCCAGCATCAAGGTGGGTACGTTCGGCTATATGTTCGACATTCCGCTCCTCATCATCTCGGCCATCTTCTTGGGTTCGAAACTGGGCGCACGCACCCTCGTGGCAGCCCTGCTCACACCGGCCATCATGAACATCATGACCCTCGCCGTCTACCCCAACGAGGAGGCCGTTCGCAGCCTCGACCCCGCGCTGCTGCTGGGTGGCGTGATCGACTTCAGCGACCACCTCATCCTGGCCACCATCATCGGTGCCGTCATCATCGGTGTGGGCAGCGGCATTATTGCCAAGAATCGCGCCACATCGGGCGGAACGGACATCGTGGCACTGCTCATGCAGAAGTACCTCAAGATTCCTTTCTCGTCGGCTATCCTCATCGCCGACGGGTGCGTAGTGCTCTTCGGTCTGTTCGTCATCGGTTTCGGCGGTTCGACACCCCAAGGTGGCGACTCTGCGCCCGCGCTCTACCTGTCGTTCTATAGCCTCATCGCCATCTACGCGACCTCGCGCACCATCAACGTGGTGCTCAACGGTGCCCAGTCCGACCGCCTGCTCTTCATCGTCAGCGTGAACCGCCGCGACGAGCTGCGCGACTTCATTCTCAAGGACTTAGACCGCACAGCCACCATCATAAACTCCTACGGTCTTTACACTCTTGACCGCAACACGACGCTCATGCTCGTGGTGAAAAACAAGGAGGTGGACAGCGTGAAACGTGCCATTCGCAAGATTGATCCCAACGCCTTCATCACCGTGACCGACGCCCACGCCACCTATGGCGAAGGCTGGAAAGCCCTCCCCGAGGAAGACGAGATTGTGCCCGAATAACCCGCATGGCTGACAAGGCCCATAAGGCCTATGAGTCTCATTAGCCTTATAGGCCCCATTAGCCCTATCGGCCCCATCACACAAAATGCTCCCGCAGTCCGCTCATCACTGAGCCCTCTGCGGGAGCAACGCGTTATGAAGAAGTAAGCAAATTGTTTTTCCTTTTTGCCGTGTGGAATGCGTCACGGCGCACCTTCCATCAGAAGGGGCCGCCAAAACCGCCACCAGGAGGAGGAACGAATCCACCAGGAGGAGGTCCGAAACCTTCGGGCATGGTACCGAATCCCTCACCGCCCTGTCCGCCGCGCTGACCGCGACGTCCGCCCTGCTGGCCGGGCTGTGCAGCAAAGACTTTGACGAGCTGCTGCGGGGTGAGGCGCTCCTTGAATCGGGCATAGTACTCGCGCTTCACGGCCACGGCCTTTTCATCGCTGGCGAAGATGTTCAGTATCAGCGCTTCGGCATCCTCGTCCGAGAGGCCGTCGATGCTCTTGTCCTTTTCGGGGAATGCCGCCTTGCGGGCAGCCATCAGCGCCTCGCTGTATTCCTTGAAGAGGGGCACGAACCACGACGCTGTGATGTCGTCGAGCGACATGCGTTCGACGAGCGACGCTGCCTGACGCTCCACCATCTCCTGGCGCTGCCCTTCGCCGAATCGGCCCTGGCCGCCCTCGCGCTGGTGGCGACCCTGAGCATTCAGGCTGAGCGCGCAGCTGAAGAGGAGCGCACCAAGTAGAATATTCATTTTCTGCATAGTCGTTATGTTTGTAGTGATGGATTTGTTAAATGGTCGGCATGAGCGCCAATTCCGGTGCAAAAGTAAGCAATAAATTCGAAAAACAAAAGCGAACGTCGATTACTTCACACTTTTTATAGACGAAATTCCGAAAATCCCAAAAGATTTAACTAAATTTGCACCCCATAATGCACACGCAGGTGCACGCAGCGCACACACATACATACACACATGCATATTATATGCGTATGCGCCTTCATCTAAAATAAAAAGTAATGACCGACATACACTCCCTCCTCCGTCTCGCCACCGACGCCGCCATCCGCGCCGGCGAAGCCATCATGGAGGTCTACACCAGCCCCACCGCCAACTGGGAGGTGGAGCGCAAAGCCGATAACAGTCCCCTCACCTTAGCCGACCGCCGCAGCCACGCCGTCATCGCTCCCGTGCTCGAAGCGACGGGCATTCCCGTGCTGAGCGAAGAGGGCGCCCATCTGCCCTATGAGCCCGACAGCACCCGTTCGCTCCCCGGCCGCAAGGACTGGCTCCGCCTTTGGGTGGTCGATCCGCTCGACGGCACGAAGGAGTTCATCAAGCGCAACGGCGAATTTACCGTCAACATCGCGTTGGTGGAAGAAGGCGTTCCCGTGATGGGCGTCATCTTTGTGCCCGTCACCCGTGTGCTCTACGTGGGCTCTGAGCAGGGTGCTTTCAAAGCCACCGTGCCCGCCGACGTCTACGACCTCGATGCCCTCACGCTCGAGCCCATCCACGCCAAGGGCGCAACGGACCAGTGCACCGCCAACGATTGCGGAGAGGAGTTTGTCGTTGTCGCCTCGCGCAGCCACCTCAGCGCCGAGACGCAGGAGTATATCGACAGCCTCCGTCCCGTCCACCCCGACCTCACGATGGTCAGCGCGGGTTCGAGTCTCAAGCTCTGTCTCGTGGCCGAGGGCAAGGCCGACGTTTATCCCCGCTTTGCTCCCACGATGGAATGGGACACCGCTGCCGGCCACGCCATCTGCCGCGCTGCCGGTTGCGAGGTTTACCACGTGGACGCCGCCAACTATATGCACACCGACGGCCTCCATCCCCTTGTCTACAACAAGCCCGACCTCCTCAATCCTTGGTTCATCGTAAAGTAAAACAATACAGGACCCTCAAATCCGCAACCTATAGGGTTTAGTGGGATTTTGCTTGCAAAGCGACAA
>JAUNIC010000268.1 GCA_030523615.1 Bacteroidales bacterium
ATTTATATTATTATTATTAATATAAATTAAAAATTTTATATTTTACGTGGCCAACGTGGGCAAACGTGTCCACAAGACGGAAAAATATCAAAAAACAGGACTCGATGTAGACACAATACGGTTGCTGTTGATGGTGGAAGCTTCCAATTCCACCACCAAGAACCCGCGTTGGCGCTTTCCGCCGTGCCTGATTCTTTGATACCCCTTCTTCTCCATCAGCACGTTCAGCTTCCTTATGCTTATCGGCTTCTTCAGGTTGCCCCAGGTGGTGAGCTTGGCGGATATTTCTGCTGGGGTGAGGAATGTCACCTGGCGCGTCTCGGGATTGTCGGGGTCGGTGCGCGGCACGTCGAAATACACGTCGAGAAGCTCGTCTTCTGGCGGATTGTCGGCAAACTGCTCCACGTATCCGCTTATGCGGTCTATCTCGTCGAGCGTAAACCAGTAGTCGAAGTTGCCGTGCTCTATCAGCCATACTGCCTCGTCGTACATGGCGCGATGGGGTATCTTGTGGTCGAAGGGCGAGTCGATGCTGTCAACATAGAACGGGAGGAAGCGCCGGTTGCCGGTCTGGTCGGTAAGAAACTGGAGCTTGTTGCCCGAGGCGCAGTAGGAGGCTATGCGGGTGCGGCGCTCCTTGGTGGTGCCGTAGGGTGCGCGCACGTTGACGTCGGGGGTGGTCACGAGCGACTTCAGGTTGTCGAGGTCGCGTCCCGTGAGACGGTCAAACTCGTCGAAGTTCACCAGTCCAAATTCCGCGCACCTGAGCAGTTCGTCCTTGTCGCTGAAGTTGGTGGCCGACTGTCGGCAGCGGTACCGGGCGAGTTCCGGCGGAATGAGTGCGTCGAGCCACGTGCTCTTGTATATCCCCTGTCTCCCTATGAGCACGAGCATCTGATGGTTCACCACCTCCGGCCTGAGCCACGACGCCACCATCGCCACAAACCACTTCTTGAAGCATGTGCGCCAGAGGGAGTGGGGAGGGGAGTTTAGAGGAGTGTGGAGAGAGGAGTGAGAAGTGAGTCCACACTCCATCGGCGAAAACGACACATGCACCATGTCAGCCACTCTCTCTATCACCCCCATCTCCGGCTCAGCGGCCTCTTGGCCTTTCCTCTCGGGAGGCGTAAGGTAGTCCACCAAGGGGTTGAACTCAGGGATGCAGTTGCTCATCAGAGCCGCACGAAACACCTGGACGGAGATGTTCTGACCCGTCTCCACGTTACAGGCCAAGAGCATGGAGTTGATGTCGCGGTCGGTAATCTCCGAACCGTCGGGCTTCACTATTTTTCGCGAGATGGAGTCGAAACGGAGACACTGACGCTTTATGAATTCTGCTGACACTTGCATCTTCACGTCGCCCTTCTTTCCGCCGACTTTTTTCTTGTTAGAGGGCAGCGCCTTCATGCCGTGCATCTTCGCCACCGTGCGGTAACATCCACTTACGAGCGAGGGTATCGGCTCCTCACCGTACGCTCCCGCATATTCCTTCTCCATCAGCTGCTGCGCCGTCGTCAGTTTCATGCCGAAGTCGGAGAGCAGGGCGGCCAAGGCCACGAGGTAGTGGTTGCGGTTGCCCTGGGTGAAGGTGCCCGCCGCCGACGCCTCCACCATCTTTTTCGCCAGCTCATACACGCGCTCGGCAGTCCATCCCTCCGGCCAGTCCTCCTCCGTCACTGCCTCCTTGTTGCCTATCGCGTCGTCCTTCGCCCTCTTGCCCATGTTGAGCGTCATGTCCACCTTCATGGGTGTTACGTCGGGGTTGAGCCAGGCGTCGGGGTCGTGGCAGATCGACGATCCGTGTACCGGGTCTTCAGCCGCACGGTCGTAGTCGCAGTTCACGGCAGCCGCAATCAGCTCGTTGCCCTGACGGAAAGCCTGCTCGTAGGTCTTCGCGTTGAGTCCGTTGTTGGGCGTGAGGTAGGCGTAGTACACGTGAAGGCCCTTTCCGCTCATGCTCGTGTGGTACATAGCCACAAACGGCAGCTCCCTCAGCCTGCGCTTCGCCTCGTCTATGCACTCGGGCTTCATGTGGTCGAAGTCGGCCTGGCAGACGTTTGTCCACCTCACGATGTCTTTCGCGCTCCTCCCGTCCTCGCAGAACACAGCGGGCAAGAGCATCGGAAACGTCTCCGTCTTCATCTTCTTCAGCTGCGATTCGGGCAGCTTGAGCATCAGGGCGTTACGGTAAGCCTCGGTGCAGACCCGCAGTTCGATGTCGTTCTTCACCTTGTGGAAAATCTCTTCCATCCGCATCTCATTGTATATCGCCTTCTGCTTGCAGTTGCGATATACCGGAACCGATAAGTTGTTGTAGTCCATGTAAGTCAGTATTTGTTTGATAAATAATTGCGGCTGCGAAAATACATATCTCCCGCGACATACGCAAATGGCAGTCCACCCCCATGAGTGTGTACTTTGTTGTGGAAGTTTAAGGAAATAAACGTTTATTAACACGAAAATCTCCGTTTTCCCACAACTTTTTTGTACTTTTGCACCTCGGGAAAAAGATGTCATAACTGAGCTACAACGACTTATTGAGGCTGAAAAATCAAAACAGTCGATAGCTATATATAAGAAGGAATTAAATATGTGTAAAGTTG
>JAUNIC010000064.1 GCA_030523615.1 Bacteroidales bacterium
AAAGATATTTTGAACGCTCTCAAAGATATTTTTGAACGAGACCTCTATGCACCGGAATTAACACTGCAGGGATTTTCTAAAAGCCAACCGACGCTTGTCAAAGTCTTTCGTCACTTACGTTTCTTAAGACAGAAATATAGAACAACTATTCATCTTTTTCGCTCAAGGCAAATAAGAGTTTCGCGCAAATTGCCATTATCAACTGAAGAATTCTTAATTCTCTCGCGAGCACTCAACATCTGCTTCCGCCTTTCGCGTTTTTCAGGGCTTTAATTTGCGTATCTCGAATTTTAGTTGTAAATTTGCAGAGTTATTTTGCGCCTTTGCGCTTCTGCACCAGCGCGGGATGACTATTCATTCGACTTAAAGCTTTATTTTTCAAACAATAAACATAAAGAAGAATCTCCTCGGACTCTCTCTCGAAGAACTCACTCTGATTGCCACGGAACTCGGTCTCCCGAAGTTCGTCGGCAAACAAATCTGTGGGTGGATCTACGATAAACACGTGAAGTCCATTGACGAGATGACGAACCTCTCGAAGGTGGCGCGTGCTCGTTTGGCGGAGGAATATGAGGTGGGGTGCTCGGCTCCCGTAGACCGCATGGAGAGCCGCGACGGCACGGTGAAGTATCTCTACCGCACGGCTGACGGCCACTACATTGAGACGGTCTACATCCCCGACTTCGGCAACGAGAATCGTGCTTCCGACTCTTCATCGCTGGCCACTACGGCTCCGCGACGCGCCACACTCTGTGTGAGTTGCCAGGTGGGCTGCAAGATGAAGTGCGAGTTCTGCATGACGGGGCGTCAGGGGTTCGTGGCGCATCTTTCGGCAGCCGACATTCTGAACCAAATCTACTCGCTCCCCCAGCGGGAGTGGCTGACGAACATCGTCTTTATGGGGCAGGGTGAACCCTTTGACAACCTCGACGCTGTGCTCCGCGCCACGGAGGTGCTGACGGCGCCGTGGGGGTACGCCTGGAGCCCGCGCCGCATTACGGTGAGCAGCGTGGGATTGGCCAAGGGCCTTGTGCGTTTCCTCGACGAGAGCCATTGCAACCTCGCGATTTCGCTGCATCATCCCATTCCCGCCGAACGCTCAAAGATCATGCCTGCTGAGCGTGCGTTGAGCATCGAGGAGGTGGTGAGAGTACTGGCGCAGTACGACTTCTGCCGCAAGACGAACGACGACTACGAGGAGGGCACAAAGCAACGTCGACTGACGTTTGAGTACATCGTCTTCCACGACCTCAACGATAGCGACCGCCACGCCGATGCTTTGCTCCGGCTGTTGGCTCCGCTGGATTGCCGAGTGAACCTCATCCGCTTCCACGCCATCCCCAACACTCCTTTCCGCACGACCGACGAGGGACGTCTGCAGCACTTCTGCGACTACCTCAACGCTCACGGTCTGCTGACTACAATACGTGCCTCATGCGGCCAGGATATTTACGCTGCCTGCGGCCTTCTCACGACAAAAAAACAAGAAGAAAATGGACAATAAAATCAAAGTTGCCATTACCCAAGGCGACACGAACGGCATTGGTTACGAAATCATCCTCAAGGCCTTTGCGAACAACGATCTCTTCGATATCTGCACGCCGGTGATTTACGGCAGCGAAAAGGTGATGGTTCAGCACCGCAAGAAGTTGGGCCTTAACACGGCCTTCCGCGTGGTGCCTGATGCCGAGAGCACAAGCGACAACCACCTGAACCTCATCAACGTGGTGGGCGACGGTATTGATCCCGAAGTGGTGTTCGGCAAGACGACGGAGGAGGGCGGACGCATGGCCCTGCTCTCGCTCGAAGCTGCCACCCGCGACGCCCGCGAAGGTAAGGTGGATGCGATTGTGACCTGCCCCATCAATCTGGCGGCAATGCCGAAGAAGGAGTTCCCCTTCACGAGCCAGAACGAGTATTTGGGCAGCCGACTCGGTGGCGAGGCGCTGATGCTGCTCTGCAACCCTTATATGCGTGTGGCGCTGGCCACGAACCATCAGACGCTGGCCACGGTGACGGAGGCAATTACTCCGGAACTGCTGGAGCAGCGCATCCGTCAGGCTTACCGTTCGGTGGAGCGCGACTTCCTTTGCGCTGCGCCCCGCGTGGCGGTGCTCGGCATCAATCCTCACGCGAGCAGCAATGGCCTGATCGGTACGGAAGAGGCTGAGGTGCTTTCGCCTGTGATTGCGAAGCTGGCCGAAGAGGGTGTGCGCGTGTTTGGCCCCTATGCTGCCGACGGTTTCTTCGGCGCAGGCCTCTACAAGCATTTCGACTGCGTGCTGGCGATGTTCCACGACCAGGGTGTGACGCCTTTCAAAGCACTCTCGATGGACGAGGGCACGAACTTCACGGCTGGCATTGATGTGGTGTGCACTTCGCCCGACCACGGCCCTGCCTACGACATTGCGGGAAAGAACGAGGCTTCGGAACTTTCCTTCCTCCACGCCATCTACAACGCTGTCGACATTGTACGCCACCGCGAGACGTTCGACGAGTCGCACGCCAATCCGCTCCAGCACATCGTGCAGCGCGACCGCCGCGAAGAGCGTCGCCCGAAACGAGAAGAATAGTGGTTTAGTGGTTTTGTCATTAGTGGTTTAGCACGTGCTAAATAACTAAACAACCAAACAACTAACAAGATAATGAAACTCATTGAAAACGTTCGTTCCACGCTGAAGTCTACGGACACGGAGGGCAACTTTGAGCTGTACGTTACGCGCACTCCGGGCTATCTTTGGGCGCTGCTGTTCAAGGCGCTGCACGTGCATCCCGTGGCGGTGACGCTGATGAGCATCGTCATCGGTGCGGCAAGCGGCTTCTTCTTCTACTTCGACGACCTGAAGATGACGGCAATCGGCATCCTCTTGCTCGTGTGGGCGAATTGGTACGATTGCGCGGACGGCCAGCTGGCGAGAATGACCGGGAAGCGTACGCTCATCGGACGCATCCTCGATGGTTTCGCGGGCGATGTGTGGTTCTTCTGCATTTACCTCGCGTTGGCGCTACGCCTGCATTCGCAGCCGATTCCGTTTACCGACGGCAAACTGGTGTGGGGCATCGTCGCATGGCCGCTCCTGGCTTATTCGGGATTCATCTGCCACGGTCGCCAATGTGCGATTGCTGACTATTACCGAAACGTCCACATGTGGATGCAGTTGGGACGCGCGCGTTGCGAACTCGATTCGTATGCCGACGTTTGCCGCCAATATGAGTCGCTCGCGTGGCTGAGCCGCGATTGGTTTGAGAAGCTTTACCTCTACTTTTACCGCTTCTACTGCAAGGGGCAAGAGGATCAGGCGCCGGCGTTTGTGGCTCTTCGCGCTGCCATCCAGGAGCGTTGGGGCGATGATGTGCCCAGACGTCTTCGCGAGGAGTTCCGTGCCAAGAGCCGTCCGCTGATGCCTACGACAAATCTCCTCACTTTCGACTTCCGTGTGGGTGTGCTCTTCGCAAGTCTCTTGTTGTCCGTGCCGGTGATTTACCCGCTCGTCGAGGTGACGCTCATGGAATATTGGCGCTTCAAGATGCGCCGCACGCACGAGGCTTTCTGCAAAGATTTCACGGCGCGTCTCGACGAGTACGATGAGCGTTGAAGCCTCCCCTACAAACCTATAATCCTATAGTCCCTTAATCCCATAATCCCATAAAACGTTGACCACAATTGCTCTAATTCTTGCTGGTGGAAACGGCTCTCGCTTTGGCGCAGCGCGACCGAAGCAATTCGTAGAAATAAAAGGCCGCAGCATTCTCCATCGTACACTCGACGCATTCCGCGGGCGAGTAGACGCCATTTGGGTGGTTTGCCAGAACGAATGGAAGGATTACGTGGGAAACGAACATACGACTGAAGCTGGCGCCACGGGATTCGAGTCGCTCTGCCACGGTGTGGCGGCATTGGCCGATTACAGCGACGAAACGGTGGTCATGGTGCACGATGCTGTGCGCCCGCTGGTGACGACCGAAATCATCGAGCAGAACCTCGAAGTGGCGCGCCGATGCGGCAACGCCATTACGAGCGTGGAAATCTACGAAACGCTGCTCGCCGCTCCTGCAGGCGATGGTGTGGTGCGCTCGATGAGCCGCCGCGAAGGAATGTTCCGCGCACAGACGCCGCAGACGTTCACCCTCGGCTCGCTTCGCAAGATGATCAGCGAGGCGAAACGATTGTGCATCAACGATGCTCAAAGCGCGTGCGTGCTGGCTCAGCAGTTGGGGTACGAACTCCATCTTTCGCCCGGCGATTTCCGCAACTTCAAAATCACAACACCTTCCGACTTAGCTCTTTATGAAGCCCTTATACCGTAATATTTTTCTTGGTTTCGGCATCGTGGCGCTCATCGTCATGATCTGCTGCTTCCCCGAGGGATGGGACACCGTGCGACAAAATAGCCGCGGGGTGATGATTTACCTCCCCACGATTATTGCCATTTGGGCGGTGGTGTATGGGCTTTACAGCTGGGCGTTCCAAATCATCGTCAACGGTTCGGACCACGACAAGCATCTTTCTTTCCGCCACTCCGTAAAGCTTACGCTCTCCGCCTTCGCCTTCACGGGCCTTACGCCTTTAGGTTTCGGCGGAGGACCTTATCGTGTGATGGAGCTGGCGAAGTACATCGGTACGCCGCGTTCCATTTCCTCCGTTGCCTTGTACAGCATGATGCACATTCTCAGCCACTTCGTGCTTTGGGCCATAGGTTGCGTAGTGTTCATCGGTTGCCACATGGAGACGATGAACGGGTTCATCTGGACGCTCCTCATCGCGTACCTTGTGGTGTTCTTTGGCGTTGCTGCGTTCTTCAACTACAGTTACAAATACGGCATTCTGTGCAAGCTCTTCCACATCTTCTTCTACATTCCATTTCTGAAGGGGCCTTGCAAGCGTTTCTACGAGCGTAACTACGATGCTTTCCAAACGACCGACGCAAACATCCGTTACCTCTATGAGCATCCGCGCCAGCTTTGGGGAAGCCTTGTGATTGAGGTTCTCGGCCGCATTCTTACTTCCTACGAGTTCTACTTCATCCTGCTTGCTTTCGGCATCGAAGGTGCAAATTTCACGGATGCGCTCATCATCCTCTGCTTCAGCTCGCTCATCGGCAACATTCTTTACATTCTCCCCTTCCAAATTGGTGCGCGCGAGGGTAGCCTTGCGATTATTCTGCCTTTGCTATATCCCGTGGCCACGGCGGGCATTGGCATTTACGTTTCGATCTTCACCCGCATCCGCGAGATCTTCTGGGTTGTCATTGGTGTGGCCTTGGTAAAAATCGGCAACAAGAGAATCATGAAGTAGGAGAAACTCGATAAAGTTTATATTTTTCCCGAATTAGAGAATTACAGGATACGAATTCTATAGTTGTCTAATTCGGGATAATCATGAAGTAGTAAGGACACAAAAAAAGATTGACTGTCTCACGACAACCAATCTTCAAACCTTAAATCTAACTAATACTATGAAAAACACGATGCAAAGTTACGGCATTTGCGGCTTCTTTGCAAGATTTTCATAGAAAAAGTGATGATTTTTCGTTATGATACGTGATATTTGCTGACAGGACTTGTCACAATCTGACTTTTTGAACACAAATTAACGCATTACCTTACGACTTGAGCCATCGGGATTTACGACGATGTTGACGCCGTGATTGCCGATGCTTGAGCCGGAAATTCGACGGCCGAGAAGATCGTAGTTGCCGGTGTTGGCCTTTGCGCTTTCAGCAATCTGACGGAGCTCAACTCCGGTGACGAGAGGAGCGTCGTCGACGAGCGTGGCATAACCCATACGGAACTTGTCGATGCCGATGATGTTGCCTTCGCTTCCAACGTAGCGGAAAGCGATACGTACGGTTGCGTTCTTCAGATTGTCGTCGGTAAGGAAAACCGTCGATTGAGAAGTGTGGAAAGTTGTGCTGGAGAAGGCGGCACTCATCAGCGCAGAAAGCGGCTGAGTGCACCAATCGGAACAGAGGCTTACGTAGAGATCCCAATAGTCGCCGTAGCTGCCGTCGTCCTGGAGTTTGAGAACGAAGATTTGGAGGTCGGCTGCGGGTTGACGCTCGCCATTCACAAAATCGTATTCGTTCCAATCAATGTAGCCATTTCCGACGCGGAAAAGGAAAAGCGGAGCAAAGGCAACGTCATAGTTCATCGTGCCACCGTATTCGCTGAGTTTGAATGCGGGCGAAATGAGCCATTCGTCAGAATAAATATCATCGCCATTTTCGTCTTTTGCATAGCCGATGGCTGCATAGTATTTACCATCGGAGGCTTTGGGGAGCGTCTTGCTGTTTTCGGGATTGATAACGTGCCAAGTGTATTCGCCGTTATTGCGAGTGGGCATAATTTCGTCGGTATGGATTTCGCTCCATCCTTCGGGAAGCCAATCTGCCGTCACTCCGTCCCAGCTTTCAAAACTTTCCATGTAGGTCTGTGCTTGAGCCATTGAAGGCGAGCCGAGGAGAAGAGCAGCGGCAAAAATACGGGTGTAAATTTTCTTCATAAGCTTTTGTGTTGTATTTCGTAAAGGCCCAAAGGCCGTTTTGGGATTGTTCTGTCAAATGCGTTCGAGAACAGTCTTTATGAGTTCGTCGATGCTGCCTTTGTAATTGGTGAAAGCAGCCTTGGCTTTGCGATTGGCAACCACCATGCAGACGGTTAGTGCACGGTGGCCGAGAAGAGCGGAAAGGCCTGCAACGGCCGACGATTCCATTTCGAAGTTGGTGAAGCGCAGATCGTTGTAGCGGAAAGCCTGAATCTTCGCGTTTTGAGTGGGGTCGGCAAGGGGAATGCGCAGCTTACGTCCCTGGGGGCCGTAAAAGCCGCCACAAGCGATGGTAACGCCGCGTTTCATATCGTCGCGTGCAATTTGTTCAAGGAGTTCTGCATTGTTGTCTATGCAATAGGGGTGCGCAATGCATTGGTTGCCCGTCCATCCCATATGTTGCTTGAAAGCAGCTTCGAAGTCGAGGTCGCACACGCGGTTGCGGCCTTCGTAGAAGTTGAGGAGGCCGTCGAAGCCAAGACTTTTCTGCGAAGCGATGAAAGTGCCTGTAGGAAGATCTTCATGAAGACCTCCACAAGTGCCGATGCGCACAAGGGTGAGGGTACGATGAGTGGGATTGTCGTCGCGGGTACTAAAGTCAATGTTGGCAAGAGCGTCAAGTTCGTTGACTACAATATCTATATTATCGCAACCGATGCCTGTGCTTTGCACGGTGATGCGTTTTGTTTCGCCCGAAGCTGTACGGTACGTGCCGGTGATGGTACGGAATTCACGATTTTCAACTTCGCATTCGCGCGTTTCGAAGTGGCTGGCCACGAGGTCAACTCGGCCGGGGTCGCCCACGAGAATGACGCGATCGGCCAACTGCTCGGGGCGCAGATGCAGATGGAAACAACTGCCATTTGCATTGATGATAAGTTCGGATTCTGCGTAGGTCATAGTTTTTAAGGTAAAAGGTAAAAGGGAAGAGGGAAGAGGTAGGAGGGAAGAGGGAAGAAATATTAGTTCTTCATGACGGCCTTGTAGGCGTTTTCGAAGAGTTGATCCTTGCGATCGATGGTGGCACGACGGAACTTTTTGCCGCCCACCTTACGCAGCTGGCCCTTCTTGTTCAGCGCCTCGCGGTCGGTGATCCAATCTTCAGCGGTAAGGCCCGTCTCAACACCGTGAACTTCCATCGGTTCGTAGATGTAGTGAATGCGGCGCAGCATGGCGTCGAAACCACCATCTTTTGCCTCAAAAACAACCTGGAAGAAGAAGCGCGCAGTATCGAGAATCCAATTGGTCGACTTGAAGGTAAGCGTTTCCTCCATGCTGGCGGCAATGGTGCCTTCCTCACGAGTCGCCTGAGTGACGCGGCACTGCGGCAGACGGATCTTCGACTTCAACAGATTGTTCACCGTGTAATCGTTGAGCGCATCGAAGATTTCTTTCTGCGTCTTTCCGGGACAATCAAAGTGCTGACGGAACACAACGTAGCCTTTTTCTTCAGGAACCGCACCAGCAAGATACTTAGGGTCGGAATAATCCTGTGCCTGGACGCTGTTTGAAGCGAAAAGGCTTACTACGAAGATAAGCAAAGATTTGAAGATCGTATTCATATTGTTCAAGTGTTTTGTTCGTTTGTTTATATTTAGTTTCAAGTGGTTATTCTATTCTTCGTACTCAAATTCGTCGTCGGATTCAGTGGTTGAAGATGTTGCCGAGGAGTCTTCAATTGCTTCGTCGTCTTCGTTTGATCCGACAGTAGTTACTTCTTCAAAGACTTCATCGTCATCGTTCGAGGCTGTTGTGGTTACTTCTTCAAAGACTTCGTCGTCGTTCGAGTCGGATGTGGAGGATGAATCCTCGTACGGCACATCATCGTCGATTTCGTCCTTTACACTCCTTGAAGGAGCATCGTCAACGGCAGCATCATCGACTTCTTTTGCCGTCATATTACCAACCGTCGGGAGCGCTTCGTCTTCGAAGTCACTTGTATCGAGGGGCTTCGTCGGCACAGCTGCATCGATGCGGAGGTTTCCTTCCTCGTCGAAGAGGCCATAGGTCGTACGCATTACGCGAAACTCTGTGCGGCGGTTCAGGGCGTTCATCACTTCTTGTTCCTCGACGCTGAAGCGAAGTGCACCCATCGAGTCACGCTGTGTGATGTAAGCCTCGGTCAGCGTGTCGCCCTTCGTCAAGAACGGATACGCCTCGACCAATTTGCCGGTAACAACCTTCGGCACGCTCTCGCCGTAACCCTTCGGACTTAAACGCAGAGAATCCACACCGTGTTCGCTCAGATACTTCGTCACGCTTTCTGCACGACGCTGCGAGAGTCTCATGTTGAAATCATCATTTCCGCGATAGTCGCAATGAGAAGCAAGCTCGATGGTGATGTTGGGGTTGTCAATGAGGAGTGACGCCAAACGGTCAAGTGCAACGGATGAATCGTCGGTGATCTCTGCTGAACCAAACGCATAAAATACATTACGCACGAGCACGGGGATGGACAACGAAGGCAGCGGGAAGTCGAGCTCGTAAGTGTATTCGTAGTCGAGAGAGTCAGCGTGAAGCTTGTCAGCAACGTTCAGATAGCCCTTGCACGTAGCCAAGAAAAGGTAATCTACACCAGGGACAACGGGTTGTTCGAAAGTTCCGTCGGTCTTCAGCACAAGCTTCTGGTTCGTTCCGTCGCTACCCACCATGTATACCTGAGCCTCAGGGAGTTCGTAGCCATCTTGCTCGTACACCCAGCCCTTTACCGTAGTGAGAACTTCGGGGTGCGAGAATTCGTAGAGTTTGTCCCAACCACGTCCGCCAGTCGAACGGCTCGAAGAGAAGTAGCCACGGTTGTGAAGGCCGTCGAAAGTGATGCCGAAATCATCGCCGTTGGAGTTCATCGGAGCGGGGAGCGCTTTCACCGTCCAACGATGCGTTGTGCTGTCCTGAGTGGCGTGATAGAGGTCAAGGCCTCCCATGCCGCCAAGCCCATCGGAAGAGTAGTAGAGTTCGCCGGTAGGACGGAAAGCGGGGAAACACTCGTTGCCGTCGCTATTGATATCAGGGCCAAGATTCTCGACAAATCCTACTTTACCACCGCTGAACTGAGCGCGCCAAATATCAGTACCACCATAACCGCCAGGCATATCGCTTGTGAAGTAAAGCCACTGACCGTCAGGACTTACTGCGGGATGAGCATAGGACGAAAGAGTGTCGCCAGTAATCTTGATCGCAGAAGGCTTGCCCCACGAAGCATCGGAACGCGCACAAGAGTAGATTTCGGCCATTCGAGGATATTCGGGATTTGTCGTGCAGACGGTGAGGTACATCGTCTTGCCATCGGGCGAGAACGACGGCGCACCTTCGTCATACTCCGTGTTGAGTCCTCCTTCAATCTGTTCGACGGCCTTCCATTTGCCTTTCTCGTCCTTCTTCACCACATAAATATCACACGGCTTAAGGCCTGTAATTCCTGAAAGCTCATTGCCCGTTGCCGAATTGCGGTTGGAAGTGAAAAAGAGCTGCACGTCCTTGTCTTCGAGTTCGCCAAGGAGAGCAGGGCAGAAGTCGGAACGATTGGAGTTGAATTGCGAAGCGATTTTCACCGTATAAGCGCTACCTCGCTTCTTCATTTCTGGCGATTCTTCAGCGCTCTCCAAACCTCTCAACGCCTGCACTTTGAGTGCTGTGAGTCGAGGATCGGGCGAGGTGAAAGTGTCGCGTTCCTCGAGCAACTGCAGATAGTCTTCAAAGGCGGTTTTTGCCTGTTTGTATTCGCCCTGGAGGAGCATCATCTGACCTTTGCGGAGGAGGGTAGTGGTGTCGGTGAAATTGTAGCGTTCAGCCGAACGATAAGCACCCACTGCACGCGCAGCATTGCCGTATCTGCGATAGGATTCGCCCATGAGGAACGCTATTTGGCCGCGCTTCTCCTTGTCGCTTGCAGGAGTGTGGGAATAAGCACGTTTGTATTGTGAGGCAGCCTCTTGATACTCACCGATGGCCCATGCCGCTTCTGCTCGACGGAGATCTTTCTCCACCGAGCTACACGACGTCATCTGATGGCAAGCACCAAAGGTGAGCGCGAAAATGGCACAAAACTGCAAAAAGTGTGCAATAATTGCCTTGTTAGGTTGCCAAAAAGGCTTAAAGAACGTATTCATACGTAATAATAAACGTCTTTTTCCTCATTTTATTGCGCAAAGATACGCGTTTTTTTGAAATATTGTTGTAATTTTGCTGCGCTTTTTGTAGAAAAAGGCACAAAAAGCCCCAACTTCAAAAGTAAAAACCGCAAAACCTAAGATATTATGAAACAAATCATCAATGGCCGCATCCTCACCCCTCAGGGTTGGATTGAAGGCGGCAGCGTCCTCGTCGAGGGCGGCAAGATTGTCGAAGTTGTCAACGTAAACCTCCCTATCGAGGGAGCAGAAATAATCGACGCCAAGGGTTGCGACGTTGTGCCCGGCGGTATCGAACTCCACGTTCACGGCGGTGGTGGCCGTGACTTCATGGAAGGCACCGAAGACGCTTTCCGCGAAGCTGTAGCCGCACACATGCAGCACGGTACTACCGCCATCTACCCCACGATGAGCTGCTCCACCCGCGAGATGTACGAAGCCTCAATGGCCGTTGCCCGCAAACTCATGGACGAACCTGGAAGCCCCGTTATGGGTCTCCATCTCGAAGGTCCGTACTTCAGTCTCAAGATGGCGGGTGCCCAACGTCCCGAATGGATTACTTCGCCCGTGCCTGAAGATTACAACCGCATGCTTGCCACCGGCACCATCAAGCGTTGGGACGTAGCTCCCGAACTCCCCGGCGCCAAGGAATTTATCGAAGCTTGCGTCAAGGCTGGCTGCGTGCCCGCCATCGGCCACACCAACGGTGCTCCCGAGGATGTCTACATGGCTTACGAAGCCGGCGCACGCCACGCCACGCACTTCACCAATGCCATGAGCAGCCTCCACAAGAACCGCGAGTTTAAGGTGGCAGGTGTTGTCGAAGCCGTCTACAGCATCCCCGATTTCAATGTTGAGATCATCGCCGACGGAATCCACGTGCCTCCCGTAGTGATGAAGCAGGTCTTCAACTCCAAGGGCGTGGAGCACATGTGTTTCGTGACAGACTCCCTCGCCGTTGCCGGCAGCAACGCCACGAAGACGTTCAACGAAAACGAAATCATCGAGGACGGTGTGTGCAAGCTCGCAGACCGCTCTGCTCTCGCCGGTTCAATTGCTACGATGGATCGCCTCGTCCGCACCGCAGTGCAGCAGGCAGGTTTCCCTATGGATGCAGCTTGCCGCATGATCAGCGAAACCCCTGCAAAGATCATGGGCATCTACGACCGCAAGGGCAGCCTCGAACGCGGCAAGGACGCCGATATCATCATGTTCGACGCCGACCAGCAACTCACCTTCGTCATGCAGAATGGCGAGGTCGTACGCAACGAAAACAAGTAATCCACAAGAAATCTAGAATATCTAGAAAATCTAGAATACCTAGAATACTATTATATAAATAAATATATGAGTCTTAAAATTGTTGTGCTTGCTAAGCAAGTACCCGACACACGCAACGTAGGTCCCGACGCGATGACGCCCGAAGGCACCGTAAACCGTAGCGCTCTGCCTGCCATCTTCAATCCTGAAGACCTCAACGCACTCGAGCAGGCTCTTCGTCTGAAAGATCAGTTCCCCGGAAGCACCATTACCGTAGTCACCATGGGCCTTCCCAAGGCAGCCGACATTCTCCGCGACGCCCTCTATCGTGGCGCCGACGATGCCGTGCTCCTTACAGACCGCGCTCTTGGTGGTGCCGACACTCTGGCCACCTCCTACGCCATTTCACAGGCCATCCGCAAGATTGGTGTGCCCGACATCATCATCGGTGGTCGTCAGGCCATCGACGGCGATACCGCTCAGGTTGGTCCCCAGGTGGCTCAGAAGCTCGACCTCGACCAGGTAACCTACGTAGAGAGCATCGACAACCTCTGCGAAGAGTGCCGCAAGGTCACCGTTACCCGCCGCATCGACGGTGGTGTTGAGAAGGTTGAAGCTCCTCTGCCCGTGCTCCTCACCATCACCGGTTCTGCTCCCGCCTGCCGTCCCCAGAACGCCAAGCGCGTGATGAAGTACAAGAAGGCCGCTGCTCCCTGCGAAGGTCGTGAGGACGCCAAGTACACCATCACTCAGTGGGGTGCTGCCGACATTGACGCCGACCTCCAGCAGTGTGGTCTTGCCGGTTCGCCCACGAAGGTGAAGGCCGTGCAGAACATCGTCTTCAAGGCCAAGGAGAGCAAGCAGCTCACCGCCGCCGACAATGAAATTGAAAGTTTAATTCAGGAGCTTCTGGCTTCTCACACAATTGGATAACGAACGAAATGAACAACGTATTTGTATATTGCGAAATCGATAATAAGACCGTTGAGGAAGTTTCGTTCGAACTCCTCACCAAGGGTCGCAAGCTGGCCAACGAACTCGGCGTTCAGCTCGAGGCAGTAGTAGCCGGCACTGGCATCAAGGGCGAAGTTGAAAAGCAGATTCTCCCCTATGGTGTCGACAAGCTCCACGTCTTCGACGCAGAAGGTCTTTTCCCCTACACCTCAAAGCCCCACACCAGCATCCTCGTCAAGCTCTTCGAAGAAGAGAAGCCTCAGATCTGCCTCATGGGCGCTACCGTCATCGGCCGTGACCTCGGCCCTCGCGTAAGCTCTGCCCACATGAGCGGTCTAACCGCCGACTGCACCGCACTCGAAATCGGTAGCTTCGAGGACAAGCGCGCCGGCAAGAGCTACGACAACCTCCTCTATCAGATTCGTCCTGCCTTCGGTGGTAACATCGTGGCTACGATCGTCAACCCCGAACACCGTCCTCAGATGGCCACCGTACGCTCCGGCGTGATGAAGGCCGAGGTGCTCGATCCCGACTACAAGGGTGAAGTCATCTATGAGGATGTGGCCAAGTACGTGACCGATGCCGACTTCGTTGTGAAGGTCATCGAGCGCCACGTCGAGAAGGCCAAGAACAACCTCAAGGGTGCTCCCATCGTCGTTGCCGGCGGTTACGGCGTAGGTTCAAAGGAAGGCTTCGACCTTCTCCGCAAGCTCGCCAAGGAGCTCCACGGTGAAGTTGGTGCCAGCCGTGCAGCGGTTGACGCTGGTTTCTGCGAGCACGATCTGCAGATTGGCCAGACGGGTGTCACCGTACGTCCCAAGGTGTACATTGCCTGTGGCATCAGCGGTGCCATCCAGCACGTGGCAGGCATGAAGGAGAGCGGCATCGTGATCTCCATCAACACCGATCCCAACGCTCCCATCAACCAGCTCGCCGACTACGTCATCACCGGCAGCGTTGAAGAGGTTGTACCCAAGATGATTAAGTATTACAAGCAAAACTCGAAGTAAAGAATAATGGCTAACTGTTATAGCGATCGTCCCGAACTCAAGTTCGAGCTTTCGCACCCCCTTATGCAGCGCATCGTTGAGCTCAAGGAGCGCAACTTCCGCGACAAAGACACTTTTGACTATGCTCCCGAAAACTTCGAGGACGCTATGGACAACTATGACCGCGTGCTCGGCATCGTCGGCGACATTACCGGCACCATCATTGCCGACAACGCTGAAGGCGTCGACCAGGAAGGTCCTCATCACGAAGGCCACCACGTGCGCTACGCCAGCGGCACCGAGAAGAATCTCGAAGCCATGGTGCAGGCAGGCATGAACGGTATGACCATGCCCCGTAAGTACGACGGCCTCAACTTCCCCATCACTCCCTACACCATGTGCGCTGAGATCGTGGCTCACAAGGACGCTGGCTTCGGCAACATCTGGAGCCTCCAGGATTGCGTAGAAACCCTCTACGAATTCGGCTCCGAGGATCAGCACAAGCGCTTCATCCCCCGCATCTGCGCCGGTGAAACCATGTCGATGGACCTCACCGAACCCGATGCTGGTTCCGACCTCCAGCGCGTCATGCTCAAGGCCACCTACAGCGAAGAAGAAGGCTGCTGGCTCCTCAATGGTGTGAAGCGTTTCATCACCAACGGCGACGCTGATCAGCACCTCGTCCTCGCACGCTCTGAAGAGGGCACCACCGACGGCCGCGGCCTCTCCATGTTCATCTACGACAAGCGTCAGGGTGGCGTCAATGTGCGTCGCATCGAGAACAAGCTCGGTATCCACGGCAGCCCCACTTGCGAACTTACCTACAAGAACGCTAAGGCAGAGCTCGTAGGCAGCACCCGCATGGGTCTTATCAAGTACGTCATGGCCCTCATGAATGGCGCACGTCTCGGCATCGCTGCACAGAGCGTCGGCATCAGCCAGGCTTGTCTCGACGAAGCCCTCGCCTACGCCAAGGATCGCGAGCAGTTCGGCAAGGCCATCATCAACTTCCCCGCTGTCTACGACATGATTTCCGTCATCAAGGCCAAGCTCGACGCCGGTCGTGCACTCCTCTACCAGTGCGCCCGCTACGTTGATATCTACAAGGCGCTTGATGACATCGAGCGTGAGCGTAAGGCCAACGGCGAAAAGCTCACTCCCGAGGAGAAGGCCGAACAGAAGAAGTATGCCAAGCTCGCCGATAGCCTCACCCCGCTCGCCAAGGGTATGAACTCCGAGTTCTGCAATCAGAATGCCTACGACTGCATCCAGATCCACGGCGGTTCAGGCTTCATGATGGAGTACGCTTGCCAGCGCCTTTACCGCGACGCCCGCATCACCTCGATCTACGAGGGTACTACTCAGCTGCAGGTTGTGGCCGGTATCCGCTACGTCACCACCGGCTCTTACCTCGCCCAGTGCCGCGAGTTCGAGCAGCAGGAGGTCAGCGAAGCCATGAAGCCTCTGCAGCAGCGCAGCGTGAAGCTCGCCAACATGCTCGAGGAGGCCACTGAGCACGCCAAGGCTGCCGGCAACACCGAATTCCTCGACATCTGCGCCCGTCATCTCTACGAGCTCGCTGCCTACAGCGTGATGAGCCACCTCATCCAGTACAACGCTACCCAGGAGCCCGAACTCTTCGAGAAGAGTGCCCGCGTCTTCATGAACTATGCTGAGGCAGAGTGCACCAAGCACCACGCCTTCGTCATGAACCTCACTCCCGACGCCCTCGAAGATTACCGCAAGTAATATACAGCACAAATAAACGCAATGCCCCTCTCCGCAAAACAAGAGCAGAGAGGGGTCTTTGTTATGCAGACCCCCCTAGAACCAACCCGGAGGGCTTTCAAAGTTTCGGAGGCAGAGGACTAAGTGATCCCCCTTCGGGGGGTCTGGAGGGCTTTTAGACGTTCTTAGGCACGTAGGGCTTCTCGCCGTTGACCATGCGGAAGGTGAGCTGCTCGCGGGCGAGCTTCTTGAGCATCTCGCTCGACTTGGAGAAGCAGACGTTGATGCCGCCGATGTTGTTGGCGGTTACGCCACGGCTGACGAGGGTGGGATTGCCGTTTTCGTCGAGCTCTTCGTTGTCGTAGACGTCGTTGGCAGAGAGAGTTCCGCCGTTGACGAACTTGCCCTTCTTCTCGTCGTAGATGCGGGTCTTGAGGGTGGGTCGGAAGGAGCCGAGGGTGCCGAGAGAATCTTTGCAAAAATACCGCTTTTATTTTGGTGATTCCA
>JAUNIC010000065.1 GCA_030523615.1 Bacteroidales bacterium
TCTTTGAGACAAGAGAATAAATCGTTGGCACAGGAAACTATACAAAAAAGCCCGCGGAGCCTCCTTGCGGGAAGATTTCGCGGGTTGTGGGATTATGGTTTCCGGAGTTCAGCAAAAGCTCAACTCACGAACGGCCCATTATGCCTGGGGCTGCTGAGCGGCCTGAGCGGCCTGAACCTCTGCCTGACCGGTGGGAGTCTGGCTGTAAGCCTGATAGAACTCCTGACGATAGTGAACCATGGTGTCGAGGCTGCGCTTTACGAGAGCGTCGAGGTCGTAGCCTTCGTTGAGAAGCATTTCTACGCCTACCCATACGGCGTTGCCGAAACGAACGGCACCCTTAGCGAGCTTCACGGTGTTGTTGGCAGCGTCGAGGGCAACGAGGACGTCGGCCTTGTTCTCTGCGGTAACGGGGAAGATCTGGGGGAAGAAGAGGTTGAGGAAGAGAGCGTCGTTGTCGTCCTTGAAGTGAACGAAGTCGAGGCCCTGAACCTTGAAGTGGAGACCGAAATCAGTAGCTTCGGGCTGGAAGCCTTCCTTAGTAAGGTAAGCGGAAAGGTTTTCGCAAACAGTCATAATTATAAGTTTTTAGTTTATTAGATTTATAGTCTTAAACAATGTGTCGTAGCACAAATCGGCGGCAAAGGTACGTAATCTTCTGCACATGGCCAAACTTTTCGCCACTTTTCTGCGAGCGACGTGTGTTTTTATTCACCTTCTTCCTCGTCGAGGCGACCCTCCCAAAGGTAGTAGCGCGTCTCCTTGACGAGCACTCCGCTCAGGCCGATGAGGGCGATGAGGTTGGGCAGCGCCATGAGGGCATTCATGATGTCGGAGAGGTTCCAAACGACATTGAGCTCAAGCACCGCTCCTATAAATATAAAGAGGACAAAGATGGTGCGGTAGGCCACGATAAAGCGCTTGCCGCCGAGGTACTCCATGGCGCGTTCGCCGTAGTAGCCCCAGCCGAGGATGGTGCTGAAAGCGAAGCTGAAGATGCCGAAGAAGAGGAGGGGTTTACCGACGTAGGGAATGTGGCCGAAGGCGCTCTCGGTAAGCATCATGCCGGTAAAGTCGGGACGCTGGATGACGTCGGCCGTCTCAGGGAAGGCGAGCATGGTGCTGACGAGGACAAGGCCGCTCATGGCGCAGATGATGACCGTGTCCCAGAAGGTGCCGGTGCTCGACACAAGTGCCTGGCGCACAGGGTTGCGCGTCTGGGCCGCTGCGGCTACGATGGGAGCCGAACCCATACCGCTCTCGTTGGAGAAGAGGCCGCGGGCAATACCGTAGCGGGCCGTCATGATGAGTGTGCCGCCCACAAAGCCGCCACCGGCTGCGGCGGGGTTGAAGGCGCTTTCGACGATGAGTTTCAGCGCGGGCCAAACGTAGGCGCCGTTGAGACAAAGGATGTAGATGCAGCCGAGGATGTAGAACGCGGCCATGAAGGGCACGAGGATGGTGCACACGCGGCTCACACCCTTGACGCCGCCGAGGATGACGATGCCGCCGAAGAGACTGACGAGTCCGCCAACGAGGCAACGGATAATCATGACGTTCTCAGGAGCGGTGCCGACGGGCATCTGGTTGACGAAGAGCGAACTGATGGCGTTCGATTGAGTCATATTGCCGATGCCGAGGCTGGCAATGGCGGTGAAGACGCAGAAGAGCACGGCGAGCCACTTCCATCCGAGGCCGTCCTCGAGGGCATACATCGGACCGCCGAGCATTCGGCCGTCCTTCGTCGTGCGGCGATACTTCACGGCGAGCAGACCTTCGCCATACTTCGTGGCGATGCCGAAGACGCCGGTAATCCAGCACCAAAACACAGCGCCGGGACCGCCGAGGGCCACAGCTGTGGCTACGCCGACGATGTTGCCGTTGCCGATGGTGGCGGCAAGGCTCGTGGCGAGGCTGGCAAACTGGCTCACGTCGCCGGTGGCGTTGGGGTCCTTCTTCACCGACAGGCGGATGGCCTTGAAAATGTAGCGCTGGGGGAACTTGAGACGGAGGGTGAGGAGCAGGTGGGTGCCGAGGAGCATGATAATCATAGGCCAGCCCCACATGAATCCTGAGATCTGCGTAAGGATGTCGTTCATTTGTGTCGTTTAGTTGTTAGTGGTTTTGTTGTGAAACCCGGAAAACGGGTAAGCTGGAATCGAATCATCGAGTAATCGAATAATCGTCTAGTCGTGGCGCAAATTTACACATTTTCTACGAGATACGCGACATTTTTGCAGAAAAACGCGCCGCGAAGTGCCAAATAGTCATAATTTCGCCATGTGGCAAACGCGTTGCACGGATTAGGGCACAAACGATTTGGTTAATAATTGATTGATTGAACAAAACCATGAACACTCAGAACAGAACACAACAGAGAGGCGCCGACGAGCAGTCTGCTCTCCAGCAGTTCGCCCTTGACCTCGTGGCCGAGGCCCGCGAAGGACGACTTGATCCGGTCATCGGCCGCGACGACGAGATCCGCCGTGTGCTGCAGATTCTCTCCCGCCGTACGAAAAACAATCCTATCCTCATCGGTGAACCCGGTACGGGTAAGACGGCCATCGTCGAAGGCCTCGCCCAGCGCATCGTGCGTGGCGACGTGCCCGAAAATCTGCGCGACAAGCGTGTCTTCTCGCTCGACATGGGTGCCCTCGTGGCCGGCGCCATGTACAAGGGACAGTTTGAAGACCGACTGAAGAGCGTCATCAAGGAAGTGACCGACGCGCAGGGTGGCATCATCCTGTTTATCGACGAGATCCACACCCTCGTGGGTGCCGGCAAGAGCGATGGCGCCATGGACGCCGCTAACATTCTTAAGCCTGCGCTCGCACGTGGCGAACTGCGCAGCATCGGTGCCACGACGCTCGAGGAATATCAGAAGTACTTCGAGAAAGACAAGGCTCTCGAACGCCGTTTCCAGACGGTCATCGTCGACGAGCCTCAGCCCGAAGAAGCCATCAGCATCCTCCGCGGCTTGAAGGAGAAATACGAGAGCCACCACCGCGTCCGCATTCAGGACGATGCGCTCATAGCTGCCGTCATGCTCTCTCACCGCTACATCGCCGACCGCTTCCTGCCCGACAAAGCCATTGACCTCATGGACGAGGCTGCCGCCAAGCTGCGCATGGAGCGCGACTCGCAGCCCGAGGAGCTCGACGAAATCAGCCGCCGTCTGCGCATGCTGGAGATTGAACGCGAAGCTATCCGCCGAGAGAAAAACGAAGCGAAGCGAGAAGAAGCCACCGTGCCCGACGGTTCTCCGTCGGGAAACACCAAACTCGAAGCCCTCGATAAGGAGATCAACGACCTCCGCACGAAAGAGAAGGACCTCAAAACGAAGTGGGAGGGCGAGCGCACACTCTTGCAGCAAATCCAGCAGAAGCGCGACATCATCGAGACGCTGAAGTTCGACGCCGAACGTGCTGAACGCGAAGGCGACTTCGGACGCGTGGCTGAGATACGCTACGGACGTCTGCAGGAGCTGGAACAGAGCATCGCAATGCTCGAAGAGGAACTCCACAAGTGCCAGGGCACAGCAGCCATGGTGAAGGAGGAGGTGACTTCCGACGACATTGCCGACGTAGTGGCCCGCTGGACGGGAATCCCCGTCAGCCGCATGCTCCAGAGCGAGCGCGAAAAGCTTCTCACCCTTGAAGACGAACTCCACCGCCGTGTCATCGGCCAGGACGAGGCCATCACCGCCGTCGCCGATGCCGTACGCCGCAGCCGCGCCGGCCTGCAGGACCCCAAACGCCCCATCGGCTCCTTTATCTTCCTCGGAGCCACGGGCGTGGGAAAAACAGAACTTGCAAAAGCCCTCGCAGAATGCTTATTCGACGATGAAAACCTTATGACCCGCATCGACATGAGCGAGTACCAGGAGAAGTTCTCGGCCACTCGCCTCATTGGTGCCCCTCCGGGCTACGTGGGTTACGACGAAGGAGGCCAACTCACTGAGGCCGTGCGCCGTAAGCCCTACAGCGTAGTGCTCTTCGACGAGATCGAAAAGGCTCATCCTGACGTCTTCAACATTCTCCTCCAGGTGCTCGACGACGGACGACTGACGGACAACAAGGGACGCACGGTGAACTTCAAGAATACGATCATCATCATGACGTCGAACCTCATCACTACCCCACCCGCTCCCGCTGGCGGACTGGAGGCGAAGAAGGAGGACCGCGAGAGTCTGGCCGACCTGCTCGTGAAGCTCGGGCTTCGTCCGGAATTTGTGAACCGTATCGACGACATTCTCATGTTCCAGCCTCTGAAGCAGGACGAGATTGAGAAGATTGTGAAGATTCAGTTGCGCTCCGTGGCTCATCGCCTCGAGGAACAGGGCATCACGCTCCACGTCCACGACGATGCTGTGCGCCTCATCGCAAAGGAAGGCTACGACCCCGAATATGGTGCACGTCCTGTAAAGCGTGCGCTCCAGTCGATGCTCCTCAACGACCTCAGCCGCGCGCTCCTCGGCGGCGGCATCTCGACGCAGCGTCCCATCCTCGTCACCACCGACGACGGCCATCTGCACTTCGGCAACGAATAGAACCCTGTTCGGCCCCGCTCCGCAGAACATCACAAAATTCGCAGAACACTCATATAATATTATATAAAGATGAAATGCCTATGAAGTAAACAAAAGTTTGGACAAAGAATTGATTGGTAAAAAAGATTAAGGTTAAACGAAAGGTGTGCCTCTCCGCAAAGGGACGGCACACCTTATATTTTGTATAAGTAGAAGCTCTACGTCAAAGCGCCGAGACTCTATTTCAAAGCGTCGAGACGGCGATAGGAGTACTGCAGGAGGGCTTTGGCCTTCTTCAGACGCTCGGCATTGGACTTCGCAGCGTCCTGACCCGCAGCGGGTGTCTCGGTGATGGGTTTGCTGCTGTTGATGTCGAAGACGGTGACACCGGTGGAGTCGGCAAACATGACGCCGCTGGGGAACGTTGCATAGACGAAGGGATAGCGGTAGTCGGGCGAAAGGACGTCGCGGCTCCAAGGATAGTTGTCGCGTTGCTCCTCCATCTGGCCGAGAAGTGTGGCGCAGAGGTCGCTTTGGTTCATCAGAGCGGTGATGCGGCGAGGGCCCTTCAACGCTCCGCCCAGCCAGAGCATGGGGCAGTGGAAGAACTCGGGATTCTCGTAGGTGAGTTCGTGGAGGAATCCGTGGTCGGGCACGAGGATGACGAGAAGATTGTTCCAAGCTGCTGTTGCCTTCAGCTCGCTGATGAGACGACCAATGCAGGCGTCGGTGTAGGCAAAGGCGTTAAGCACTGGATCCTCGAGGCGGTTGTAGGGAACTTCGAAGGGCTCGTGACTCGAGAGCGTCTGGTAGCACATCATCCAATGCTTATTGTCGGCTTTTTTGCCCAATCCAGCCTTGACCATATCGACGGCACGCATGGTAGTGATGCTGTCACACACGCCCCACTTGCTGCTGAGAGCGTCAGCAGCCTTGAAGTCCTTGTCGCTGACGATGTGGTCGAAGCCGTTGCCGACGAGGTAGCCGGAGGTGCCGGTGAAGTTGATGTCGCCGCCGTAGAGGTAGTGGGTGGCATAGCCTAACTGCTTGAAGCTCTGCGCCAGGCCCGGGACGTGCGGGAGCTTGTCCGTCAGACGCATGAGACTGGTAGTGGGATAGCTCACGTAACCGCTGAGAAGACTCGTCGTGCCACGGTCGGTGCGGAAGGAGTTGCTGTAGTAATGGTCGAAGAAGACGCCTTCCTTCACAAGGCTGTTGAAGTTGGGAGCCACCTCGGGATTGCCGCCGAGCGTCTCGACAAACTTGCCGCCGAAGCCTTCCATCATGACGATGAGCACGTCGGGACGCTTCGTAGTAAGCAGCGTCATCGTGTCGGCTTGCTGCTGGCTGATGAGGTCCCAATAGTTGGCCGCGGGCACCATCTTCTTCTTGGCAAATGCCATGTGGGTGGGATAGAAGTCCTTGACAATCGCTTCGCACTCCGCGTCGTCAAAGTAGGCGAACTGCTTGCCGAAATCGTCGGCGCGCTTGAAGCTCGTGGCAAGGGAGAATGCGGGATTTACGGCCGAGTGGTTGAGGAATAGCGTGGGGCTATAGTAGGCCGTGCCGACATTCTGCACGCTGGTGCCAATGCCGCCGCGGATGGCCAAGAAGTCAAGGCCGGCCACAAGGAGCAGGATGAGGATGCGCACAAAGCGGTTGGGCTCCTGGCTGGGGCCTTTCTTCTCGACGCGCAGGCCAGCCGTCTTTGCCCAAACACGCACAAAGGCCCAAGCGACGAGCGTGGAAATGACCACATAAGCCACGATGCGCCATACAATGAAGGAGGTGGACACGCTGTTGGTCACTCCGCTCGCGTCGTCCATATAGGTGAAGATGACAGCGCTGATCTTGAACTTCCAGAAGGGATAGAGAAAGCTGTCGCCCATGATGACGGCACACACCAGGAAGGCGGCCACAACGGTGTAGAAGGGCACGAACCACCAGTGCCAACGGCGTGGCTCGACGTCGCGACGCGACCACGTCATGCGGCGCTTGGGTTTGCGGCGGAAGACGTCGACGAGGATGTAGTAGACAATCGGCACAGCCACGAGGTAGCCGGCCGTACTCATATCCATGCTGAAGCCGTGGCGTACGACGTCGAACACGTCGCCCGCTGTAAAGGAGTTTTCAGCGAGATTGTAGAGCATAAAGCCCACCTTACCCGCGGCAAACACCACGAGCCACAGTATCCACGTGAGGAGAAGATATGTGAGTTTTTTTAGCATAATCAAGCTTGGGGGATTGATTATTGGGATTATTTTTGCACCTCATGACACCGAAGGCACATCAAGATTGCGAGGACTTGTCAAGGCAGCGAAGGAATGCCGAGACGCCGAAGACCACATCAAGGCAGCGAAGGAACGTGACTGCCGTTTGTGCACCAGAACTTCATGTAGCGCGGCTTCGTCTATCCATGGCAGCCGAAGGGCGTGGCGCCACCGGTGAGGCGATAGGACAATTCGGGATATTTGTTGTAAGAGAAGAGCATAGCCTCCTCCTGCGAAGGATAGCGGAAGTCGCGCGGCTCCATTCCCCAGAAGGTGTCCTCGTTGAAGAGGTGGCGGCGGTTGTTGACCTCAGCATACAAACGTACGACGTCCGGCATGCTGCGCAACACACGCAGATGGCTTTCCACCTTGCGAAGCGAGAGACCGCCGTTGCCCACGTGGCCATAGCGCTCAAACTGAGTACGCTGGCCGCGACGCCGCTTCCAAGCGCTGTAAGCCTTGACGAACTGGCGGACGAGCGGAAGTTTGTACACATCGCGCGCTATCCACGGCGCACCGACGTAGTCGTAGTCCTTGAGGCACCACTCGCGGAGTTCATCCTTGAAGATGTAAACGTCGAGCTGAGCGATGAGGAGATAGCGGTAGTCGGCAAAGGCCCCATAGAACGTCTCGGAAAGCATAAAGCGGTTGTAGCCTTCTACGCCCGCAAAATAAGCAGGATCGAAAGCGCGGAACTCAAGCTGGGGAAATTCGGCTGCGATAGCAGTTGTGTCGAGCCCTTCGGGATGGACCACGACCAGTGGATAACTGCCGAGGATGCGGACGGTCTGCTCGAGGGAGATGCGTTCAAATTCTTCCAGAGAAGGACGAAATATGGGAATGACGACGACTACTAAGTTCTGGTAGGTTGGCATGTATATGTTTTGGTTAGTAGGAGGAGTGTGATGGGGAGCGGCGTCCACGCTGCAAGAAGTCTTACTTGCGTGTTTCGCTCATTTCGAGCACCAGTTCGCCGCCCTGCACCAGTTGTTCGTGGGTGAAGTAGGGACGGTCGAGAGCTGTGCCGTTGAGCGTCATCGTCTTCACATACTTGGCCTTGGGGCTGTTGCCCTTAGCGGTGATGACGAAATCCTTGCCATTCGGCTGATGGATGGTGATGCGGTCAAAGATCGGGCGGCTGATGGTGTACTCCGGACGTCCGGGGCAAGGCTGATAGAAGCCCATAGAATTGAGGATGTACCACGCCGACATCTGACCGCAGTCTTCATTGCCGGAGAGATCGTCGGGCTTGGCGCTGTAGAGGTTGTAGAGGACGTAGTCGACAAGTTCCTGCGTGCGCCAAGGCATGCCGAGCGCATTGAAGAGGAAGATGGTGGCGTGCGAGGGTTCGTTGCCGTGGGCATACTGGCCGATGAGACCACTGATATCGGCGCTGACGTCTTCGCCTTCCATCTCGCTGCTGGCCGAGAAGAGGCCTTCAAGTTTGGCAATGCAATTGTCGCGGCCGCCGTAGAGGGCGATGAGACCGTCAGGATCGTGGGGCACGAACCAGCTCCACTGATAAGCGTTGCCTTCGCAGTAGTCGTCCTGACGGTGGTTGCTGTGAGAGGGAGAGAAGGGCGAACGCCATGTGCCGTCGGCCATCTTGCCACGCATGAAGCCCACCTCGGGATCGAAGTAGTTGGTGTAGAGCTTTGCCCACTTTGTGAACTGCTCTTCTTTGGCCTTGTCGCCGCGGTCCTTGGCCAGCTGTGCCACACACCAGTCGTTGTAGCAAAGTTCAAGGGCCTTGGCCACGCTTTCGTTCTCCTTGTCGGAGGGCACGTAGCCCAGTTCTGCACGGTACTTGCGGGCAGCGGGCATTACATAGGGATAGAGCCATGAGGGACAAGCCTCGGTGATGCCGAGCGTGTCGTATTCTGCGGAACGGATAGCGTGCTTATAGGCCAGGTCAACGTCGTAGTTGCGATAGCCCTTTGTATACATATCAGCGAGCAGCGCCACATAGTGGTAGCCGTTCATGCAGCCGGTGTAGTTGGCTGCGCAGTCCCACTTAGGAACAAGGCCGCCGTCCTCACCCTTCTGGATGAGCGAGCGGATATAGGCTTCGTTCTGCGCGGGGTCGATGATGCTCATCAGCGGATGGAGCGCACGGTGCGTATCCCAAAGGGAGAAGATGGTGTAGTGCGGATCGTTCACATCGCCCTGATGGGCCTTGAGGTCCATACCGAGGTAACGGCCGTCGACGTCCTGGAAGACGTTAGGCGAGAAGTTGGTATGGTACATCGCAGTGTAGAAGATGGTACGCTGCACGGAGTCCGTTGTTTCGATTTCAATCTTCTTCAGACAGTCGTTCCAGAGCTTCTCCGCAGCCTTGACCGTGCCGTCGAAATCCCATTCGGGCATCTCGGCCATAAGGTTCTTGTGGGCACCTTCGCGGTCGAGGCTGGAGATGCTGGCCTTCAGCATAATCTGTTCGCCCTCGGTCGTTGAGCCGAAGTCGACAAGCAGTTTGCAGCGGGGCTGAGGCTTGTCCTTGTTTTCGCCGATCATCACGGTGTCGCGCACCACCTTGTGCGAAACGATGGGCTTGTTAGCCACGGCCTCAAAGAAGAGGCGTTGGTCGTACTGCCACCACTGGTCGCGATGGTAAGCACGAATGGTGTCGCCGCTGACCTCAACTTCCATCTCCTTGGTGGTCTGCTCCTGGATGCAGTAGTCAAGGTCGAGCACCATGCCGGCCTTGTCTGTCTGCGGGAAGGTCCAGCGATGGATGGCTGCGCGGCAGGTTGAGGCGAGTTCTGCCTTCACACCGTAGCGCTCCAGCAGGACGCTGTAGTAGCCGGGCAGAGCCACTTCGTTCTCATGCTTGAAGGCCGAGGCAAAAGGCGTATGCTGTGCCTGCTCCTTCTCGCCGCAATAGGCCGTAACGGGTTCGCCGACGATAGGCATCACAAGGAAGTCGCCGAAATCAGCGCAGCCCGTGCCGCTCAAACGAGTGTGGGCAAAGCCGTTGATGGAATCATCCTCGTAATAGTAGCCAGAGCTGGCGTCCCAACCGTGGATGCGGGTGTCGGGACCAGGCTGAATCATGCCGTGGGGCACCATGGCACCGGGATGAGTGTGGCCGTGGCCACCAGTACCGATGAGGGGATCGACAAAGGCGGTGAAGTCCTTGTTGTCAGCACAGGAAGTGACCACTCCCATCGCACACACAGCCAACTTGGCAAAGAAAGAAGCGTGTAGATTCATAGAAAAGCATTAGAAATTTGGTGCAAATTTAGTAAAAATGTTTGGTATATGGTGCAAATGTGGGAAAGTTTTTCTACCTTTGCAGCCGAAATCACCGAAAAAAGTCAAAAATTATGGATTTAGGAAATCTTAAAGTCGATAAAGTAAAGGAAAATAAGGAAGAATTCTGCCGCCTGCTTCGCAGCACGAAGCGCGATGGCGTGGAGTACGTCATCGAAGATCTCGAGAGCCTCGGCTTCTTCGAGGCGCCCGCCTCCACCCGCTTCCACCTCTGCAACAAGGGTGGCCTCGTGGAGCACAGCCTCAACGTATGCAAGGCGGCTCTCGAACTGTTGCCCATCATGCACCGCATGCGTCCCGACCTCAAGGACGAGCTGCGCGAGGACAGCGTCATTCTTTGCTCGCTCCTCCACGACGTCAACAAGGCCGAAATCTACAAGCCCGTCGTCAAGAAGCGCAAGAACGCCATGGGTGTGTGGGAGGACTACGACACGTATGACGTCGATTTCTCCAACTTCCCTATGGGCCACGGCGAGAAGAGCGTTATCGTGCTTCTCCTCAGCGGCCTCCAGCTGAAGGACAGCGAGATGCTGGCCATCCGTTGGCACATGGCGGCGTGGGACCTCGCTTTCCAAAGCCCCGAAGCCAAGAGCAACATCAACGCAGCCCGCGACAAGTATCCCCTCTGCGGCCTCATCCAGTGCGCCGACACGTTGGCCGCCAACATCCTTGAGCATACCGACAAGGAGGAAGAATAAAGCATAGCCTTTGATGAAATCACTGCACATCATCACCCCCGTAAAGGACTCGATCGACAGCACTGTTGAGACGATGGAAGCCGTCATGGCCTCCCGCCTCAGTGTGCCTTTCACCTACACCGTCTACAACGACTTCTCGACGCCCGAAAACACGGAACGCCTACACCGCGAGGCGGAGCGTCTCGGCGTTCGCGTCGTCGATCTCGCCGACCTCACTGACCATCCTTCGCCCAATTACCTCCTCGTGCTGCGCCGCTGCCAGAAGGAGGCGTTGGCCGAAGACGCCGGCCTGCTCATCGTGGAGAGCGACGTGACGGTGAAGCCCGACACGCTGCAGGGTCTTTGGGACGGTGCTCAGGAGCATGCCGACTGCGGCATTGCGGCTTCAGTAACCATCGACCGCGAGGAACAAATCAATTATCCTTACCTCTACGCCAAAGGTTGGGAGGGCCGCGTCGTCGACTGCAAGAAGCACTGCTCATTCTGCTGTTCGCTGCTCACTCCCGCGCTACTTCAAGCCTTTGACTTCGAGCGCCTTGACGACTCGAAGAATTGGTTCGACGTAACCATTTCGCACGAGAGCCTCAACGCCGGCCTGCACAACTATCTTTTCTGCAATCTGCCTGCTTATCACCGTCCGCACGCCAGCCGTCCGTGGAAGCAGTTGAAGTATAAGAATCCGCTAAAGTACTACTGGATTAAGTGGACCAAAGGATTCGACAAAATCTGAAAAATCCCCCAAAAATCTTGAGCAAACGCAAGTACACCGTAGCCCCGAAATTTGCCTCCATGGACGAGTTCGTCGTCTCCCTCCCCCAGCTGTTTGAGCGCGGAGAGGGAGAGGTCATCTATGACGGGCGCAACCAGCTGCGACGCTTCAACGTCGAGGGCCGAAACCTCATCGTCAAGTCGTTCCGCACGCCGAACTTCGTCAACCGCATTGCCTACGGTTGGCTCCGCTCCTCGAAGGCGCAGCGCTCCTTTGAGTACGCCGCACGTCTGCGCTGCATCGGCATCGGCAGCCCCACACCTGTGGGATGGCTCACCGAGCGCCGCGGACTTCTCTTCGGCCGCAGCTACTACGCCTGCCTCGAGTCTACCCTGCCCTACACCTATAAAGATATTATGGCCGGCACGCTCGCCCCTGACCTTGAGCGCCGCGCCCTCGAAGCCATCGGCCTCACCACGGCCCGCCTGCACAACGCTGGCATACTCCACAAGGACTACTCGCGCGGCAACATCCTCTTCGGCCCCGCCGCCGACGGCAGCATCAGCGTCGAGATCATCGACCTCAACCGCATCCGCTTCGGCACGGTGAGCCTCGAAGCCGGCCTTGACAATCTTTTCGAGCGTCTCCCCGCCACGCCAGAGCAACACGCCATTATGGAAGACGCCTACCGAAAGGCCAGAAACCTATAACTCTCCCACACATAAAAAGACCAGAGCCTCTACGATTGCAAGAGGTTCTGGTCTTTTCTTTTATATTCCGCCCTGTTTCCGTCAGAACGCAACTTTGAACGATGCGATGATGCCGCGCGGAATGGTGAGAGCCATGTTGTGGCCGCGGCCTTCGCGGATGGTCTGCGGGAAGCAGAACTCGTTGAGGACGTTGCCAAAGTCGTAGACGTTATAACTGCGGAGCTCCAACTGCATGTTGTGCCCACACGCCTCCCAATTGGCAAGACCGAAGACTTCGATGTGGAAGATGCCGCTCTCGCGGGCACCGAAGTTGCCGTCCGTAGGATTGATGCCGCGCGGACAGCAAGGCACGATGGCGTACTGCTTGTCGGCGCCTGTGGCTATTGGAGATTCTCCACTGGCGAGCGTGCCCTCCGTGTTGCCATAAAGACGGTAGTAGGAGAAGGGCTGGCCGTCTACCCAATTGCCCACGCCGCCAATCTGGAAGTGCTTATTAATATTATAGGAGAGGGCGATGCGGACGATGTAGGCACGATCCTGATCCGTACGGCCTGCAGCGGGATACTGCACCGTACGGCCGCCCGTGGGATGGTTGCGGATGACGAAGTGCGTGTTGGGATTGGCCATCGACTCGCTCAGCACACCGACATTGTTCGAACCTGCGCCGTTGCCGAGACCTGTGTAGCTCACACCCTGCATCGACTGCCAAGAAATGCTGAACTCCACCTTGCGACCGTGGTAAGAGTAGCGCGTCTGCTGGTTCATGTAGTAAGGCGTGTTGGCGAAGAAGCCGCTGCCGAGCAGGCCGTCGGGCATATAGTCGACCACATAGTCGCGCTGACCGGGATTGAGATAGTAGACGGGAATGCTTGGGTCGGGATTGCGTAGCGCCTCCTGCACCTCAGCGCTGAGGGGTGTAGTGACGTAGTAGCCATTGGCATCGGCACCGCCAGCATACTGCGGCATCCACGTGTGGTAGAATTTGCGGAAGCTCTGGATGAGCGCAATTTCGTGGCGACGCTCGCGACCGAAGCGGAACGTGACAGGGATGACGAGGCTGAGGTATGAGGGTTGCCAAAGGCCCTTGGCGTAAGTGTGGTGAGCGCCGCCGCTCTGGGTGAAGAGGGTCTCGCTGCCTGAGGCTGAAGGACCGACGCTGTAGACGTCGGCATTCATGTAGCGGTCGCTCATGAAACGCATCGTCTCCAGATCGTACTTCATGCGGTCGTGGGAAAGTATGGCGCGAATGTTGACCCAATGGGCAGGGTACCAACTCATATACAAACTGCCTACAGGACTGGGCGTCACCTTGCTGCCGCCGCTCATGAGCATACCATCGACGCTCACACCGAGGCGGGCCTCGACGGACAGCAACTTATGATGGCTCAGGCCGCGTCGGGTATGGATTGTGCCGTAGACCCACTGACGCTCAATGCTTCCCACGATCACGTTCTCCAACAGCGCACCGGCGTAAGCCTTGCTCGTCCAGTCGTAGCGGAAAAGGGGCTGGGGCGCGGCCTGTCCCGGATGCTGCAGATAGACAGCATTGGACCACGTCTGCGAACTCGGACGTTCGGCAATCAGCGAATTGTAGGCATTGACATGAAGCCCGAGGCGGGGCCAATTGGACTGGCGATTGATCCAACTGCCCGCGAAGCTCCACGAGAGTTCATGGGTAAGGCCGTCGGGCATCCAAGGCTCGAGGCTTTCGCCGTCCTGGTCGATGATGTTCTTGGCGAAGCCCACATCGTCGTGTTTCACAGAAGTAGTGGCCCAGGTGAGGCCGGTGGTCCAATTGGCAAAATCATAGCGCGAGTTTGAGGCGTAGAACGAGGCGCTATAGTTGCCCACGCGGGGCATTTCGCCACGGTTGAGGTAGAACTCGGAGAAACCATCTTCTTTGCCGGAAACATTGGCAAGGTAGCCGTACGTCATTTTACCCGGAGCACGAAACTCACCCAAGGCCTGCACGCGGTAATTGTTGGCGCCGAAGAGCGGGTCATCGGTCAGCAGACCGTTGTGGTCGTACTGCGGCAACTGGCGATTGCCATATGCGGCAGAGAGGTGGTGGCGGCTGTCCTTGGCGCTGAAGGTGGCGTCGACGGAGCCTGCACCGCGGATGTGCTGACGACAGTCGGCGCCGAAACCGTTGTAAAGGTCGTCGGTACCTGTGCCGTGCATGGTGCGGATGAGGGCTTCGGTCGAAGGATTGACGCCGCCGAGGCCTCCGAAGTTGCCCGAGACGCGAACGTAGTCGGATTCCTCCGAATCCAGAGCACCATAGAAGTCGATGATGGCGTTCGAAGGGGAAATGATTGTGGAATAGTGCTCAAAGAGTGCGGGATAGAGCGTACTACCTGAGGTCGTGCGGTTATTGATGCGGAAACCGTTGAGAGCGAAAGCGTTTTGGCGGTAGCTTTGGCCGTCGATGCTGAAGAGGAGTTGGTCGGCATCGGCCCAGCGTCCTGGGTGATTGCCCTCGTAGACGGTGTAGTCGCACATGCCCTGCAGCCACGTAACGAGGTCGCCCGTCTGGCGGCGGGCGATGTCAGCCGAGCAGTCCTGCGGAACCATGAGGACCAAGCCGGCGGGGATACAGCAGTGGGCGCCATCACCCACAGCGTTCTCCAAGATGGTGGCGATGCTGACGCTGTCGGCCGACGCACCATCGCTGGCCTCTTGGGCGCCTTTGCCGACGTACTGGGCGCTGAGGGGCATGCCGAGAGCCAAGGCGGCAAGAATCAAAGGGATTCGCATTCTATCTCTATTTCATTTTATCATTTTTTCACTGCGTTTGCTGGCGCTTGTGCTTCCAGCGGCGGTGGGTCCAGAGCCACAGGGCGGGATCGCGCTCAATACTCTCTGCCACAGCGTTCATATAGGCCTCGGTCATGGGGAATTTGCTGACAGGAGCGTCGTCCGCAGCGGGATGAGCGTCGGACGGAGCTTCGAGACGGCGCATCGTGGCGCGATAGTAACCACGCTTCACGCGTTCCACATCTACATAATAATAAATGGCGCCCACCTTCTGGCCGATGGTTTCAGAACCCGTAATGACCGCGGTGTCGTGGTTCAGCCACGGCATCCAATGGTGCAGGGCGTTGGCCTTTGGGCTTTGGTCGGCGATGCAACCGAGGTAGAGCGGACGTCCCTCGCGGCGATGAGTGAGAACGGCACGGAGGGTTTCGTTCATCGTGAAGCTGGGAGCGCCGCAGATGCTGCGATTGCGCAGGAGGATGCGATCCATGGCCTTGTTGTGGAGGGGGTGGTAAATCTGTGCGGCAACGTGTTCCTTGGGCACAAGGCTGGAGAAGGCCGTGAACCACTCCCAATTGGCGTAGTGCGCCAGGTAGACGACGCAGAGGGGCTGGCTGGAGGCCTTGAAATCGGCCACGCACTCGTCGACACCGACGAACTCCATGTGGCGCAGAATGTCTTCGCGACTCATCGAGGCCTGCTTGATGAGTTCCACGAAGTAGTCGCAGAGCCAATGATAGAAGCGTGCCTCGATCCGCCGCAACTCCTCGGTCGATTTATCAGGAAAACTCGTGGCAAGGTTCTCGCGCACGAGGCGGCGACGGTAGCGCAGCACGAAGCGGAACAAAGGATAGAGCACTGCGTCGGAGAGAACGTAGTGCAAGCGCCAGGGCAGCAGCGAAAGGAGCCACCACAAGCTGAAGACGAGGTAATAGACAATTGTATTCACGCTGCAAATTTACCACAAAACGCACAAAAGAGCAAATTTCCGCGCTCATAGTTTGCCCACGTCGCGCGAAAAAAGTAAATTTGCCGCCAAAACCTGCACTAAAAACTATGAAATCGCCTCTCACCGCCCTCTTTCGATCTCCAGCCTCCCATCTCCGCCCTCTTACCTCCGTCCTCCTCCCTCTTA
>JAUNIC010000066.1 GCA_030523615.1 Bacteroidales bacterium
CGTTCCCCGCCCCAAAGCCCTTACAGGCGAAGTCAAATTTGAAAACCTTGTCGACCTCCTCGCTCCCCAAGGTGAAGAACGCCGTCCGCGCCGCACGCTCCCCGCAGAGTGGGCGCCCCAGAGCGGTGTGCAACTCACTTGGCCCCACGCTGAGACCGACTGGGCATATATGCTTGATGAAGTCACCGAGACCTACGTCCGCATGGCCTACGAGATTGCCCTCCGCGAGCCGCTCCTCATCGTCACGCCCGAGCCCGACGCTGTGCGTGCGCTCCTCGAGAAGCGCCTCACCGCCGATGCCCTCCAGCGCATCACTTACTACGAGTGTCCTACCAACGACACCTGGGCCCGCGACCACGGCTTCATCACCGTTCTCGGCACCGATGGCCCCGAACTCCTCGACTTCCGCTTCAACGGTTGGGGCGGTAAGTTTGAGGCTGCGCTCGACAACGCCATCAACGCCCACCTTACTGCCGACGGCATTCTGAAGGGCCGCTACACCGACTGTCTCGACTTCGAACTTGAAGGCGGCGCCATCGAGAGCGACGGCATGGGCACCATCCTCACCACCGCAGAGTGCCTTCTCAATGACAATCGCCGCCACGAGGGCGACGCCGTGCCCACCGTCGACAAGGCTCAAGTGGAGCTTCTTCTCCGTGAGCGCCTTGGCGTGGAGCGCATCCTCTGGCTTGACCACGGCTATCTTGCCGGCGACGATACCGATAGCCACATCGACACCCTTGCGCGCCTTTGCCCCGACAACACCATCGTCTACGTGCGCTGCACTGATCCTGCCGACGAACACTACGAAGCCCTCCATGCTATGGAGGAGCAGCTCAAGACATTCCGCACCGCCGACGGCGCCCCCTACCGTCTCATCCCTGTGCCCCTGCCCGATGCATGTTTTGAGACCTCCCCCAGCCCCTCCGAAGGAGGGGAGAGATTGCCTGCCACTTACGCCAACTTTCTCATTATGAACGACGCCGTCCTTCTGCCCGTCTACGACCAACGCGACAAAGATGCCGAAGCCATCCGCCAAATGCAGCAGGCTTTTCCGCACCACGATATAGTACCCGTCGATTGCCGCAGCCTCATTCGCCAGCACGGTTCCCTCCATTGCTGCACCATGCAGTTTCCCCGCGGCGTTTTTGTGAGCGAATAGTCAAACGCCAGCCATCAAGAACCTCTTCCCTCTTCCCTCTCCAACCTCTTCCCTTATGAAACATCTCCTCACCTCCCTCGCCACAGCGCTGTGTGGACTCCTCAGCTGCACTGCACAGACGGCCGACTTCAAAAGCCTCAGCGTCGAAGAATTTGAACAAACCATCAGCGACGCCGCCGTTGTGCGCCTCGACGTCCGCACACCTGAAGAATATGCCGAGGGTCACCTCGTCAGCGCCATAAACATCGACGTCCAGAGCGACGACTTCGACGCCAAAGCCTCGGCCACGCTCCCCAAAGACAAGACCATCGCCGTCTATTGCCGCAGCGGCCGACGCAGCAAAATGGCCGCAGAAAAGCTCGTAAAAATGGGCTTCGACGTGGCCGAACTCAGCACGGGCTTCGTTGGGTGGCAGAAAGCCGCCAAGGACGTGACGAAAGAGGAAGTCGACCTCTTCGTTGCGCCGGATGGAACGTGCGTCTATGCATACTGCATCAAGCACGGCACACTCCGTCTGCGCTTTGGCGACAAGTGGATCTACGTGGATCCCGTGACCGATAAGATTCCTCCTGTGACCGACTATACCCTGCTGCCCAAGGCCGACGTCATCCTCGTCACTCACGAGCATGCTGACCACCTCGACGCCAAGGCCATCGAACAACTCACGAAAGAAGGCACCATTGTTGTGACGAATCCCCGCAGCAACGAGATTCTTGGGCTCGCCGATGCCGTTGTGCTCAAGAACGGTGATTCGCGACAGTTCGATACCCTGACCGTAGACGCTGTGCCCGCCTACAACTCTTCGGCCGACAAACTGCAGTTCCATCCTCAGGGCCGCGACAACGGCTACATCCTCACCATGGCCGATCTCCGTTTCTACATCGCCGGCGATACGGAGGACATTCCCGAACTCGCCAACGTAAAGAACATTGACGTCTGCTTCCTTCCCTGCAATCTCCCCTTCACCATGACGCCTGAGCAGCTCGCTCATGCCGCCAAAATGGTGCAGCCGAAGGTGCTCTTCCCCTACCACTACGGCCAAACCTCCGTTGAGGCCATGCTCCACGCCCTCGAAGGTGCCGGCATCGACGTCCGCATTCGTCAGTATCAGTAATGGTTTCCCATCGACCAGTCTCTCCCATAACGCATAACCCCTAAAACCCTTACAAATATGCAAGTAGGTGATAAAATCCCCGAAGTCCTCGGTCTCGACCAGGACGGACGCGAAATAAAAAGCAGCGACTATCGCGGTCGCAAGATTGTACTCTACACATACCCCAAAGCCAACACTTCAGGGTGCACTGCAGAGGCTTGTTCGCTGCAGGCCCACAAGGCCGAACTTGCCGCCGCTGGTTACGAAATCATCGGTATGAGCAAGGACCGTCAGGCACTTCAGAAGAAGTTTGCCGACGCGCAAGGTCTCGAGTTTCCCCTCATCGCTGACGTCGAAACCACACTCCTCCAGAGCCTCGGCGCTTGGGGCGAAAAGGTAGCTTGTGGCCGTCGCACCATTGGCACGCTTCGCACCACGTATCTCGTCAATGAAGAAGGCATCGTCGAGAAAATCTTCACCCCGAAAGAGATTAAGACAAAGATCCACGCCGAGCAAATTCTGGCTCACATCAACGCAGAGTAACCCCCCATGCAGATTCTCTTAGCGAACGCCAAGATCATGAATACCGCCGCTGCGATCCGCAAGGCTCGTGGCGGCGATTGCGCACCCTGGACAGAGCCGCAGTTTCAAGCCGTTGCCAACCAGCTCGCCGTCGAAATGGCCGCTTGTGATGTGGATACGTTGGAGCGTGAACTCGACTGCAGCCGCAAACTTGCCGCCGAGAATTGGCAGCGTTACCAGGACTTCTTTACTGCCGAAAAGTTGTCCGCTATCCTTGCCTACAACGGCCAAGCCTACAAACACTTAAAGGCCGCAACGCTCAGCGACGACGCTCTCCGCTTTGGGCAACAGCACCTTTGGATCACGTGTTTCCTCTACGGTCTTCTGCGTCCCATGGACGCCATCGTGCCTTACCGTATGGAGCACACCGTCCATCTGCCTTCGACTGACGGGCATCCCATCAACCAGTACTGGCGCGACCGCCTCACCGACGTGCTCATCGATAGTGTCAAAGCCGATGATGGTGTACTCCTTCACCTCTCGACCGAAGAGTACGAGCACCTCTTCGATTGGACGCGTGTGTGTCGCGAGGTGCGCGTTGTGCATCCCCTATTCTATGTGCGGCAATCTGATGGCGGCCTCAAGATGCAGGCCGTTTGGGCAAAGGCGTGCCGCGGCGCTATGGTACGCTTCGTCTTGCAAAATCAGATTACCACGCCCGATGAACTCTGCGCCTTCACGCACGAAGGTTTTGAGTTTGACCCTCGCCTCGGCGAACCCGACTTCCCGCATTTCGTCAGGGAGTAAATCTTGAACGACGAATAACACATCACAATTTTAATGCACTTATAAACATTGCAGCTGTGCGCCGTAATGCCTATAAGTGCATTTTCCTTAATCAAATACCAAACCGAATGCCTATTACATTGCGCATCCGCCAGTGGTGCATTCCGTTTCCATTTCCGGCACGTCTACACGCCAAAGGCCGTGGATGTTGCAGTAGGCGTAGACGGCGATGGGCTTGCCGTTGAACCGAATGCATACTTCGGGTGCGCCATCTTCCTTAAGAAAGCGGATGACGGCTCCTGTCGAAGTCTCCAGACACACAAACTGGATGTTATGCACGTGAGTCATGGGGTGGGGCGATGAGCCTATGCTCACCTTCATGGAATGGCGCGAGGTGAAGGTGACAACAGGCAGATGCTTTTCGTATGCTCCGTCAGAGGTGTTAGGTTCGAGCACCGTCATCTCGTGGCCGCAGCAGTCGGGAGTCGTTCCGCTGGCAATGGCTGCAATCAGCAGGTTGCCGCAAGTGTCGCAGAAAAAGAATCTTTCTTCCATACAAGTTAAGGTTTTAAGGGTTAAAGGATTTGTAGATATGAGTTTTTGACGCTGCAAAGGTACGGACTTATAGCATTCGGGGGGAATGGAGTGCTTAATATGTTCTAATAGGACCGTTTAATAAATATTAAGAGGAGTAATAGCAGATTATTGAAATAAAGTTGTAATTTTGCAACCGTAAACCTCTTCACCTTTACTACTATGGAAATTAGACAGCTGCAGTATTTTGTCGGAGTCGCCGAAACAGGACGCTTCTCCGAAGCCTCAAAAAAGCATTTCGTCACGCAGAGCGCCGTGTCGCAACAGATCAAACTCCTCGAAGAAGAACTTGGTACGCAACTCTTTGTGCGCCAATCGCATAATGCTACGCTCACCGAAAGCGGGCTGGCTCTGCTGCCCGTTGCGAAGAAGGTGCTGAACGGAGTGGCCGAGTGTCACGACAGCATCGCCAATCTTAAAGGTCTCCTCTGCGGCACGCTCAACATTGGGCTCACCTTCAGCCTCGAACCCTACATTCGCGAAACGATGCTCGCCTTCATGACGCGCTATCCGAAAGTCAAGGTCAACGCCTACTACAAAAGTCTCGGCAATCTGCTCCGTATGCTTCGTGCCGGCGACATCGACATCATGTTCTCCATGATGCCTACAAGTCCCCACGAGTTCGTCACTTCCGTTCCGCTCCTCGAATACCGCCTTGCCGCCATCATGCGCAAGAGCCACCCGCTGGCCACGAAAGAGACACTCCGATTCTCCGACTTCTTGCCCCACAAACTCATTCTCCCCGAAAAAGGTTTGCGCGACCGCAACGCCATTGAAAGCTTCATCCATGCCGAGACGGGCGAACTGAACGTCGTGTCGCTCATCAACGACGTCCACGCCATCATGAACATCCTGCAAGAGTCGAACTACATCAGCATTCTGACAGAGAACATCATCAAACTCAATCCTGCCCTCTGCAGCGTGCCCATCGAAGAGCTGAGTCGCCCGTTGCAGATTTATGCCCACTTTAACTCCACGACCCTCCGCAAACACAGCGCCGACGTCTTCGTCGAAATGCTCCAACAGTCGCGATCGCTCTTCGCCACGAAGCATGGGTTGCAGTAGGCCGAAAGCCTGCCAGAATCCTTGTTGCAGGAGCATGCATATAAAGCCCCCTTGTCGGTGTGCCTTTTCTGTGAAGGACATCGGCAAGGGGGCTGTTGATTGTACCTTTTTAGGAGTGAATTACTTCTTCGGCTTCTTGTTCCAACGGTAGGAAACGTGGAGCATGAGGAAAGAGGGGAGGCTGTTTGTCCACGTCTCGGTAAGGCCCTGGGCGTTGAGGGTGCGCGTCACGTTGGAAAGCTGACGGAGGAGGTCGTGGCCCTTGAGGCTGACGTTCCAGGACTTTGACTTACCGAAGGAGCGCGAGAGCTGAGCGTCCCAGACGAGGTTGTTGTCGTTCATCGAAGCGTCGTCGTAGCCACGGCGCTGACGGAGGGCGAGGTCGGTCGAGAAGCTGAGACCCCAGAGGAAGTTGTTGGCGTTGAGGGTGGCGCCGTAGTAGCAGTCGAAGGTGCTGCGGGTCGTGAAGTTCAGGCGCTCGGAGGTGGCGTAGTTCCACTGGACACTGCCGTAGAGTCGAGCAGAGATGTTCTTGTGGCTGTAGCCAAATTCAAGGCGCTCGCTGATTTTGGTGTTGTGGACTTCGGAACGGACGGCATCGGAGAGGCCATCGGGCGAGATGAGATCGACGCTGTTGCCGTAGCTGGCGGTTGTATAGGTGTAGATGCCGAAGGGCGAGTTGCCCAGCGTGGTGTTGTAGGAGAAGTTGCCGGAGACGTTCCAGTTGCCGTCAACATTCTCAGGGCGGTAGGTATAGACACCCGTTTCGGCATTGTAGCTCATGGCCTGCGCTATCTGCTGCTGACGACGGGAGTAGGAGAGAGCCGAGCTCATGCTGCTGCTCTTTCGACTGACGTAGTGGTAGAAATTCAGCGCGTGGGTGTAGGAGTTGTTGAGGTTGGGATTGCCGAGCGTGATACGCAGCGGGTCGCTTGAATCGCGGATGGCAAGAGTGTAGAGGGCGTCAGGGGCACTTTGATAGAAGTTGTAACGCAGACCGAGGTGTGCAGTTTTGCGAGCGAGCGAGTCGGCACCGAGAGGACGGTAATGGTAGGATAGGCTGGCCGAAGGCAAGAAGAAGGTGGAGTGGCGGGTTGCCTCACCAATCTGGCCACGGGTGTCGGCATAGTAGTCGCGGGTGTGCTGCAAGGAGGGAGTGATTTTCAGATTGAAGTCATCCGTGAAGTTCAAATCGAAAGGCAGCGAAAGGTCGTGGCTGTCTCTGTTGCGCGTGGAGTTGAAGGAGTTCTCGAGGTCGAGGTCGAAGGTCTGGAGGTTGGAGGGCAGCGATTCATCGCTGAAGTCCTGCACGTAGCGTTCGCGGTCGTACTTCCTGTAGTTCTTCGAGTAAGAGTATCTGAGGTCCGAGGCGAGGATGCCCCACTTGTGGAAACTGTATTCGAAGCTTCCCCAAAGACTGAAGCTGCTGGTGGGCGTCAGCGTGGAGCGGTTCTCAAAGGTGTTGCCGTTGAGTTGTGTCAGGGCGTAGCGTTGCGTCTCGTGGGGCGTCTCGTGGGTGTAGGACTGGGAGAACACGATGGAGACGGGGCGGCCGAATTTGGGGTCGGTGAAGTAGGTGTAGAGGTTGGCGCTCTGCGTCCAGGTGTCGGTGGTGCGGTGGAGCGTGGAGTTGACGTTGTTGACGAGAGGACCCACCCCCTGCCCCTCCCTAAGATGGAGGGGAGTAGATACTAAGTATAACGGCACGTAGAGGGAGTCAAAAGGCGTGGTGACCTCTCCCCTCCCTTTAGGTGAGGGGTTGGGGGTGGGTCCGAACTGTGCGGAGAGCGACTCGGTATCGTAGGTCTTGCGGAAGAAGTCGAGGCCGGGGCGGAAGGTGAAGGAAGCCTTCTTGCCGTCCCACTTGATATTGTTGGCCCACACGAAGTGGAAGCGGTCGTAATTGGTGGAGTAGCGGCTGCGGTTGAAGACGTCGCCCGAGGGGAGGAAGGTCGTCGCGGAGGTTTCCGACTGCGTGTCGCTCACCTCGCGCACGGCCTGGACGTTGGTGTTGTAGTTGATCTTCGTCTTTTTGCCGTCGACGGTGAAGTCGAGGGCGCCGAGCTGCATCGTCGTTACGCCCGGCTCAGGCGTCCAGCTGCTGTTCCAATCGCCCTGATTGTTGGCGAGTCCCGTGTCGTTGATGTTGTTGATGTTGGCGAAGACGCCGAGGCGCGTGTGATCGGAGAAGTGCAATCCAAAAAGCCTTGCCAACCAGACGTCCTGAGCGCTCTTGCCCTCGGCGAAAGCGGGACCAGCGGCCACTTCGGCATTCGTGATCCAACCGTGGCTGTACTGCTTCTTGAGACGCACGTCGAGCACCTTGTTCCAGCTGAGCGTATCGCTCTGTGTGAGGTCCTTGCGGAGGTAGGCGCCGTCGGGAGCCTTGTGGTAGATGCGGAGGTCCTTGACGGTGTAGGCGGGGAGATTCTTAAGGGCGATGGCGGGGTCGCCATTGAAGAAGTCCTTGCCGTTGAGGAGGAGTTCGGGGACGTACTCGCCATTGTGGTAGATTTTGCCGCCATCACGGATCTCAAGGCCCGGCATCATCGCGATAAGGCCGTCTAGCATCGAACCGTCGGCCACCTGAAAGGCGTCGGCGTTGTAGACGAGCGTGTCGCCCTTGGTGAACATCTTGATTTTTGTGGCGTTGACGACAGCTTCATCGAGGTGGCGCGTGTGGTCACGGTCGAGGAGCACGTCCTTCACCTCCCACGTCTCGGTGGGGCGACCGTAGCGCTTGGGTGGGATGGTGATTTGCTCCTCCTTATCTTGATAGCCTTTGCACGAGAAGCAGAGGAGGTACGTTCCGGGGACACCTTGCAGATTATAGACGCGGCGGCGCACGGGCGGATTCCAGCGTTCCATGTCCTTGCGTTGGTCGGGATCGTCGTAGCGGTTGATCCAGTCGTAGATCATCGTCTTCTGGACAAGTCGCATGGCGGGCAGTTCGTACATCTCGACGTTGACGCTGTCGAGGTATTCGCGGGTGAAGGCATCAAGGACGTTTCCGCTGATGGCGATGCTGTCGGGCTCGGCTGCAAAGGACGTGGCGGAGACAAGGGCGAAGAGGAGGGTGAGGAGGAAGTGTTTCATGGCTGTATGGAGTGTAGAGAGGGTGATTCGGGCTGTATGGGAACTACTCAATGCCCTTCTTCGGTTTCATCTGGAGGTGGTAGACGACGTGGAAGGAGACGTAGCTGCGGACGGTGTTGGTCCACGTCTCGGAGAAGCTTTGGGCGGTGAGGCTGTGGGTGATATTGGAGAGCTGGTGGAGGAGGTCGAAGCCTACGGCGCGGAGAGTCCACTGCTTCGTCTTGCCTACGCGGGTGGAGAGGGCGGCGTTCCATACCCACTCGGTGGTGTTCATCGAGGGTTCACGATAGCCGCGGCGGAGATAGAGCTTGACGTCCGTATCGAAGTCGATGGTCCACTTGTCCTTGCCAATGCCGGGGAAGAGGGGCGTGGCGAAGGTGAGGCCGTAGGAATGGTCGGCGTACTGGAGGTGCTGGAAGTTGGCGCGGTCGGAATTTACGTCGTTCCAGGTAAAGTTGCCGGTGAGGTCAACGCGCATCTGATTGCGGCTGTAGCCGAGGCGGAAGTTGGAGCGGACGCGGTTGTTGAGGGTAACGAGTTGCTCGGGGAGGAGCGACGCGGCATCATTGGCGAAACCTACGCTGTGGGCGAAGGTGTAGCGAAGACCGAGTTCACCATTGAAATGCTTCGCCTTATCGAAGGCACGGCCGTAGCTGAAGCCCGCCGTGCTCCACCAGTTGCCCTCGGTGTTGAGGGGCTGCGTGGTGGTGACGCCCGTATTGCGGTCGAAGGTGACGGCGTCCATTACCTTGTGCTGCGTGATGTAGGTCTGCGTGTTGACGTTCAGCCACTCGCTGTGTTCGGGGCGCTTGAAGTTGTAGCCGAGAAAAATGTCGTGGCCGAAGGCGGTGCGCAGATTGGGATTGGTCTTGAAGATGTAGAGCGAAGAACTGTTGTCCGTCACGTCGATGAGCTGGTGCAGCTTCGTAAGTTCGGGCCTGAGGTCGTAGGAGGCATCGAAGTTGCCGCAGCGGAAACCGAAGTCGGTCGAGAAGTAGACGAGCTGCTGGTTGAAGCGCTGCGTGCCTCCGTTGCGCGTGTCTACGATGGAGCGGTTCAGAATGTGGAGCGGCATGGCGAGATGGAAGTGGCGGGAGGTCTTGACGTTGCGGCCCACGATGGACAAGAGGTAGAGCTGTAGCTTGTGATCGTCGGTCGTCTCTCGCGTGTCGTAGGAGTTGGGGAGGTTGAAGGTCCACTGGCCGTTCTCCGCCTCCTGGATGCTGGGGAGAGCTCCCGCCGAAGCCATCTGTTCGATGAGAGGCAGATCACTCTTGTAGAGTCGGTTCGCGTCGTTCGACGAGTCGTGGTTGAAGCTGTAGCTGAGATCGCCTTGCAACCAGCCGCGCTTGCGGTTGAGCATGAAGAGCCGATGCGAAATGCTGGCGTTCCAGCGAAAGGTGCTACTGGGCGAAACGTTGCGGGAGTTTTCGTCGTAGCCGCCAGAAGAGCGGCGATTAACATGGCTGAAGTAGAAACTGTTGCGCTCGTTCTCGTGGTAGTTGGTTCCTGCCGAAAGCGAGAGGTTCTGCTTGGTGAAGGGCAGACGGATGCTGCCAGATGCCGAGATGCCTGCATTGAGGTTGTAGGACTCGTTGCGGCCCATACCCTGATTGGAGTAGATGAGAAGCCCCAGGAGGCGATTGGAGCCCTCGGCGAACGCCGAGGGAACGGTGGCGGGGAAGATGCTGTCGAGCGAGGCGGTGCGGGTGGCGTCCAGTGGGTCGCCGTCGAAGGAGGCCGAGAGGCTCTGTGAGTCGCCGTTGGATTTGCTGTAATAGAAGTTGGGCGAAACGGAGAAGTTGTACCGACGCTCTTTGTGTTGCGAGTAGGAAGCGTTCCAAGAGACGTTGGCAGAGTTGGAGGAGGATAACGAGCGCGAGCGATTGAAGACGTCGCCCGTGGGGTAGAAGTTCTGCGTGGAGGATTGCGTCTCGCAGTTGTTGTCGTTGTGCCGCGCGGTGAGCGTCGTCGCGAATTTGCGCGTCTCCTCCTTGTTCTCGATGCTGAAGTCGATGCCGGCGTTCTGCATCGTGTTTTCGCCGTAACCAGCCGCATTCATTTCGCGCCACTCGCCGTTGTGCGTGGCATTGGCGTTGTCGCCCACGTTGTTGGCGGAGGCGTAGATGCCGAGCTTCGAGTGGTCGGTGAAGCGGAGAGCAAAGGCGCGGCCGCGGTGCACAGCCCCCTGGTCGCCGGTGGTGCGGAAGCCCGAGGCAGCCTCGAAGTTGGCCAGCCAGCCCTCGCCGTACTCCTTCTTCAGACGGACGTCCATGACGAGCGCTTTCTCTACGGCCATGGCTCGAAGAGAATCAGCCAGCGTGGCGTTCTTCAGGTCATCGAGGCCGCGGTGATAAACCTTGATCTTATCGACCGTATAGTAAGGTAAGTTGTCGAGCGCCACGTTGGGGTCGCCCTTGAAGAAGTCCTTACCGTTGACGAGGAGACTCTGCACGAACTCGCCGTTGACGGTGATGCGGCCGTTAGCGCTGAGCTGCACGCCGGGGAGTGCACGGACGAGGTTGTTGAGCATCGAGCCCGACGACATTTGCAGCGCGGCGGCGTTGTAGATGATTGTGTCGCCCTTCTGCACCATAAGGATGCGCGAGGCGGTAACTTCAGCTTCGCCCAGTTCGATGTTCATGCTGCGGCGCGTCATGAGGCGGATCTCGTCGTTCCACCAGAAACGGCCGTCCTTCGTCTTTGCCTCCTCATACTTGCTGCGGGGCGTGGGCACGATGGCTTCGGCAACTTCGTGTCCGGGAAGGGTGGCGCGGATGACGAGCGTATCGACAAACTCATCGGTCATCACAGTATAGCCGTTGAACACTTCTTGCTCATTTCTGAAGCTTGTTCGTTCCCAAAAATCGGCATTCTCAAGCTGGCGGCCGTGAGTGTCGAAGACGGTGAATTCGGCGCCGCGGAGAAGCTTTTTGGTAACTTCGTCAATGACTTTGATGTTGTTGTGGAGGAGCGAGAGGTGCTCGTATTGGGCGTGGGCCTGAAAGCCGACGAGGGCGAGGAGGATAAGGAGGAGGATTCTGTTCATAGTAGTAAGGATGAATGGTGCAACGATGGGTGAAACTGCCTCAAAGATATTTTTACGTCAGTGTACACTGATTTCTCCGTCAGTCTAGACTGATTTGCTCGTCAGTGTACACTGACGCAAAACTGTCGCAAAGGAAATTTCGACGGAAAAGGGTGTAGGATCCCCCTGCTGGCGGTTTCGGGCCGTCAGAAACGTGGGGTTTGCGTATGTTGTGGGGATGTGTGTTTTCTAAGAAAGGATCTCGTCACGATTCTCCCGAACAGTGAGCGAGATTGTGATCACGTATGTTGTTTAACTTTAACTTGAAATCTGGTGATAATAAGCCGTTACTCCAGCTGCTTCGCGAAGTCGAGGACGCTGATGAGGAAGTTGAAGCCCTCGTCCTCGAAGAGATGGGCGTGGTCGAGATCCTCGCGGAAACGATAGAAGCGGCGGCGGTTGAAGAGGAGCGACGTCCTGAAGATGTGGGCGACGTAGTCGTAAGAGTCGCCGTTGAACTTCGTGTCGATGGTCTCGTAGAACGAAGGCAGGCGGGTGGCGTGCTCGCGGTAGCGCATAATGGCTACGTTGAAAGCAGAGGCGAGGCTATCTCGCTGATGCTGCGTCATCTGCAGATTGGTCTTCAGCTGCTCTTCGAGCTGGGTGAACCATGTGGCGTAAGGTTCGGCATCGTAGGCTTTGCTGTTGATATCCAGCGAAGGCATGCCGGGCTCCTGGTGGACGAAATCGCCGTAATCCGTTATGGTCCAGTGCGGGAGGAGCTTGCCGTTGAGACGCACGTCGGCGAGTTTGACGGCCAAAGGAACTTCTGCGCCTGAGAGCGTGAAGGTGTTGATGAAAGGCATGAAAACACTCAGGTCACTGGCGGCCGCGGCCGCCTGCTCGCGCGTCGTGCCGTGTTTGCGATAGATGATGGGGAGGATGATGCGGAACTGGCAGGGCTTGCCGTCGATGCGCGCCGGTGCGTCGAATGGGAAGAGCTGGGCGATGCCCTCGGAGAGAGCAGCGTCGAAGGCCGGGGAGAAGCTGTGGTAAACGGTGTGGCTCAGCATTTCGCCCTTTTTGCCTAATTCGATTATCAATGTGCAGATGCCGCGTTCGGGGAGTTCGTCCTCCGGCGGCAGTTGGACGTGGCTCTCCAAGTCGGCGCGGAAACGGGCAAGGCCGCCGTGCTCCTCGCGATAGATGGGAGAGATCGAGCCCCGCTGTGAAGGGTCCGTCTCGTCGGCTTCAGAGTCATCGTCGCCAGCGTCGTCTGTCGGCTCTTCGTCAGAAGCGATCATGCTGGAGCGGAGAATAAATGCCCCCGTGCTGTAACCGATGGAGAGGCCTTGGGGACGGCCCTTGAAGGGAAGGTCGATGAAGGGCTGGAGGTTGCGGCGCGCCACGTCGGGATTGGTGGCGCAGTCGATGAGACGCTCGTGGATGTACTCAGCCGGAAAGGTGGCCAACCCGCTGTAGTCGCGATTGAGAGCTTGGACGAAGTCTGTGACCTCGTCGCGGCGTTCGAAGGCGAGGATGGAGCGACCGTCCTCGCGGATGTCGACGATGCTGTCGCCCAGGCTGGCATCGCGGATGACGTGGAGGTGCTGCCCAGGATTTGCGATGAAGAAACAAGGGAACCATTCGCGATGGGCCGCCAGCAGAACGGGTTCGCTGGATTGGAGCGTGTAACGCTTGCCGCGTCCGCCGACGAGCGACTGGCCGAAGCTGTGGCCGAAGGCGTTGGAGTAGTTGCCCAATTCGTTGATTGAATAATCTCTCTCCGCACCGAAGTTCTGCCCGGGCTTGCGATTGATGTATTCCACGTCAATGGTGATGATGCCCTCGCGGAGTGTGTCGGGGCAGGTCCAGAAGGGAGCCCCTGCGCCCCCCCTCGGTCCCCCCGAGCGGGGGGAAGAGGTTTGTGCGTTAGCTTCAGGGATTATGGTGAAGCTGACTAATGCGCAGAGGACGATGTATAATAGATAGATGCGTTTCATGATTATTCCTCCAGATGATTGAGAATGTTGTTGATGCTCGGCGTGGCGGTGTAGATGGTATTGCCGTGCTCGATGACCCAACGGCCGTGGGCGGGATTGTAAGCCGCCATCGTGGGGACGACCTCGATGGGCTCGCCCATGAAGCGGGTGCCTTCGAAGGAGGGGATGCGGTAGTGGTCGCCTTCGAGTTCTTTGGCTTGCTCGATCCAGTCGTAGACGGACGAGGTTTCGTCGGTGATGAAGACGAGCTGCACACCGTTGACCTTGAGGCTTCTGCGGACGCTCTTCATGCGCTCGAACATAATGGAAGAGTTGTCGTCCCACGTGTTCCAAAGCATGACGAAGACCTTCTGGTCGGGGTATTTGCTGACGATGGCGTCGAGGATGTTGTCGGTGGTGACGCCGAGGGGCGTCTCGCAGATGCGGCCCTCTTCATGAGGGAGCGTGGCGCTTTCGGCGGCGGGGTTGAAGATGCGGAAGGCCTCCTGGGCGAAGTCGTCGCTGACGGGGATGAGGCGCCAGTGGGAGTGTTCCTCGTCGGCCGACCACTTCACGACGCTGTTGACGTCGCGGCTGGGGTGCAGGCAGCTGTACTTATCGCTCGTAGGGAACTCGATGGTGAATCCGTCGTCGAGCACTTCCGACTCCCTGACGGCAAAAAGGTGCTTGGGCGTGGTGGAGGTCGGTGCGCAGACGTAGAGCGCACCGGGGAACATGAGGTAGCGCTGATAGCCGAGGTTCTGGATGCTGTAGAGGTTTTCGCCGGTTAGGCCGTAGGTGTTGTTGGTGCACTCGAAGCGGAAGATGTAGCGAGCCGTCTCGTTGTCGGGCTTGTCGGGAATGCTCCAGGGCGAGGTGAGCGACCAGCAGAGTTGCAGCGCGGCGCTGTTGGCGCCTGAACCGATGAAGCCTTCGGGCATCTGCAACTGGCCGACGTAGGCAAAGCCCGTCTCCGCACGGGTGGCCTGGAGGAAGTAGTAGCCCGACAGCCCCCCTCCAACTCCCCCCGACTGGGGGGAGGGTTGGTGCTTCTTGCGGGCGGTAGCCGTGGTGAGGCCTATGATGAGGCAGAGGGTGAGTATGAGGATGCGTTTCATGAAGTCGGGGCGCTATTTGGTGATTTGGATAGTGAGGCGCTGGGTGTCTTGGCCGTCGGGGAAGTCGGAGTTGCGGGCGTAGTCGCGGGTGAGTTCGTGGGGAATGGTGCGTGCCTTGCGTTCGATGTCGGGGAGGACGTTGCGTTCCCAGTCCTTGTCGGAGTGCTGCACCTTGGCGCGCAACTGGACGTCGGTGATGTTGCCCTCGCGGTCGATGGTGATTTCGATGGGGAAACCGATGGTGACGTTGCTGCTTGGCGCGGGGATGGACAGGTTGAGATAGTCTTCGATGGCCTTCTCGGCGCGCTGGCGCTGGTAGGGCGAAGAAGCCTTGATCTCGGCGACGTGCGGATCTTCGGGCTGCTCGACGGCACGAGGGCGGGCTGCTGGAGCTGGGGCCTCCGTGGGCGTTGAAACGACGGAGGAGGCTGCAGAGGGCTCTGCTGCGGGAGCTTGCTCGGCAGGCTCCTTTGCTGGTTGCTGCGGGGCAGAGGCGGTGGTGGTCTCTTCTCCCCGTTCAGGGGGAGCGAGGGGGGCAGCGTCGCCCACCGTCGGGTTGACGAGCGTCTTGACGTTTTGGGCAAGGACGTCGACGCTGCGGGCGTTGACGATGTTCTGCACGGCGATGGGTTTGGCGAAGATGGCGAGGGTGATGAGGACAAAGGGCACGATGTAGAGCACCTTGAGCATGGCCATCCAGGGGCTGGGCTTGCGGTGCATCATGCGGATGTGGTTCTTCAGTTCGCCCTGCGTGAGGGCGTTGGCCACAGGGGCGAGTTGGCCGCCGAGGGCCTTGTCGATGAGGAGCATGTTGTACTCGCGGACGTTGCAGCCGGCCTTGATGACGCTCTGGTCGGCCTGAAACTCGTGGACGGCGCGGAGGTCTTCGCGGAGCTGCCAGGCGAAGGGGTTGAACCATTGCAGGCGCACGCAGAACTCGCAGAGGAGCATATCCCAGGAGTGGCCGTGGCTGACGTGGGCGCGTTCGTGGGCAAGGAATACGCGGCCGTTGTCGGCGAGGTCCTTGCTGCTGATGACGATCCAGCGGAACCAAGAGAAGGGGGAGTCGACGGCGTCGTTGACGACCCCTATAGCCCCTTGGATAGGGGGATTGGTTGCGTCGTTCTCCATGGGGTGGCCCTTGCGAATGATGCGGATGACCTGGATGAGGGCGAAGAGATACTGCAGGGCAACGACGAGGAGACCGGCGAGATAGAGCCAAAGGAGGAACTTGGCGGAGTGAGGGAAAAGGGCTGCTGCGCCCTCGGTGGGAGAGGCAGTGCCCTCGGCTGACGCCTCGGGAACGGGGGCTTTGGCGGGGGCAGGGCCTTTGGTGAGGGCGGCGGGGGTGGCCCCGCTTTCCTCACCGCTCTGGCTGAGCCAGTTGACGGTCGACTCAACGGCCTGATTGGCGGCGTTGATGTGGGTCGTTTCGAGGCGCTGAGTGGCGAGCCACGCGCTCAGAGGGAGCATGGCGAGGAGCACGAAGCGGTTGACGCGATAGAACGTTTCACGACGAAGCAGCAGGCCGTAGAGCGAATAGAGCAGCGTGAGCGCTATTGCCCATTTGAAGAGGAAAGCGAGGAACACTTGTTAAGGTAAGAGGTAAGAGGTAAGAGGTATGAGGGAA
>JAUNIC010000067.1:0-14566 GCA_030523615.1 Bacteroidales bacterium
CTGCGCTGGCGCCTGACGTGGACGGCGCTGGACGAGGCGGTGGCCTACGAGGCGGAGGTGTATGGCCACCAGGTGGTGGCGCCGGAGGTGGTGACGCTCGACTTCACGGGTGGCATCGCGGCGCTGCCGGCAGGGTGGACGACGACGAGCACGCAGACGAGCGGCGTGGCGGGAACGTTCGGCGCCGGCCGACCCTCGTTGATGCTACAGCCTGGGGAGTGGTTGCTGAGCCCGGCGTTCGCGGAGGGCATCAACGAGTATTCGCTGTGGTCGCAGGGAGAGGTTGCGGCCGCGCTGCTCGGCGCTGGACACCAGCTGCGCGTGGCAAACGCGGGCGAGGGTCCGGCGTATGTGGATGATGTCGTGGTGAGCTACGGCGGCCGCACGGAACAGGTGGGCACGGCGCTCTACTCGACGGCGGACAAGATGGCAGCGCCGGCATTGAATGCCGGCAATACAAACGGCGCAGCAAGCACCGGCGCAGCAAGAACGGACAGCGGCGATGCGGCGCGAACGTGGATGGTGGTGCCGGGCAGCGACGGCGCGCTGTGGTGCCGTGTGCGCGGTGTGAGAGGCGACGGCGCGCGTTCGGCGTGGTCAGAGGAGGTGGCTTTGCCGACGCTCGAGGGCATCGGAAATGTGCGCATCGACGGTGCGCAAAGTGGAGAGCTGCGCTACACCATCCCGCCCTTCATCGGCATCTACGGCGACGGCACGAAAAGGACGTGGTAGAAACGGCTAGCAACGCTAGAAATGCTAGAAAGCCTAGAAACGCTAGCAACGCTAGAAAACACAACGCCCCCGCTCCACTGGATGGTGAAGCGGGGGCTTGATTTATGCAAGCAGCACGCGGGGCGGTGCTACTATCGGTTACTACTGAGCACGCTTGATGAGGCGTACGATATCGCCGATGGAGATGTCGCCGTTACCGTCGAGGTCGTTGGTGCGGGCACCGTTGCGACGATGGCCGAGGATGATGTCGCTGAGGGAGCCAATCTTGCCAGGAACGGTGGTGTTGGCTACTTCGTCGTAAGCGGTGTTGTCGGTGACGATTTCGACGTCAGAGTAGGTGAGTTCTACAGTCACCGTCTTTGACGAGCTCGTCCAGAGAGCGCTGCTCTTGAAGAGCTTCTCCACGGGGATAGTGAGATAGGTGGGCTTCTTCTTCAAGTCATCGAAGGGGCAGAAGTCGTTGCCCTCGGCATCGAAGAAGTGGAGGATGAGTTGCTTGCTGTCAGCGTCTACCTCGGTGGTGACGTAGGCGATGTCGGTGGTGACAGTGACGTCACGAGGTCTACCCGTAGCAGGAGTCATCGTATAGAACAGCTTGAAGCCTTCGCTCCACTCGATGCGCTCGCGGATGAGGTCGGCATCGGGGGTAATGGTAATGGGCAGCGCACCGACCTTGGTGCCGGGCTTCTGGAACTTCACGACTGCATCGCGGAGACCGCCCTGGCAGTCAACCGTGGCGGTTGCTTTGACGTTGCTGGCGTACGCCTTGTCGGGATCAGTAGCAAGCCAGAGGTTGACGCGGTTGAGCTCGTCATCGTAGTCCTCGTCGGAGATGATGAGGTAGCTGGGACCAACGATCTGGATGTTGGTCCAGTTCTGGGCATCCACGTCATGGTAAGAGGCAGCGTAGAAGGTCTCGGCAGTGCCGGGAACTTGGTAGCTGATGGAGGCGTCGTAACTGAGTTCGCCGTCAACATAGAGCATGAGGGTCTTGTGACCTTCCTCCATGATGTTGAACCACATGTCGTACTGCTTGTTGGTGCGGCCGTCGCGGGTGGTCAAAGCACCTTCGGGGATGCTCACCATAGCGTAGGGAGGCAGGAGGAGATCGTCGAGCCTGAGGACGAGTACCTGCTGCTCCTTCTCAGCGTCGTAGTTGAGTATGACTTTTGCTCTCTTCGGGTCATAGCTTCCAGTATTGGGATCAAGGACGTTGACGTCGATGTACTTGCTGGTGGTATCATAAGAGAACTCAAAGTCGTCGGCCTTAACCGTCTGGCCGTCGAAGTAGAGGGCAATGTTGCAGAAGGGGTTGGTCGTGCCGGTGGTGTTGGGCTTCTGGAAAGCGAGGCCGTTGTCGGTGTAATAGGTCACAGCGTGGTTGGCAATGCGGAAGGTGACGCCAGAGGTGATGGTGAAGTCATAGTCGATGGCGGGGTTCCACGAGCCGTCCTTGAACTGGAAGATGCGTGCGGGGATGCTGACGCGGTAATCACCTGCGGGGAAGGTGGTGTTGGGGGTAGACCAAGTGTCGAAACCGAAACCGAACCAGTTGCCGCCTGCACCTGACCAACCGCCGCTGTAAGCCTGGAAGTCGGTAAAGTTGATGCCACTGATGCAGTAGTTCAAGGTCTCCATGGTATCTTCGCTGAAGCTATCAAGTTCGCGATCGAAGAAGAAGTTGAAGCTGGCCGACGCTGCGAATTCGCTCTGCTCAACGGTGTTGTTCATGAAGGGATAGCTTTCGATCTTGGCGTAGCGGGTGAAGTCGAGGATACCCTTGGCCTGTGTGCCGCCTTCGATGGTGATCTTGCATTCTACGCCTTCGGGGAGACCCTCGAAGCTGAAGCGGTCGGGGGTGATGGGATCGTCGCACTCTTCGATGAAGAAGCCGTTCGCAGTGTAGGCGATGGGGTAGCCGTCGAAGAGGATGGTCACGCCCTCGGGCATGTCGAGCATGCTGAAGAAGCAGTTGTAGGAGAGGTCGGGCTTGATGCGGAAGTCGTAGAGCGCCTCACGGTTGGGCAGACCGCCGGTGGTGCGGATGGCCATAGCGGGCTTGCCGTTCTCGTCGGGGTTATAGCCGGGGAGATAGACGCGGAGTTCGCAGTTGCCGGTCTGCTCAGCGATGCGTCCCTGGACAACATCGGGCACGCTGACGGTGATGACGTTGCGTCCCTCGTCGTTCTTAGCGATGGAGGTGATGCAACCGGTGTGGGCGCCGAGGTCAACACTCTCCTTGTAGTTGTAGCTGTCGTCGTAGAGTTCAACACTGAAGTTGATGGCGTAGTCGTCGGCTACGGGAGCAAGCTCGATGGGGTGCTCGCGGCCACCGTCCCGCACGGTGATCTGGAACTCGCTGAGGTTCTTGACGAGGTCGTTGTTGCTGACGTTGGGCCAGCCGAGCTCATAGCAGCGGGGGGCGAAAGAGAGCTGGAGGTTAGGATTGGCGTTGCCGTTCTGGTCGAAGAAGGTGCTGGGGGCCACTTCGACGTTGACCATGCCGGCGTTGTCGATCATGTGGTCGAGCTGCACGATGAGGTTACCCTGCTCGTTTACGGAGAGTTTGGCGTGCTGGCCGTCGGCGCACAGAGTGATCATCTGCTGGCCTTCGTAGTCGGCATACTGAGCGAGCCAGAGGTTGTTGATCTCGTCGGCCACGGGGGTGATGACGGGCACAAAAGTATCCGCGTTGTAGGCTATCTCGAGATGATCGAAGGGAGCCTCGTTCCTTTCGCTGGGGTAAACCACCTTGATCATCTCCTCGGGGATGGTGCCGACGAGGGTCCAAGTGTAGTCGATCTCGTCATTGTACTTGCCATCCTGGAAGCGCACAGCGCCTGCGGGGAACTGGACGTGGTAGGTACCGGGCTGGATGTCAGGGCCTACGCTAAAGTAGAGCACCCATTCGCAACCGCCGTAACCAACATGAACATTAGTGCTGGCGGTGAGGTCCTCGCCGGTCTTTTCATTGATGAAGCTGTAGCCTTTGGGGAAGCCGATTTCTTCGTCGTAGAGTATGACGCCGCGGCGTCCCTGAGTCTCGGGATTGAGGTAGTACTTGATGTTGCTCGAGTCGTAGTCAATGATATTGGGGTGGTAGTTCACACCGAGGCGATACCCCTCGTAGGCATATTCGGAGAGGGGCTGCACCTGGTTACAGTCGGGTGCTGTGATATTAGAATTGCGATACTGGATGTTGGAGTCGATGTAGCAGCCAGCCTCCATATTACGATTGTAGAGGCCTTCGTTGGTGCGAATCAATCCGGTATTGAACAGCAAAGTAGTGTAGACGGGATTACCGCCATTGAGTGAGTTATTGACGGCGATGGGTTCGTCGAAGGTGAATACTAACTGGCCCTTGTCGTTCAGAGAGGTGGTAGCGGCACATTCTTTTTCGCCGAGGTACTCAGGAGACTTGGTGCCATCATTCATTACATCCCAGAAGTAGCAGCCTATGCTGGTGGTCTCGGGGTAGCCTTCGATGTAGGTGCGGGCCACGGGATTGCTTTCGGGGTTGTACTCCACAATGACCTTGTCGAGGGTCTTGACGGTAGCACCAAAGGCAGGATAAACGATGCGGAAGTCACCGTCTTCGGCGCAGTTGACCACTTCCCATGTGATGTCGATGGTATTGTTGATGGCTTGACTGCCGTTACTGTTGCGCTTGAATTTGATGAGTCCTTCAGGGATCACGAGGTGATACTTACCAGCGTCGATATCGCCCATGGGCACGAAGATGCCTTTGGTGTCGCCTTCGTTTAAGTACACAATATACTGCCACTTCCAGCCCGACTTATCTTCGGACTTCTCACCCTGGTAAGTGAAAAGGAAGCCCTTGGTGTTGATATATTCGTTGTCACGCCAGATTCTGTTGCCGTGGTTGAGCGGAGTGCCATACTCGTCGGTCATCAGGTAGTCGCCGATGTAATTGTATGAGATGAAGAAACCGTGGTTGTTCATGTAGACAATACCCTCTCTGGCGAAGTAGTCGGCGGGCACAGGTTCGGAATGCTGCGGATCGGTGAATCCCGAGCTGACGAGGCTGATGTTAGTGTCGATGGTGCAGCCGAACGTAGTGTACCTGGGCTGCTTGCCGTCGACGAGGAAGGGGTTGCCCTTCATGCCGGACATGACGAAGTTGGCAATGTCGCTGGCGGTGATGGGCTGCGGGAAGGTGAGCACGCCGCGGCCCTGCTCGTCGATGCTGGCGGTAACGGTCATCGTCTGCCACTCGCCGCCTAAGGCGTAGTCGACCTCGACCTGCTCTTCGTCGAGCTGCAGAGAGCGCGAGGGCAGGTAGTAGATGACCTTGCCGAGGCTCTTGACCCAGGAATTCTGCGCGGGGATGGTGGAGAGGGGTTCGCTGTCGGACACGTAGAAGTTGTAGCCAACGTCAATGCGGCGGTTGGTGTAGCCGTTCTTGGTGATGACTACGCCCTCGGGGATGGTGAGGCGGTAGCGGCCCATGTTGCTCTCGGTGATGGGCTGCCTGAGGGTGACGGTGAGACAGTAGTCGCCGCTGGCGTCGGTTCCGAGTTCCACGCTGGCGATGTCGAGGCGACCACCGTCGGCGTCGGTGAAGATGACGTCGCTGGGGGCGAGGGGTTCGCCGTAGGTCCAGCTGAGTTCGCCCTGGGCTTGGGTATAACCCGTGAAGTAGAACTGGAACTGGCTGTAGGTGCCGGGGGTGTTGTTACGATCGCCGTAAAGGTCGACGTCGGTGTAGCCGTAGAGCTCGAAGGGATTGGCGCTGGGATCAGAGGTCATCACGCCGGTGACGTCGTAGAATGCGGTGGGACGCACGTGGAGGTGACGGCTGAAGGCACGGTTGTGGTCGGCGCCGGCGCTGATGACGCCCTCGGGGAACTCGAAGGTGGCGCCGAAGGGACGGCGTACGAGGTCCTCGGGGAGGGTGAAGGTGAAGACGGCGTTGCCCTCATAGAGGCCGCCGGTGGTGGCGGGATAGAGGACGTTGCCGTTGTCGAGGGTCATCTTGACCTCAGGAGCTTCGGCTACGGAGGTGAAGGTGATGCCGTCGGCGGGATGAACGGTGTACCAGAATGAGGGGTTCTCGTAGCCGCCGTGGATGACCTCGGCGTGACCACGGGGCCAGGTCATGTCGGCGGTGACGTTGAAGCGGGTGTCGGTGCTGCTGGCGCCGCATGCGATGGGCTCCATGGTGGCGACGATGTGGTCAATGTAGGGGGAGCTGTCGTCGTTGACGTAGAACTGCACGCTGCCAGCTTCGGCAGAGCCAGCGTCGGCGGTCCAGATGCGGTCCATGGTGCCGCTCATGCGGCCGCTGTTGGACTTGATGCAGCTCAGATCCTGGGTGCCCCACCCGAAATCACCGTATAAGACATTCAGATCGACACTGACGAAGCGGATGCTCTTGATGGCGTAGCCTGCGGGAGCACAGATGCTGAACTGGGCGTCGCGGCAGAGGATGAGGCAGTTATTGTAGAACCTTATCCCGCCTTCGTGAGCGACGTAGAGGGCCACGGAGGCATTAGAGTTGCGGTAATAGTGGTTGGCGGTCAGTGGCAAATCGTTGCCAAAGTAGCAGGAGTTCCAGCGGCTGCCGGGAGCGTTCTTGGCGCGGTAGAAGGCGTCAAAGCAGTTGAAGACGCCGGTCATGGTGTAGCCTTCGGTGGTGTACTCTTCGGGGCTGGAATTGGAGGCGAGGACGCCGGTGTAGACGTCGACACTCTCGAAGACGACGCGTCGGCTGCCCATCACCAGACGGCTGTAGATGAGGTTGACTTCGGCGCGGTTCCTAAGCTCCTCGGTGGAGGAGGGTGTAACAATCAGGTGGGAGCCGCTGGCCGTGAACTGACCACGGTGGAAGCTGAACCCACACGAGCTGGCCAGGAGCTCGAGATCGTCGTTATTGGTGCCGGGTGCGGCGTTGAAGACGATGCGTCCGATGCCTTCGAGGCCGGGACGGTCGGTCTGGAACGTCACAGTCGTCGACGAGTTAAGGACGAGACCTTCGAGCGTGGACGCCAGGTCGTCGGAGGTGACAAGGAGGTCGCCGTCGGTGAAACTGGTAGCGTTCGGCTGCTTGAAGTCGACGTGGAAGTGTTCGGCGCTCGCTGTCATCCCCGTGGCAAACATCACGACGAGCATCAGCAGCGTCGCAATGCGCATGGGAAGGTGAGTGATGGTTTTGAACATGATGTGAATTATGATTGGTTAGTTAATAATATACTACGCGATGTGGCGGGTGGTGTGGGAGAATACTTTGTGCATAACGTGTGGGGTGTGGTGCGTTACAGAGGCGCAGTGGTGGGTACGCGTTAACGCCAGGTGAGCAGTAAGTGTTTGATTTTTCGTAGATTGTGAATGGGCAAATCTACAAAAAAGCGTTGAGAATCTCCGTACGGCGCGCGCGTATAATATAAAAGAATGTGAAAACAACGACGGGATTGACATGCGGAGATGGCAAAGCGAAGGGAGGAGAAAGGAGGGCGCATCTCTGTGGGCGGCCCCTCCGAGGCCGATGCCCCTGACGCCACGTAAAACCGACGGCTCACGCCGCCGGTTCTTGCAGTGGCAAGCGGCAAAGCCGAGCGGCCCCGAGATTATTATCGCCGCTTTGCGCCCCACCCTCCCCGCCACAAACACACAGCGCCCCCGCAGCACCGGGGTGGGCTGCGGGGGCGCGGAATATGGGCGCCGCTCACGAGAGGAGCGGAATGATCAAATTGACGTAGGTTTAAAACTCGTCTTCCTCATCGTCGTCCCATTCATCATCGAAGAGATGGAGGGCATTGGAGAGCTGGGGCTTGGTGCTGACGCTGCCAAGACCGAGAGCAGCTTCCTGCTCGGTGTGGAGCGTGACGAGTTCAAGTGCGGGAGCAATGTACTTCTGCATGGTAATTTCGTGATTTTATGTATTGAGTTAGTAATGGGGAAATTACTTCACAAAGTACTTCTGACCGTCCTTAACGAAGATACCAGACTTGGTAGCGTTGAGAACGCGCTGACCCTGGAGGTTGTAGATTGCGTCGGCAGCCTCGGGAGCGAGAACGCTGTTGATACCGGTGATGGTAGCGTCAAGGTTGATGCGATAGTTAGAAGCGGCAGCGTCTTCAACTACGAGGTAAGCGCGGTTAGCGTGAGCCTCGAGAGATGCACCTTCGGGAGCATCCCAGTAGAAGGCGATGCGGGTTTCGTTGTTGTCGAGAGAGAGCTTGTAGAGCTTCTCGTTGCCAGCAGCGTAAACGGTCTGGTCGGTAGTAACACCACGGAGGAGGTTGCCTTCGATGGGAGCTACAACTTCAGAAGACTTAACAACGTCGACAGCGATGGGATCGAGGGTAACGAGAACCACACCAGTGTTAGCGGGAACGGTACCCTTGATTTCTTCGAGCTGGATGCAGTCAGAAACGCCATTGTAGTCGGTCTCGGCCTGAGCGATGCCCTTCACGTAGAATACGCGAACAGTAGCGGGATCGGCGGGAGTCCAAGCGAAGTCTGCATAGAAGGTAGCGTAGCAAGAACCCATGTTGGGATCGCGGTAGGTGGTGGGGAGCACGGGCTCGGCGCCGGGAACAGTATAAACGAGAGTGATTTCTCTGTTGTATGCGTCACCAACCTTTACAGAACCTGCAGGAACCACTACGGTGTATGTACCGGGAGCGGGGGTAACGAGACCTACGAAGATCTGAGCCTGCTCGCCGTAGAAGAAGGTGGTAACCTCTTCGCCGTTTACGGTAACCTTTGCGCCGTCAACAGCTTCGAAGGGGGCTTTGGTGGTGATGTAGAGACCGTTTGCGAATGACTCTACTGCAACTTCGCCAGCCTCGGGCCATGCGGAGTCGAAGATGTTGACATACTCTACTGCACTTACAACAGTGAAGTAACCATAGAGATCGGCGTTGAAGCCAGTTACGGTGTGACCGGGAACGTTTACGGTGTATTCACCGTTAACAGAGGGAGCATCGGCGAGCTCGATGGTGAGTATGGTGCTGCCGTTGCTGTAGTATGCACTTACAATTTCAAGGGCATTGCCTCTGGGATCGACAACTTCGAGACTAGCGGGGATTTCACCCTGGAATTCACCCAGGAAGGAACCCCATACCTTGGTGTCGGTAGCCTCAGCGGGGAGAGTTACGTTTACATATACGCCGCTCTGCTGAACCTTAACCTCAACGGGAACAACCACGTTGTAGGTGAGGCGGATTTCTTCGTTGTAGGTGTAATCGCCTACCTTAACAGAACCCTTCTCGATAACAACTTCGTAGGTGCCCTGCTCTACGTTGAGGAGGGGAACGAAGATGGTGGGATCGTCGGCGTCGCCGTAGAACTGTGCAGCAACTTCCTGACCATTGATCTTAACCTTAGCGGCGTCAACAGCGGTGAAGGGACGGTTGGTGAATACGTAGAGACCATACTGGAATGCTTCGGGCTGAACTTCGCCTTCAGCAACACCTGCGTAGTCGAATACGTTAACGTAAGCAGCAACTTCGAACTTACCGGTGAGGGCAGCAGCGTTACCGGTGGTGAGACCAGCGGGAACGTTCACGGTGTAGTAACCAGCAACGGAGGGAACATTTGCGAGCTGGATAGCAAGAGATGTCGTATTCCTGTTGTAGTAAGCACTTACCATTTCAAGGGCGTTGCCATTGGGATCGAGAACCTCGAGACCAGCGGGGATAGCGCCTTTATATTCACCCCATACGGTACCCCAAGATTCAGAGTCGGTGGTAGTCTGGGGGAGAGTTACGTATACATACTGGGTAGCGAGTTCAACGGGAACTTCAACGGGAGCAGCCTCAGTGGTGTAAACGAGGTTGATTTCGTTGTTGAAGCTGCCATCAGCGAACTGGATAGAACCTGCGGGAAGAACTACGTTGTAGGTCATGCCTTCAGCGAGGTTGGGGAGAGCTACCTCAACGTATACGCTCTGGCCGTTGTCAGTGTAGGCAACGGTGGTCTCGATGGGATCTGCTGCAGCGGGAGCTACAGTGAAGTCACCATAGTAGCCGGGAGCTACGAGGTCAGAGGCAATGTTTACGGTATAGCTACCTACTGCGAGGGGCTCATAGAAGGTGATGGTCACCTTGCTGTCGCCTTCGTTACCCATTACTACGCCGTATTCAACGGCTGCGCCGGTTGCGTCAGAAACGCTTACAACGCCTTCAAGCTGGTAAGCATACTGGAGGAAAGAAGCGGTGAGGGGCTCAGAGAGAGCTACCTCAACGTATACGCTCTGGCCGTTGTCAGTGTAGGCAACGGTGGTCTCGATGGGATCTGCTGCAGCGGGAGCTACAGTGAAGTCACCATAGTAGCCGGGAGCTACGAGGTCAGAGGCAATGTTTACGGTATAGCTACCTACTGCGAGGGGCTCATAGAAGGTGATGGTCACCTTGCTGTCGCCTTCGTTACCCATTACTACGCCGTATTCAACGGCTGCGCCGGTTGCGTCAGAAACGCTTACAACGCCTTCAAGCTGGTAAGCATACTGGAGGAAAGAAGCGGTGAGGGGCTCAGAGAGAGCTACCTCAACGTATACGCTCTGGCCGTTGTCAGTGTAGGCAACGGTGGTCTCGATGGGATCTGCTGCAGCGGGAGCTACAGTGAAGTCACCATAGTAGCCGGGAGCTACGAGGTCAGAGGCAATGTTTACGGTATAGCTACCTACTGCAGGAGCCTCGGAGAAAGAGATAGTCACCTTGCTATCGCCTTCGTTACCCATTACTACGCTGAAAGGAATAGGCTTCTGACCAGCGTTAACAACGCTTACTAAGCCGCCGAGCTCATAAGGATACTTAACGAAAGATGCAGCGAGGGGCTCAGAGAGAGCTACCTCAATCCAGCCACCGTAAGAGCTTTCGGTATAGGTTACAGTGGTCTCAATGGGATCAACAGTTGCCTCACCGAACCAAACATCAACAGAGGTGATGTCGGTGCTTACGAAGTCTGCATAGATCTCGATGTCGGTTGCAGAACCAGTCCATACATTACCGTCTAAATTGCCAACGCTTGCAACGATGGGAGCTGAGGTGGTGTTGAACACCATCTTAACAATGTTGTTCTCACTGTGGATGTAGAGGGGAGAGCCACCATCGGTATTGCCTACCTCTACGCCCGTCTCTGAAGAGTTCATGCCACTTGCAGAGAAGGTAACGCCGTTGTCAGTCCAAGCTACACGACCGAGGGCACTATTCCAGGGCCAGGGATCGTTGGGGAAACGACAAGAAGCATCAGCTGCATCTTCTGCGGGAGCGTCACCCTCGAAGTAAACTTCTACACGGGTGATGTCGGTGCTTACGTAGTCTGCATAGATCTGAACGCTCGTAGCAGAGCCAGTCCATACATTACCGACTAAATTGCCAACGCTTGCAACGATGGGAGCTGAGGTGGAGTTGAATACCATCTTAACAATGGTCTTCTTACTGTCAATGTAGAGGGGCGCACCACCATCGGTATTGCCTACCTCTACGCCCGTCTCTGAAGAGTTCATGCCACTTGCAGAGAAGGTAACTCCATTGTCCGTCCATGCAACCTTGCCAAGGGCACTGTCCCAAGGCCAAGGATCGTTGGGGAATGTGCATACTGCATCAGGAGCACCAGCTGCAAACGCAGTACCTGCGAATGCAAATGTTGCTACCAACGCAATCATCCACATTTGGAATTTCGTAAAAATACTTTTTATAAAGCGTTTTTTGAAATTGATTGGTTAATAAAATATGTGAATTGAAAAAAAGATTGCAGCAAAGAATGGAAAACGAAATAGCGTCCGCGCTCCTCGTGGGAGGCGGCTCATATAATACACGTTACGCGCCGCGGGCGCGCAAGCATAATTTTTCCGCGACAAAATTACGCATTAATTATGCAACGGAGGTAAAAGAACGCAAAAAAATGTAAAAAAAAAGACAACTGTCTATTTTCTGACACGTTTACGCGACAAAACGCCAAATTCACCCGCCCTCAAGTAATATTTGTCAAAGGCGCGGACAAACGGCGGATCGTGGACGCGGAAGAGCAAAGCGAAGGGACGAAACGGACCGTGCTGCGCGAAATATGCTGAGCCTTAAATGGTAACAAACGCACACTGCTCCCGCACGCCGCAAAACTCAAAAATACGCGTAATACAGGAAATACACAGATTACGCTATTGCGAGTTTCGGTGGTGCGGGAGCAGGGTGCTATCACTTATTCAACAACTGGTGTGAATTGCAGGTTTTGTGTATTCGGCATTTGAATCACTCCGCAAAAGGAGCGGGGTCATTGAGCGGGAGAGCGCCTTCGGGATTGGTGTGGTCGATGGCGCGTTCGGAGGAGATGATGGTGTGGCCAATGCGGGCCTCGATATCGTCGCGCGTGCCGCGTGCCACCTCGGCACCTTCTTGGGCCACGCGGGCGTTCTGGACGAGTCCCTCGGGATTGCGCTCCTTCGATATCTGGGTGGCGGTCTCCTCGGCAATGGCATTGAGGAGGAGCTCGAGGTTGGTCATGTTGTCGCGGAGGTTCTCGCGGTGGAGACCTTTGTGCTCCTTGTACTCGCGGGTGGTCATGCCACTCCAGGTTTTCGACATCAGGTCGGTGAGGAGGGCGAACTCTACGTTCTCCTTGACGCCGCCACGCTTCCACTCGTCGGTAAGACCTTTGCGTATCTCGATGGTCTTGATGCGACGGTTGATCCATTCCTCGCTGTATCCCAGACGGCGGTAGTCGGCGATGGCTTGGTCGATGCTGAGTTCGGGATCCTGCATCTGGTCAATGCGGTCGGAGGCCACGCGGGCCATCCACTGCTTGAAAGGCTCTGCCTTCTTGGAGGGGATGGACTGGATGATGCGGAAGAGCACCTGAGCGTCGGCTACGTCGGTGGGATGCATCTTGCCATCGGCAGAGAGGAGTTTCAACTTCTTACAATTTGTAAGAGGTTGGTCTGCCCCTTCTTTTTTGAGGCGTCCTTTGAGTACAGACCAATAGGTGCTGGCTTTCTTTGCATCGGTCTGGTCCGTGAGCACGGCCACGACGTCAACGACGGAGAAGTACCATTTCTCCTCGTCGGCATCCCAGGCGGTGCGTACGCGCTGGCCCTGGAAGAGCTGTATCTTATGATTGGTGTCGTCGGTAGACATTTCTGAATCGCATTTTTTCATTTTTTCATTCTCTCATCACTAGTGTCCAAGGAAAATCACAAATGAATTGTGTAACCTATTGGTATTTCAATGATTAAAATGTCATTTAGGCACTACAGGGCTTCAACTTTATTTTTTAACGTAAATGCCCGCAAATTTTCCGTAAATTTAATCGTGAATTTTTTATTTAACTGATAATCATAGAAATAATTTACGAATCAATTCGCGGTTAATTCACGGAAATTCGCGTTTAAAACTTTTATTGGACATTAGTGTTCTCTCATTTTTTCACTTCACAATGGTCTTCTGGCCGTTCTTGACGTACACGCCGGGGGTGGCGGGAGCGGTCATGCGACGGCCTTCGAGGTTGTAGATGGCCGCAGCCTGCGAGGTGGTGAGGGCATCGACGCCGGTAGCGGTGGCAACAACCCAGGTGATGGTCCACTCGCCATTGACCTTGCGGCTGGTGGTCTCGCCGAGGGCAGCGGGGATGTGGAGGGTGTAGACACCAGGGGTGGTGATGGAGTCGGCGAGGGTGACGTTGACCTGCTGACCGGCAAGGATGAAGCTCTCGATGTCGTAAGCCTGGCCGTCGGCATCGGTAAGGGTTACGCCGGAAGGAATGTCGTCGCCCGACAGTGTGCTGATGTAGGTGACGAACGTTTCGCCTTCTTCGGCCATCGTCATCCAGTCGGTATCGCCGGCATAGATGGTGATGTAGCGGTTGAGAGCGGAGAGTTCGCCGGCGGCAGGACTGACCTTGAGATAGTCGAAAGGCTCCTTGGGAGCGGGTTCGCCGTGGCCAGTAAACCACACGCGGATGGCGCTGATGTAGTAGTCGCCGTCGTTGTAGTATCCTCCGCCGTTGGGGTCGAAGGTTACGGTGTAGTATTCGCCGTCGTTGGAGGTCCAGACGTTGTTGGCAAATGTGCCGCAGTCGACGTCGCAGTACATGATGTCGCCGTCTCTCTCGATGAATTCAATCTTCTCGATCGGAAAGGTGCTGCTGCTGACGGTAGCGGTCCAGTTGGAGCCCCAGGCGTAGTACCAAAGGTTGAGGGGCACGCCGGTACCCTGAACCTGCACATCGCTGCCCTCGAGGGTCCAGTAGCCGCCATAGGGGTATTCGGAGGTGTCGATGAGGATGTATTCGGGCTGGGTGTAGGTGACGGTGACGGTGGAGCCGGCAATGCTGACGGTGCCTTCGAGACCACTCACCTTTGCGGCCTTCAGGCTGCTCGCGGTGAGGGCGTCCTTGGCGTTGATGGTCTGTCCGGCGGTGTAGGTGGTGCCGTCATACACCACTCCGGCGCCGTAGGCATTCGTACCCATAACCTCGACGAGGTAACGGTGGTATTCGTGGACGGAGACGGTGAAGGTACGCGCTTCGGGATTGTAGCAGACGTAGCTTTCGTCGGAATAGTAGCCGTCGGGCACAGTCACCGAGAAGTCGTAATAGCGGAGGTCGTAGCGCGAGAGGTAGGTACCCGTTCGGGTGAAGACGGTGCCGAGCACAGCGACATTGGTGCCGGCGGGAGTGCCGTCGGGGAAGATGATCTCGTAGCTCTTTTCGGCGGCGAGGGTGTAGATGGCGGTCACCGTGCCGTGGTAGGCATCGGCGCCGGGGGTGATGGTCACCGCCTCGTCGAATCCGTCGAGGTCGTAGACGCTGAGGTCGTCCGGCGTGAGGGCGGTCTTCGCCACAATCTGCTGTCCCGTCTGGTAATAGCGCTTGC
>JAUNIC010000067.1:14576-15610 GCA_030523615.1 Bacteroidales bacterium
CGAGGCGTTGGGAACGTATGTGGGGATGTCGATGACGACGTCGTAGTAGTACCAGTGTTTGTAGACGACGGTAAACGTGTGGGTGCTGGCGTCGTAGGAACTCTCGGTGTAGTATCCTTCGGGATCTGTCACGGTGAGGTCGGTGAGGCGCAGGCGCTTGTTGACGGTCCAGGTGTCGCCGTCGGCGTGCGTCGTGCCGTCGATGGTCACCGTGGCGCCTTCGGGGGCGTCGACGAGCCTCAGTGTATAGTCGGTAGCGTCGCAGGTTTCGTCGTAATACACATCGATGGAGGTGGTGTAGACGTCGCTGTTGGAGCTGACGATCACCTCGTGGGCTTTACCCTGCCATTCGGCCTGGGTCGAGGTCAGCGTCTTGAATTCTCCGGTGCTGCAGACGAGGGTTTCCATGCCGCTGTCGCCGTGGAACACGAGGCGGACGATGGTCTCGTCGCGGCTGGTCACACTGACCCACCCGTAGCCGGTGCCGGTGGTGTCGCCGCTGTAGAGGTTGGCGCTCGATCCTGTCCACCACATGGCGAACACGGAAACGCCGTCTTTGGTGCCTCCGTTGCCGTAGGTGCTGGCGTCGCTGTAAAAGTTCCAGATTACGTTTTGCGCCATCGTCGGCGCGCTCCATGCAATCGTCGCTGCAAGCAGAACGAGCCACGAGCAGAACTTGTGTAGAATTTTCTTCATAAACTTTTTGGGGGGAGTCGTGAACGGTTAGTGTGAAGTTTTTGCGCAGCCTCGCGCACTTGCGCGCTGGGCGGGCACACGAGGTGCAAAGTTATACAATCATTGCCACGCGTGGGCGCGTTGACGTAAAAATATGCAAGAAAAAGCGTCAATCAGGACATTTTTAGCACGTCAACAAGGCAAAACGCTGCATTTTTTTGCGCTCTGAGAGTGGTGGGGAGGTAAAAGAAAATGGGGCACGATTTGTGCGTACTTGCATGGCCAATAATAAACAGAAAATGGGCGCTAACGGGTTTTTACGTTCTCGCTGTAGGGGCGCCCTGGAAAACGCCTTACGG
>JAUNIC010000068.1:0-11321 GCA_030523615.1 Bacteroidales bacterium
AAAGTTTGTGCGGCACTCATGATGACGAGTGCGGAGAGGAGGAAAAACTTCTTCATAATAAATGTCTTGTTAAGTCTATTGAATATGTTTTTTGCCATTGCTGATGCTGATGCCATGGTGGTTGCTTGCGGCGGGACGGCCGGAGAGGTTGTAGACGCGAGCTTGCTCTGTGCTTGTCGAAGGTTCGGCAAGAACGGTGCCGATGCCCGTGGGATCGTTCCACACTTCGGCAGCATTCTCGATTTCACCATTGTTGCGGATGACGAGGGCTGCGACGTGGAGCTTCTTCAAATCGTCGTATCTGAAGTAGCTGAGGGGCACGGAGCATGTCTTGCGGATGCTCTCGCCAGCAGTCATGTCGGCGGGCAGGCTGATGGCGCCGGAGCCGAGGCCGGTGATGGTGGGCCAGACACCGCGGGCCACATCGACGTAGGTGATGCGGGTCTTCATAGGCAGACTTTCGAAACCGCCCATCTCGCCGCTGTTGCCATCGAAGTAGAAGTTGTCCTGGATGGCGGAGAGGCCGTCTTCCATCACGACGAAGGCCACGGTGTAGTCGGTGGCGTAGAGGTCCATCAGCGGTGTGACGATGGCCGTCATCTTCAGTTCGTCGCCTGCGACGGTCATTTCGGCTTCGATGTTGAGCTCGGAGTATTTGCGGAACTCGTTGGCGTAGATGTCGCGGAGCACGGTGTAGTTGGGATTGCGGGGCACACCGTTGCGGTTGACGTAGGCCGTGGGGTAGGCGGTGAGGCCGAGGCCCACAATCCACTCTTCATAGGCTTTGTAGGTGTTCATGGGGTCTTCGCCGCAATGCACGGAGATGCCGATGAACTTGTCGCCCAGTTCCTCGCGCATCTGCTTTAGGCCTACGATGCCCTTGGGACACCAGCCGCACCATGTGCCAGTGGCGTCTTCGGTGACCATGCGGCGGTTGTCGCCTGTACGGCCAGGAGCTGAAGGCTGTGAGCTGAGGCTGACTTTGCAACGGGCGGCGTTGGCCACGGTGCCGTCGGCCTTGAGGACAAAGGCGATGACGTAGACCTCGTCGTTGTCGATGGCCTTGCGGAGGATGGACTTCGTAGGCATGGCGAGGGTGTAGATGGACGATGCCTTCTCGCCAGCCTTCGTAGTGGTGAAGGCGAGTACCTCGTTGGGCGTCGTCGTGGTGAGCCATGAGGAGCCGATCATCACATCGTTGTAGGTGAGGGGCACGTAGGTCTGGCCCATCTCTTGACCGCGGCAGAGTTTGTAGAGTTCGGGGTCGGAGTCGGCGTTGAGGCCGCTCTGGGCAGCGTCGATGGAGGCGTAGAAGTTCGTCTGCTTCCAAACGTCGGTGGTGCCTGTCACGCCGTCGGCGGTGAGCACGAAGATGATCTGGCTGCCGTCGAGGTCGGTGAGAAACTCGGTGGTGGCGGTGGCCAGCACGTGGGTGCAGGATTCGTCGGTGAAGTTGGCGGTGAGATGCTGTATCTCGACTTCGGGAAGCAAGGCTTCGTGGCGCTTGACGGCGTTGATGATGCCTTCGTCCTTACCGTCGATCTTCACTCCGAAATAGGGGTCGACGCTGCGGGGTGCGCGGTCGATGACGGCTGCAGGGGCACCGCCGATGAAGGAGGGCATGTGGTAGTACGAGCCGTACATGGGGTCCTTATCGCTGTAGAGGTGCATGGCGATGACGCAGGCGTCTTCGGGAAGTTCGTGCTTCACCTTTTCCATGCCCACCCAACCGCGCGGACACCAGCCACACTCCGTGCCGGTGAACTCTTCGACGAGGCTCATGCGGTGGGCTCGACGGGTGACGACGAGCTGCTTGTACTGCGCAGTGGCCTGGCCGCTGATGGCTTTGCCGTTGACTTTGTCGATGGTGAAGGTGAGGGCGTAGGCGCCTGCCTTGGCGGGGGCTGTAACTTCGCTAACGAAGTCGTAGCGCTGGTTGAAGCCGGCGGGTATGGCGGGGGAGAAGGTGTGGGTCTTCTTCACTGTCGTAGCCTGTCCTGAGCCAGTCGAAGGACCGATGGAGAGGGTGTAGTCGATGGTGGTGATGGGCTCTTCGCTCGTGCAGTTGACGGAAAGCGTGGGCTGATAGGTTTCGCCTACGGTGACGGTGTTGCTCACGTAGCCGTCGGGGCTGACGCGGGTGCCGCTGAGGTCCTGAGCGCGGCAGACAAGCTGAATGGCGGTGGAGCCGTACTTCTGTGCGTTAAGCTGCGCCCAGAAACTGTCGTTGGAGTCGGTGCGCAGGGGACCGTAGACAGCGAGCGAGGGCTCTTTGGGTTCGAAACTGGTGGCGATGACGACGTTGGTCATTGTCTGCTTGAACTCGTAGGTCGGCAGGAGCGCCACGTAGTTGTCCTTGACGGCAACGGGCGTGTCGAACTCTACGATGTTCCAACCCTTGTCGCAGGTCTTGCCCCAATCCTTCGTGGCGATGGGGCCAACGATGGTCTTGTCGTCGGTGAAGGCGTAGAGGCGCACCTTGGTGATTTCGCAGCTTTCGGCAAGGGCGAAGCGCACGGCTTCAACCTGCAGATTGCTCATGCCGGCGTAGTATTTCTCGCCGATGCGGCTGCCAGCCTGCAGGAGCATGTTGCTGCCGAGGGCTACGCCAAACTTCTCGTAGTTGTCGCTGGTATAGAGACCGACGAGCACCTGCCCGTCCTTGAGGTCTGCCTTGGCAGGAGCGGCATTTGTGCCGACGCTCTGTGCCATACCGGCCAGCGCCGCAAAGATCATAATAAAGAGGAGTATAAACTTTTTCATAGGCTTAATGTTTGCGTGGCAAAGATACGTTATTTTTCTGCTGCAAATTTACGCAGAATCTTCCGTTCAACAAAATTATTTGTAGTTAAAGTGGAGAAATATTGCTTCATACAAAAAATCGCGCCGGCAGCATCAAGGACGATGCGGTCGGCGCGAGAAGAATTGTGGGAGACGTCAAGCTGTGCTGGCGCTGTGCGTTATTTCATGACGATGTGCTATTTCGCAACTGTGCGTTATTTCACTACGATGTGGAAACCGGGAGCGTTGGGGGCTACGCGACGCCCGCTGAGATCGTAGTGGCGGGGTGCGACACTTGCGGTCGTAATGTGGTGGATGGCGTCGGCGTTGCTACCGTTCAGCTGAGCGAGCTGCTCGGGAGTGAGGTCGCAATAGGTCACCTCTTCGGTGTCCATGTCTAAGTAGGCGATTTCGGAATAGTTGGTCTCGCCTTCGGCGGTGTAGGCTGCTACGACACCGAGACGCTTGAAGTTGCGATCCTTGTTGATGTAGAAGTCGAAGACGTTGCCATCGTGGTAGTAGGCATCGTTGGAGTCGGGCTCGTCGTAGCCGATGCAGGAGATGGGGCCGTCAATCATATACTCTTCGGGACTGAAGATGAAAAGGTCATCGTCCATAAACATATAGGCCTTGAGACATTCGGGATGGAGGTACTCGTCGTTGACGCCCTTGTTGTCGAGCATGAAGCCGAAGTCCCACTGCTCGTAACCGTAGTCCTCGAGGTCCATGACAAATACTTCGTAGGGATTAGAGGGCGTGGCGGCTGTGGCCTGGCCAAGGGGAGAAATCGTCATTTCGCCGTAGGCAGTGAAGACGGCGCGGCTGTTGCCGCCGGTAAAGATCAGTTCGCCAATGTAGACGTTGGCGTCGGCATAGGTGAAGCTTCCCGTTTCAGGGTCGTAGATGAACTGGAGATTGTCTACGATTTTGAAGTTTGCATCACCATTATTGTCCTGGCCAGCTACGCTGAGTGCGGCAAAATAGGTGTAGAAATACTTCATGATGCCGACGTACTGGTTGGAGGGAATGGTGACCATGTTGTTGGCGTCGAGCGTACCATGTACCCAGTTCGGCATCTCGGGCGTAAGGCCGTTGAAATAGATGTCGTTGTCCTTGAAGGCTACCTGTAACTGGTGGGTGACGGCGTCGCCGTAGTCGTCGCGGCTGCGATAGACGTATTCCTCGACGCGGGCATCGGCGGGACATTCAACAAGCTCGCCAGCAGCATAAGGCGAAAACTTCACGCCAGCTACATATTCGTAGAGCTGGATGTCGGTAGCATTCTCGCCGTAAGTGAAGAGGCCGATGTGGTGATTGACGACCGCATAACCGTCTTCGCCAACATCATTGAGGTCGTCGATGTAGATGAGGTCGCCATCCTTGCGGAGTTCGAAAGGACGAACGTCCACGATGTTGGCCTCGTCGTCGAAGATGACGTCGCCCATGTAGAACTTCTCGTCCGTGCCTGTAGCATACCAGTCCTCGTCATAGACGTGCTGGACGGGAATGGTGATGACGGTGCCGTCAGCGTTGAGTTCGCCAACGGTCCATGCCTCGCGGTCTTCGAGCATGATGGGGAACATGTTGCTGATGTAAACTTTGTTGTCCTCGATGGCCACCTGCTGTGCTACGCCGCTGGCATAAGCCATGCCCGAGTAAGTAAAGAAGTAGCCACTCATGGCGTAGGTCTGAGGTTGGGTCGTGGGACTGGCGATGGAGCTGGCACGACGGGAACCCTTGCTGAGCGACTTCAGGCGTTCGCTGGCAGCGGGAGCCATCTTGTGGTTACTGATGGTACGGCCCTGGATGGACAGGCCTTGCAGCGTGTTGGAAAATTTGCTGACAATGTTCTGCTGGGCATAAGCGCTAAAACCAAGCAGGATGAAAGTGAGTAAAAGTAGAGCTTTTTTCATAATGATGGTTTATTGAGTGATTATAGTGTCCGTAAGAATAATGCTGCTGTAACTTCACTGCAAATGTAAGGATATTGCTACTTATTGTGCAAAAAATGGACGTTTCAATGTGTTTCTCGGCCTTTTTTTTATTTTTAATTTCAAGAAGAATCTTTCAAAATGATTACATTTGCGTTGCAAATCATAAAATAAGTATCAATTATGAAGCAGTTTGTAATCTTTGTGTGCTGCGTGTTTTTCGCCTTTTCCTGCTCTGACGATGCGGCGTGGGAGAAGAAACTGATGCAAATAAAAAAGGTGGGAGACAGTAATCCTGCAGTTGCATTGGGCAGCATAGACAGTCTGGCGGAGTCGGTAAAGACCCAGCCGGAACATATAAGAATGAAGTACGAACTGCTGCGGGTCAGAGTGAACGACAAGGCTGACGTCATGCCCGACTCAGATTCGGATGTGAAGCGCCTGGTAGAATACTTCAATAGGAAAGGCGATGACGCTGAACGGCAGGAAGCTTTGTACTATGCCGGTAGTGTGTACCGCGACTTGCAGGACACACCGCGCGCCTTGGAGCACTTCCTGCAGTCAATGAGTGTGGCGGAGCGGACTGAGCGGTGTGACTCGATTCTGCTGCGTAATACCTACTCGAATCTCAGTTATCTGTTTAATCGTGTGCAGGACAATCAAAACTACTTGCTGTATGCCCAGAAGGAGTACGAGATCTCTATGGCATTGCACAGATTGGAAAACACGAGCATCATACATCTGGCTACAGCGTACCATCAGGCGGATAGCAATCGCTTGGCACAGCGGTATTTTGACGAGGCCTTCAGCAGAGAGCAGGAGAGGCCGAAGATGGAAGAACTCTACATCCTGTTGGACTATTACGCCTTGGGTGGGCTGCAGCAGCAAGCTGACAGATGTATGGCGATGATTGACAGCCTTTCACCGGACAGCCTGGGCAATAGACCCAGTTCGGCCAAACTTGCGCTTGGCCGTTACTATCAGATGAAAGGCGACAGCAGGAGTGCCATCGGTTGTTACGAGTCTATTCTGACGAACAGCAGCAGTCTTGAGGAAAAGTACGACGCATCGCGCAAACTCATTTCGATGTATCATGATGCAGGAAATGCAGAGAAGACGAGTCTGTTTGCCGTGCGTTTTGCACAGATGTGTGACACCCTCAACCTCGGGAAGCGTCAGGAAATGGCGGCAACGGTCAACAATCTCTATAGGTATCAGCGCGACAAGGAGAAGGAGCAGGAGATTCTGCAGGCTGGGGAGCGCTACCGCTCGTGGGCCATCAGCATCACGGTGTTGGCGCTGCTGGCTGTCGTGGTTGTAGGCTGGTGCTATGAGCGCAAGAAGAACAAACTGATGCAGGAAGTGCTTTCTCTGTCAGGAGAAATGAATGAATTGAAGATGGAGCAAGAGAAACTTCAAGAAGAGGTCGAACGACAGAAGTTGCAGAACACCGCCTTGATCCGCCTGCTTCATCAGTCGGGTTTTGCAAGCAAGGCTGATGATATCTACAATCTGCTGAAGCGTGCAGCGGAAGGAAAGTATACAATGACGGCAGAAAACTGGAGACAACTCTACCAGGTCGTTGACGAAGAAAGCCCTGGATTCCGCGAGATGGTGCTGCAACATTTGGGAGAGTTTACGGACCAGCAGATGCAGGTGTGCTATTTGCTCCGCATCGGCATGGCGAAGTTGGATATCCAGCATATCACCAATCTGTCGCGAGTGACGGTGTGGCGCTGGTCCAAGCGCTACGAGTGGGCAGAAAAGGGTGAGTGAGTTGCAGCATCATCTTGCAACTACCAAATAATTGAGAGAGAAATTGTAGCATAAGATACAAAAAACGGTGCACCCACGCTTGTGTCGGGTGCACCGTTTTTATAATATTATATGAGTGTTGTGATTAGCATCTCAGCACTTCGACCGATGGGGCGAAATGAAAAAACTTTAGGCTTCTGCCATAAGATCCTTGCGGCCGAGGATGCTGAAGATGGTGATGTTGTTGCTGTCGTTGAGGGTACGGAGAGCACGGAGAACTTCATTGAGCGTCGAGCCACTGGTAGTCACATCGTCGACTACGAGGATGTTTTGGTTGTGGATAGAGGCATAGAGCTTCTCGTCTTCGGGTGAGGCAAAGCGGAGGAAGCGCTGGATGTAAGGGCGGAAGCGACTCTTCTTAACGTCCTTGGCTATGGTAAAGTAGTCCTTCTTGTGAACAAGGTCCATCATTTCATTGATGCGCTGCTTCGCCTCTTCTTTTTGTGCGGGGGTATAGCGCGGACGTCCGTTCTCGAGTACATCGTTGAGATACTGCATCTCATAACCATCCATATCAAATGTGATGCGCGAGGGCAGCGACTTGACAAGTTCCATGTAGTGGAGCGACGGCTGGGCGAATCGGTAGAGGTAGCGAAGGAGGTATTGGTTGACTCTGCTCGACGATTCGGGCATGACGATGAGGTCGTAGTGATAGAGGTCGATTTTGCGACCGAGGTCGTTGACAGCTTTCTGGAGGAATTGCGTGAGGTTGGAGTCTTTCTGTATTGATTCAGAGAACTTCAGATACTTGATAAACGCGCTGCGGAGTGAACCGTCAACCTGATCTGCAAACTCATAACCATAGTAGAAGCATTGTCCGAATGCTTCAATATTGTAGCCGCTACCCGTAAGCGAAATGATGTCGTTCTGTCCGTCGTGGAGGAAGTCGAAATCAAAGCGTTCTTCCTCGGCGTTATACGTGATTCCCATATAATGACATGTGTATAGGTTCTTCGTCTGCAAAGATAAGCATTTCTGGCGGAACTGCCAAATTCTTGACTCAAAAAATGCAAAAACACAATAAACGGTGCACCCGCGCTTGTGGCGGATGCACCGTATAATAATAGATGAGTGTCGCGATTAGCGTCTCAGCTCTCCCGCACAGGGGCTCCCTCCCTCGCTCGGCGTCCCGTAAGGGCGACGCTTGCCAAAGCAAGAATGGGGAGGGCGGGGAGAGAGGTCGGAGGCTTTACCACTCCATCTTGCTGGCGCGAACGTAGCTTTCGTAGCGCTTCTTGGCCATGGCCTGGCAAGCGTCGAAGAGCTCCTGAGCCTCGGCGGGGAACTGCTTCTTGACAGAGAGGAAGCGAACTTCGCCGTTGAGGTAATCCTGGAACTTGTCCCAGTTGGGCTCCTTGCTGTCGAGGCTGAAGGGGTTCTTGCCTTCTTCCTCGAGAGCGGGGTTGTAGCGCCAGAGGTGCCAGTAACCGCACTCTACAGCTGCTGCTTCCTCAGCCTGTGCCTTACCCATGCCCTTCTTGAGGCCGTGGTTGATACAGGGAGCGTAGGCGATGACGAGTGAGGGACCGTTGTAAGCTTCAGCTTCGCGGAGAGCCTTGAGGCACTGAGCCTGGTCGGCACCCATAGCGATCTGAGCAACGTAAACGTAGCCGTAGGTGGTGGCGATCATACCGAGGTCCTTCTTGCGAACGCGCTTGCCGCTTGCAGCGAACTTGGCGATGGCGCCGAGAGGAGTAGCCTTGGAGCTCTGACCACCGGTGTTGGAGTAAACTTCGGTGTCGAGAACGAGGATGTTAACGTCTTCGCCAGAAGCGATAACGTGGTCGAGACCGCCGTAACCGATATCATAAGAAGCACCGTCACCACCGATGATCCACTGGCTGCGCTTTACGAGGAAGTGGTCGAGTTCGGCGATAGCCTTGCAGGTTTCGCAACCCTTAGCAGCGCACTCTGCTACGAGGGGACGGAGAGCAGCTGCAGCAGCCTTGCTGCCTTCAGCGTCGTCCTTAGCCTCGATCCAAGCCTGAGCAGCAGCCTTGAGTTCGTCAGAAGCGCAGTCGCCAGCGATGGCCTGCTCGAGGAGAGCCTGGAGGCGTGCACGCATCTTCTTGTTGGCGAGAACCATACCGAGACCGAATTCGCAGAAGTCCTCGAAGAGGCTGTTTGCCCAAGCGGGACCCTGACCCTTCTCGTTGGTGGTATAGGGAGTAGAGGGGATAGAACCGGAGTAGATAGAAGAGCAACCAGTAGCGTTGGCTACCATCTGACGGTCGCCGAAGAGCTGAGCAACGAGCTTCACGTAGGGAGTCTCACCACAGCCGGAGCAAGCGCCGCTGAACTCGAAGAGAGGAGTAGCGAACTGGCTGTTCTTGGGGTTAGACTTGATGTCAACGAGGTCCTGCTTAGAGGTAACGTTCTTAACGCCGTATTCCCAGTTTGCAGCTTCGCCGAGTTCGCCTTCGAGGGGAACCATGCGGAGAGCGCGTACAACTTCGCCGTTGACCTTCTTGCCGAGGCAGACGTCAACACAGTTACCGCAACCGAGGCAGTCCATAACGCCAACCTGCATGCGGAACTTCATGCCCTTCATGGCGGCGGGAGCCTTCATCTCGATCATCGTAGCGTCGCCGAGACCTGCAGCTTCCTCGTCGGTCATGACGAGAGGACGGATACAAGCGTGAGGACAAACGAAAGCACACTTGTTACACTGAGAGCAGTACTCTGCATCCCAGGTGGGAACGAATGCGGAAACGCCGCGCTTCTCGTAAGCAGCGGTGCCCTGAGGCCAGGTACCGTCTTCGATGCCCTTGAATGCGCTGACGGGGAGGAGGTCACCGTTCTGAGCGTTGATGGGACGAACCACCTTGTTGATGAATTCGGGATCGTTGTTCTCAGCCTTTACGTCGGCCTCGAGGCTTACCCATGCGGGATCAACTACGAGTTCCTTGTACTCACCACCGCGGTCAACGGCAGCGTAGTTCTTGTCGACGATGTCCTGACCCTTCTTGCCGTAAGACTTCACGATGAAGTGCTTCATTTCTTCAACGGCCTGCTCTACGGGGATCACGCCGGTGATGCGGAAGAATGCAGACTGGAGGATGGTGTTGGTACGGTTGCCGAGACCGATCTCCTGAGCAATCTTGGTAGCGTTGATGTAGTAAACCTTCACCTGCTTCTCAGCGAGCACGCGCTTCACGTTGTTGGGGAGGTTCTTAGCGAGCTCTTCGCCTTCCCAGATGGTGTTGAGGAGGAAGGTGCCGCCCTGCTGGATGCCGCGGAGGACGTCGTACATGTGGAGGTAAGCCTGAACGTGGCAAGCCACGAAGTTAGGCGTAGTTACGAGGTAGGTAGAGCGGATGGGCTCGTCGCCGAAGCGGAGGTGAGAGCAGGTGAAACCGCCGGACTTCTTAGAGTCGTAAGAGAAGTAAGCCTGGCAGTACTTGTCGGTGGTCTCACCGATGATCTTGATGGAGTTCTTGTTGGCACCTACAGTACCGTCGGCACCGAGACCGTAGAACTTAGCCTGGAACATGCCTTCGCCACCCATTGCAACTTCTTCCTTCTGGGGGAGAGAGGTGAAGGTAACGTCGTCGACGATACCGATGGTGAAGTGGTTCTTGGGTTCGGGGAGAGCGAGATTCTCGTATACGGAGAGGATCTGAGCGGGAGTGGTATCGTTAGAGCCGAGACCGTAGCGGCCACCGACAACAACGGGAGCGTCAGCCTGACCATAGAGAGCTTCCTTAACGTCGAGGTAGAGGGGTTCGCCGTTTGCGCCGGGTTCCTTGGTGCGGTCGAGCACAGCCACGCGCTTTGCGGTCTTGGGGAGAGCGCCGAGGAAGTGCTTCACGCTGAAGGGGCGATAGAGGTGAACGCTGATCATACCAACCTTCTCGCCCTGAGCGGTGAGGTGGTCGATAGCCTCGCGGGCAGCTTCGGTAGCAGAACCCATGAGGATGATGACGCGGTCGGCGTCCTCAGCACCGTAGTAGCTGAAGAGGTCGTACTTGCGACCGGTGATTTCGGAGATTTTCTGCATGTACTCTTCCACGATTTCGGGAACTGCGTCGTAGAAGGGGTTGCAGCTTTCGCGGTGAGCGAAGAAGGTGTCGGGGTTCTCGGCCATACCACGGGCAACGGGGTGCTCGGGGGTGAGGGCACGCTCGCGGAATTCGGCGAGGGCCTTCTGGTCAACGAGGCCAGCGAGCTGCTCGGTCTCGAGCATTTCGATCTTCTGGATTTCGTGGCTGGTGCGGAAACCGTCGAAGAAGTTGACGAAGGGCACGCGAGCCTTGATGGCGGCGAGGTGAGCTACACCGGCGAGGTCCATAACTTCCTGTACAGAGCCTTCAGCGAGCATTGCAAAGCCGGTCTGGCGGGTAGACATAACGTCCTGGTGGTCACCGAAGATACAGAGGCTGTGAGAAGCGAGGGTACGTGCGCTGACGTGGAATACGCAGGGGAGGAATTCACCGGCAATCTTGTACATGTTGGGGATCATGAGGAGCAGACCCTGGGAAGCGGTGAAGGTGGTGGTGAGGGCGCCGGCCTGGAGCGAGCCGTGAACGGCACCTGCTGCGCCGCCTTCTGACTGCATTTCCTGTACGAGAACGGTTTCACCGAACATGTTCTTGCGGCCCTGAGCGGCCCATTCGTCTACGTATTCAGCCATCGTAGACGAGGGAGTGATGGGGTAGATAGCAGCTACTTCGCTGAACATATAAGCGATGTGTGCAGCAGCCTGGTTACCATCACAGGTGATGAATTTTTTAGCCATAATTCTGTTTAGTGAATATATGAAAGTTGGTTGGTTTGGTATTTTATTATTAATAG
>JAUNIC010000068.1:11331-15567 GCA_030523615.1 Bacteroidales bacterium
CTTATGGGTCCAATCTTCTTAGAAGAGGAAGCCGAAGAGCCAGAGGGGGATCTCGTTGTCGGCACGGCCGAGGTCGCAGTTGTAGCGGGCCAGCACGGTGTTGGGATCGGTCTTCACGCGCTTGTAGCGATCGCACACGCAGATGTCCACATTGGAGTTGATGCGGTAGATGCCGTCGCGCTTGCCCTTGTTGACGGTGTAGTGGCGCCAGAGGGAGTTGACGAAGAAGGTCTCCATGATCTGCTGCTCAGAGACGTTGGGCGAGTAGATGGAGTAGATGAGGTTGGTGTTGTGCAGCAGCACTGCGGCGGGCTTCTTGGGGAAGCTCTCGCCCTCCTTGTAGATGAGGTTGATGAGACGAGCCTCTTCGAGGTACTTCAGATAGTTCATCACCGTAGCGCGGCTGGTGCCGATTTCGTCGGCGAGCTTGCTGACGTTGGGCGCGGGTGAGTCGCTGATGGCGAGGAGATAGAGCAGCTTCTTGATTTTTTCGAGGTACTTGAGTTCAATCTGCTTGATGAAGAGGATGTCCACCTCAATCATCATGTTCATGGCCTTGAGGAGCGCCTCGGTGAAGTTGCGGCCTTCGAGGAAGAAGGGGTAGTAGCCGTGGTGGATGTACTGGAGGAAATGCTCCATGGGGTTGACCTTCGCACGAATCTGCTTGGCAATGGTGCGGTGGTCTTCGAGGAGCTCCTTGAGGTTGTAGGCACGGAAGTTCTCGCCTGTCTGGAGATTCACATACTCGCGGAACGAGAAGCCGTGGAGCCAGTACTGGCGGCTGATGCTGTTGAGTTCGGTGTGGTCGTTTTCGCCGCCGCGCACAGAGGTTGTGCTGTAGACAATGCGGAGATAGGGGTACTTCTCGTAGCACTCGATGAGCTGTTCGCGCCAGCTGGGGATCTTGAATGCCTGATCGATGAGAAGCACCTGACCGCCTGACTTGACAAAGTTGCCTGCAAAGTCAACGAGGCGTCGTCCCTGGAAGTAGAACGAGTTCATGTTGACGAAGAGACACTGGCGGAGGCGGGGCTGGAAGTTCTCCTTGGCATACTGGAGGAGGAAGGATGTACGGCCGACACCGCGGGGGCCGCGGATGCCGATGAGACGGTAGCTCCAGTCGATGTTGTCCATCAGGGCACGACGCACGAGGACGTTGGTGTGCTCGATCTGGTAAGAGTGCGACTGGAAGAAAGTCTCCATGAGACTTGATTTGGTAGCTTGGAAGCTACTTGCTGTGGGATCGCCTGCGTAGGTTTCCATAGACGTTATGATTTTTTTTTATACTATTTTTTCCTTGTTACGGAGCCCTTTTTCCTTCGCTTGGAGGGCTATTATCCTAAATTACGGCGCAAAGTTACAACATTCTTTTGAATTGCAAACTAAAAATAGCAGAAATTTTGCAAAAAAAAGAAGAAATCGGGGTGTTCGGACTACAAAACGGCCAGAAAATCGTGTTTTTTGTGACGAAATGGCGAAAAATTATCTTTGCGGCGCGTCATTGCGTTGCGGCGAGAAAACAGACGCTCTCAAGGAAATAGTTCACTGTCGCGGAGAAATAAGTCGTGCCACAGCCGTGAGTCGATCGATTCACGGGTGTGGCACCATAGTCGCCCAGACGTGGCACAAAATTCGCACGGCTGTGGCACAACATATTTCTTTGAAGCGCTTGCTTATTTCCTTGGGAGAGGTATTTAGGGCCTTGGCGCAGAACATGAAACTCTTTGCGCAGAATCGCTGCTCCTTGGTGCAGAATTGTACTTCTCTGGCGCAGAACGCTGAGGCTTCAATCGCGGCGGGTCTTAATCCTTGCGGACGGCCTTGGTGACCTGGTCGATCTGCAGGAGCTGCTTGCAGACGAGGGCGATGTCGTGGATGTCGAAGAGGCTGATGACCATGTCGCCCTTGAAGATGCCGTCCTTCGACTGCAGGTTGATGCTGCGCAGCTGGAACTGCTGGAAGGTGGTGAGCACGCCAGCAATGCTGAGGAGTACACCCTCGGCGTCGCGGCCTTCGATGTAGATGGCGGTGTCGTAGGTCTCCTGACGATGCATGGCCCAGTCGACGGCGATGATCTGGTCGCCAAAGTTGGCCTTGTGGCGCAGGGCTACGGGGCACTCGCGGCGGTGGATTTCGAGCTGGCCTTCGGGGTTGATGTAGCCCAATGCTTCGTCGCCGGGGATGGGTGAACACTCGGGACAGACGATGCACTTCGAGAGCGTTTCCTCGTCGAGCAGGAGGGTCTGCTTGCGGTCGAGGTTTTTGACAAACTCTTCGACGTTGCCCTCGAGACGGCGCGCGTCGGTGCTGCTCGGTTTCATGAAGGGCACGAAGCGGCGCCATCCGCGACTTCTCTTCTTCACCTTCTTGCCGCTCAGGTGGGCCACGTCGGCATCGCCGAGGCTGATGTTGGCTTTACCAACAGCGAGATAGAGTTCGTCGGGACGTGTGAAGTGGTGGAAGGCGTAGAGTTTGTTGATGTGCGAGGTGTTGGCCTCAAAGTCGTGGGCCTCAAGGAACTGGCGCACATGCTGTTCGCCCTCGTTCTGGAGCTCGCGGTCCTGGCGGCGCAGGTGGGCCGAGATTTTGCCCTTGGCCTTCGCCGTGGTGACGTAGGTGAGCCAGTCGCCCTGCACGTTGTTGTCGCGTCCGGTGATGATTTCGACCTGGTCGCCGCTCTGCAGGCGGTGGCTGAGGGGGACCAGCTTGTGGTTGACCTTGGCGCTCATGCAGTGGGTGCCCACGAAGGAGTGGATGGCGAAGGCAAAGTCGAGCACGGAGGCGCCGGAGGGCAGCGTGTAGATGTCGCCCTTGGGCGAGAAGACGCTGATCTCGCTGACGAAGAGGTTGAGCTTGATGGTGTCGAGGAGGTCGAGGGTGTCGGGCTGCGGATCGTCGAGAATCTGCTTGATGCTGTTGACCCACGAGTCGAGTTCGTGCTCGTCGTAGGCCGAACCGTCTTCCTTGTACTTCCAGTGTGCGGCAAAGCCCTGTTCGGCGATGTCGTCCATGCGGTCGGAACGTATCTGCACCTCGATCCAGTTGCCCTGGTTCGACATGAAGGTGTTGTGCAGCGCCTGGTAACCATTGGCTTTGGGCGTGGTGAGCCATTCTCGGAAGCGGATGGGGTGGGGCTTGTAGATTTTTGTGAGAGCGGCGTAGATGGCGTAGCTCTCTTCGATTTCGTGCTTGCGGTCTTTGGGGTGGAAGATGATGCGTATGGCCAGGATGTCGAAGACCTCGCTGAAGGGCACCTTCTTGCGCATCATCTTCTGCCAGATGCTGAAGGGGCTCTTGATGCGCGCCTTGATGGTGTAGTCGATTCCCATGGCGTCGAGGGCTTCGCGGATGGGCGGCGTGAAGTCGTTGATGAGGTCGTCGCGCTCCATCTGCGAATCGCGGAGGTTCTGCACGACCATCTGGTAGTCGTCGGGGTGCTCGTATTTGAACGAGAGGTTTTCGAGCTCCGTCTTGATGCGGTTCAGGCCGAGACGCTCGCAGAGGGGAGCGTAGATGAAGAGCGTTTCGCCTACAATCTTCATCTGCTTGCGCTGCGGCATGGACTGGAGGGTGCGCATGTTGTGCAGACGGTCGGCAATCTTGACGAGGATGACGCGGATGTCGTCGCTCATCGTGAGGAGAATCTTCTTGAAGGTTTCGGCCTGCGTGCTTTCGCGGTCGGCAAAGATGCCTCCGCCCACCTTTGTCACACCGTCGACGATGTTGGCCACCTTGGCGCCGAAGAGGTTGGCGATGTCGTCGCGGGTGTACTCCGTGTCTTCGACGACGTCGTGGAGCAGGGCGGCACAGATGGTTGTGCTGCCGAGTCCGATCTCCTCGCAGCATACCTGGGCTACGGCGAGAGGGTGAAGGATGTAGGGTTCGCCGCTGCGGCGGCGCACGCCTTTGTGGGCGGCCTTGGCGAAGTTGAAGGCCTTGGTGATGATGTCGATCTTGCCGCGATGGTTCGACGACATGTAGGTTTGGCTCAGGCGGTCAAAGGCGGCCTGAATCATCTCTTCGTCGCGTTGTTCCTGTGGAGTCATACGTGGAAAGTCTCAGAGATTAGTGGTGAAAAAACACACCTCAGAGATAACCTGGGAGATTACCTCTGAGGTGGTATGGGGGAGGTTCTCCTGTGTTGAGGAGATTTTGATTAGCGCTTCTTAGGTGCGGGCTTTGCAGGAGCCTTCTTTGCAGGGGCTTTCTTGGGCGCAGCCTTTGCGGGGGCTTTTG
>JAUNIC010000069.1:0-1583 GCA_030523615.1 Bacteroidales bacterium
GTACCCTTCCCTGCAGCTTTCTATCGTGAGACCGAACGCGAAGCCCGCACCGACCTCGACCTTTGGCTGCAGACCACCCGCTTCGTCGCCTTCGACCTCAAGGACGCTCTCGCTGCCCGCTTCGAATATCCCTTCGCTCCCGAGCAGGTGCTGACGCTCAGTGGTCAGGCCTTCAACCAGCAGTTGGCGCCGATGAGCTACGGCAGTGTGGAAATCGTCAACCTCCGCACGATGGCCAACTACGTGTGCGACGTCGATGCTGACGGCCGCTACGAGCAGCCTGTCGATGACTACTGGCCCGGCGACCAATTCTTCATCGAGAGCATAGACCGCATCGGCAAGAACCGCCGCTATGGTGCTTCGCTCGAAGAGACCACACCGCCCGCTATGTACAACTGGCTGCGCCTCTACGACGAAGCCAACGCTGAGGCTGGCGTGCATGCCGCAACGATGGGCCGCACGGCAGGCTTGAGCGGCGGCATCGACCTCGGCGAGGCCAGCGTGACGGCGCAGCGCGTGGGTCGCGATTGGCGCACCTCGCAGATGGACGGCCTTTTCTATTTCGACCACGAGATGCTGCAAGATCCCTCTTACCGCGACCTCGAGGCAGTGCTTCGCCGCACGGGCTGGGTGGACATCATCACGGGCAACAGCCGTCCGCAGCAGACGCTTCGCAATCAAGGTTCGGGCTTCGCTGCCAACGACTTTGTGAGCCAGGCCTCGGGCGACGACCGCGTGTCGAGCGAGCGCTACTGCCGCTGGCGTAACGGCCGCAACAACCGCTTGAACGGCGGCAGCTCTGGCCACATGAACATTCTCCTCGACGGCGTGCTCATCACCCACAGCTACGACTACCTCCTCTCCTCTACCGTCGACAACTACGAGAGCATCGAGGTCGTAGGCCCCAGTAACAGCGACTCCCGCCTTGTGGCCAACTATTCGCCCGAGGGTCTCATCATCCTTCGTAGCCGCCACCTTATGAGCCGCAAGGAAATTGCCGCCAAGGGCATCACCGTCACTCCCCAGGGCGGCATCACCTATCCCCTCTGCCCCGACCGTTCCGCCACCCTCCGTCCCGCCGAAGGCCAGCACATCGTCGTCGATCTCATCACTCCCGACCGCCAGATCATCTCGTGGGAAGAGTGAGAAATGAAAGAATGATACTACTGTCCACTAAAAATCGCTAATTGCTCTTTGAAACAATTGAATTATAGTTAGTTGCAAGAGATTTTGTACCGAACGGATTTGAATTTGTACCTTTGCACATTAGTGGACACTAATGAAAAAAATTAAATATGAAAGCACCATCTACCTTCCTTTTTAAAGTTCTATGTTTGTTTGTGTGTGTCCTAACATTCACCATAACTTTTCGCTTTTGTATATGGCCTTTTTGTCGTGTTAGTTGGATGGAATCTATATATGAAGAATCTCCAATGAGTGAGAATCTTTTTAGAATTGAAGACCAGATTCTGAAATACTCGGAATTGACTGATATTGTATGTGGAACACAATATGAGGGTGCAACTAACACGAAGCAGAGAGTTAATATGAAACTAAATTGGAACCATACGATTACCGTTACG
>JAUNIC010000069.1:1593-15515 GCA_030523615.1 Bacteroidales bacterium
GATACCATTTTTCAATTCGTTCCCGAAACTGCATCCATAATAGGTGTATCCATGGCAACATCTGATAAAGGTCTTTGTGATGATTCTATCTGTTCAGGCATTGAATTCACCAACAAGAAACATGAGATAATTCAACTGCTTCATCAAGACTCTCCTCCTACATTGGGAAGAAGACTGTACGGATTCTACATCTACATAGGAGACGTAGAAATTAGTACAGGGAACAAAACTTTTTTTGATTATTAATAGGTGCGACAACACTCGTGTCCCGTTAAATTATTTTTGCCTACGGCTTACGCGATTTTTCGTGAATTATTTTTCTGACTTATAATATACTGAAATTCTGTCATTTACAATAGGGATTCGAAATTTTAACGGGACACTACTGAAAGAATGATAAAATGAAAGAGTGAAAAAATGCGAGTCCGCACTTTGCGTGTCCGCAGGGACATTCTATCATTTTATCATTCTTTTATTCTGTCATTTCCGCAGAGGCATTCTTTCGTTTTTTACATTTTTTCTTCACTTTCTTTGCTCCTTTGAAACTTTCTGCGTAAATTTGCGCCCAAAACCCTGTAATACGTAAGTTTATGAAACGCAACATCCTCCTTATCCTTGCTCTCCTTCTTTTGGCCCTGCCCGCCAGCGCAAAGCGCAAAAAGGTGACCGACGAGGAGCGCGCCGTGGCTATCGCCGAGGTGATGCACATGCTCAAAAACGACCTTTGGACTTTCCACATAGACAACATCAACAGCACCCGCGTCAGCTTCTCGCACCTCGACCCACGCACCAACTACATCTACGTCGAAGACGGCCACCTCGTGCTGCAGACCGATAAGACCGCGTCGTTCGTCATGCCCAATATGGCGCCGCGTGGCCCCTTCATGGGCAGCGGTCGTGCACAGCATGAGTTCCACATGGCCATGCGTCCCGTCTATCGTCAGGTCTACGATGTCGTTGTCACCGAGACAACCCTCAACCGCCGTGGAACAAAGGTTGTCCACACCGTTGTCATTGCCGACCTCCACGGACGCCGCACCACGCAGCGCATCACCATTGATCCCGTGACGCTTCACGCCAACGTGGGCGTCTACAGCGGACGCATCGAACCCCAGCAAGAGGTTCTTCTCTTCGTGCCTGATAAATAAGGCATGTGAATTTATGGGTTTATAGGTTTAAAGTGTGTTGAAACCATTCCGCACCGCAAACCTATAAACCCATAAACTATTTTGTCTCTTTCTCTTCTCTCATCCCTCCAACCTCTTCCTTTTACAAATGCGCCGAATCCTTTCTTTTATTATAGTTTGCCTCACGCTTTGCTCGTTCTCCATCGATAAAGTGGAGGCCGTGCTGGAACGCGCGTATGCTGCAGAGGACAGCCAGCGGTTCGAAGAGGCTATAGGCATCTACGAACAGGCACTGGCCATGTTGCCTGAAGACTCCGTGGTGTGGATTTCCGACATCAACTCCTCGCTGCTCATCTGCCACGTGCGCTTGGGACAGATCCAGAAGGGCCTGGCGTGCGGCGAGGTGAGCTTACGCCTCGACGAGCAGATGGGCGATAAGGAACGCATCTCTTCATCGCTGAACAACCTGTCCTCCGCGCTGATTACGGCTGGACGTCTGGCGCTTGCTGAGTCCTATCTGCAGCGCAGCATCGCCATAGAGCGCGAGCGAAAGGCAGACGACAAACTCGCCGTTCGCTTGGGTATGCTCGCAGAGTTATACACCAAGATGGAGCGCCCGGACAAGGCGTTGCCCATGGCAAAAGAAGCGCTGGAACTTGACGAAAAGGGCGGTCGCGAGGCCAAGGCCGCCATTCGCATGTCGCAGTATGGTAGCGCCCTCGTCAGCACGAAGCGCAGCGCTGAGGCGTTGCCTTATCTGCGGCGAGCGCTCACGCTGCACCGTAAGTACGAGAACTTCACGAGCGAGGCCATCACGCTTGCCACACTCGGTATTGCCGAGAACGCCCTCCATCATCCCGCCGAGGCTGAAGGCTATCTGAACCAGTGCGTCGAATTGTCGCAGCGGATTGGAGTGGTGCAGCCCCTGATGACGGCCCACATGGAACTGTCGCGCATCTACGACGCGATGGGCGACCACCGCGCCTACGGCCATCTGCTGGAGTACAACGCACTGAAAGACTCAATTGCCTCTGTGCAGGTGCAGCAGCAAATCTCTGACCTCGAGGTAAAGTACGAGACGAAAGAAAAAGAGCAAGAGCTGCGCCACAAGGAGGTGCTCATCCAGCGCCAGCGCATCCTGGACGCCGTCCTGGGCATCATGCTGTTGCTGGTGTTGGCCGTAGTGGTGGGCCTGGTGAAGATGCTCCGTCTGAAGAACCAGAACATGGCGCTGAAGGATAGGCTGATGCAGATCGTGTCGCACGACCTGAAGAATCCCGCCATCGCCCACCAGAAGGCGCTTCACGTGCTGTCGAAGTCCGTGGGCGTGCTCAGCACCGACGAGGTGCGCACCATGACACAAAGCATGGCCGAAGACGCCGACGCCCACGTCAACCTCTTGTACAGCCTGCTCGATTGGGCCGGGCTGCAGACAGGCCGCCTGCGCTATACCCCTGTGACGCTCACCCTCGTCGCCGCCTGCGAAGAGGTCATCGCCCAGCATAGGGCGCAAGCCACCATCAAGGGCGTGACGCTCACCATTACGGCCGACGATGCCGACCACACCGTCGTGGCCGACCGCCAGATGGTAGAGGCCATGGTGCGCAATCTGCTGTCGAACGCCATCAAGTTCTCCCCTGCCGGCTGCGAGGTGCGGGTCACTATCGAGGGCGTGACCGTAATGATCATCGACAACGGCGTAGGCCTCGGAGCCGAGAGTACAGAGAAGGGCACAGGCCTCGGCCTGAACCTTGTGCGCAAGTTGGCCGACATCAACAAGGCCACGTTTAGCATCACAAAAAATGAAGGATGCGGTACAACAGCCGTGCTGAAGTTTTAAAAATGAGGAATTCCCCCTATTGTATAGGTGACGATATTGCTGTAAATTTGCAGCCAGAAACTACAACTGACGATACCGCATCTATGATAAAAACCATCCAGGTGGCCCTTTTGGAGGATCATCCGGTGTTTCGTACGGGCGTGAAGCTGTCGCTTGCTCCCGTGTGTCACGTTGCACTGGAAGCCGCTACGGCAAGCGAATTCTTCACCAAGCTGCAGACGGCCACTATCGACATTGTCGTTCTCGACATCATGCTGCCTGACGCCTCAGGCATCGACGTTGCGCAGCGTCTCCGCGAGGAGCATCCCGAGGTGAAGATCCTTGTGCTCTCGGTCGACGGCCGCGAGGAGACCTTTGTGCGCCTCATGCAGATAGGCATCGACGGATTTTTGAGCAAGAACGCCTCTGAAGACAAGATCCTTGAGGCCGTGCAGACCATCTGCGGAGGCGGTAACTATTTCTCGCGTCCCGAGGACATTCTCGAGCGCGACATTCTCATCTCTGCTTGCAGCCGCCGCCACGAGTAGCTCACCGAGCGCGAGTGCGACATCATGCTGGCCTTCTGCAAAGGATTGTCATGCAACGAGATTGCGAAGATGATGTACATCTCCCCCAAGACCGTCGACAATCACAAGCAGCACATCTTTGCCAAGCTCGGCATCCACAACATCGTCCAACTCGTGACGTACGCCGTGCGCAACAAGATCATCGTGCTGAGCTAAGCTTTGCCTTTTCCTACATTCATCATACCCATAGCCATCTGCGGCTGCAGGTGGCTATTTTTGCACTTGGAGGCGTGCAAAATGAGCAGACTCCTATTCGCAAACAATACTAATCCCCACACCTTAAATCCTACATTGCCTATGAAACAAACCAGATAAACGAAACACTCCACAATATACCAAATAAGAAAGAGTGATAAAATGAAAAAATGATAGTGTGCCCCTGCGGACAAAAGTGTTCGAGGCTTAGCATTCTATGGTTCGTTCATTCTATCATTCTTTCATTTTGTCATTTTATCAATTCTTTTTCTTGCACGAATGAAAGTTTCTGCGTAAATTTGTGCCGTGAAAACTATATACACACATCATACCATGAAAAACCTTACAATGAAACTTTTCGCGCTGATGCTCTGCTGCTTCGTGGCTGCATCGGCCATGGCCGTTGACAAGAAGACGACCGCTCTCCTCAAACAAGTGAAGAAGGCTGCGGGCATCGAAGTCCTGTACCAGAGCAGCTACAAAGGCAATCCCCGCGGCCAGATGCTCATGAAGGTCATGGGCACCGAGGTGGCCCTCCAGAGCGTGCGCCCCGAGGGTGAAGCCGAAGAAGAAGGTGCCCTCCGCACCGCCAGCTATCAGGATTGGAGTGCGCTCACCGCAGGCAAGATGGAGTGCGTCAGCAAACGTCTCGCCACGCTCCCTAACGGCCGCGTCATCAACACCGTCAACCCCTTCAAGGTGGGTGAGGGCTATGTGAAGGTCCTCGACGATGACGAAGTGCTCGGCCTCCCCTGCCACGTGTGGCGCTTCAACGTCAACAGCAACACCATCGACGTGTGGTGGACCGAGGCTGTGGTACGTCCCGCTGCCGACGGCGAACAGAGTTACTGCGGTACGCCCCAGATTCTCAACAACTGCGCTCCCAAGGGTCTCGTGCTCAAGGTGGTGCGCAACGGCGATATGGTGCAGGAAGCTACCGCCATCACCCCCATGAAGCAGGCCGAGAGCCTCTTCCCCGCCTCCTGGGGCGAGGAGATGGAAGCCTACATGTACCAGTACGAGTGCAACCACTGCTACGACATCAACGTACGCGTGTTCGATCAGCAGGCAGTGAAGTTCAGCGGCGACAAACTCGCTGATCCCAAGACGCTGAAGGACGGCGAAATGTACCGTTGTGGCGGCGGTACCATCATCCTCAAAAAGGTGAAGCTTCCTGATAATGCCCGTGACCGCGACATCTTCGCCACCCTTACCCAGTACAGCGTCGGCGATGCCTACGACCGCACGGGTTCTGTCTTTGTCATCCCCACCGGCAAGAAGCAGAGCTTCCTCGACGCCATGCACGACCTCAACAGCGTGCCCGCCTTCCGCAGTGGCGATGTTGATTACCACGGCCTTGTCTCCACTCCCGGCTACGACGTGCCCGTCGAACTCATGCGCTTCTTCACCGGCTTCGGTGTGCGCCAGTTCAACCACAACCGTGTGCCCGGCCAGACGTGGGTGGACAGCGTGACCTACAAGATGAACGTCACCCCGCTCGTCGATTACCTTGAGGGTGAAGTTTGGATCGGCGCCTACATCGGCAACTGGGACGCCAACGGCCACAAGATCAGCCTTACGCTGACCTACTATCCCGGCGACGAGGACGATCCCCGTGGTGTACGTCATTGCGAACCCCTCTTCAACACCGTCAACTACCTCGAGCAGGACGGCCAACCCTATCCCATCTTCATGGGTCAGGACGATCTCGTCAGCACCTTCCATCTCGATAAGCCCGTCAAGAAGGCTTGTCTCTACTACCTCACCACCGGCCACGGCGGCTGGGGCGGCGGCGACGAATTCAACCAGAAGATCAACACCATCAGCCTCGACGGCCAGAAGGTCATCGACTTCATCCCCTGGCGCGACGACTGCATGACCTACCGCAACAACTCGCCCTGCTCCGGCAACTTCTCTAACGGTCTCAGCTCCAGCGACCTCAGCCGTTCCAACTGGTGCCCCGGCACGGTGACCAACCCCGAATACATCTTCCTCGGCGACCTCTCTGCCGGCGACCACACCATCAAGGTCCACATCCCGCAGGGTGCTCCCGAAGGCGGCTCCAACAGCTACTGGTGCCTCAGCGGCACACTCGTATACTTCGAGTAGCCGATTCTGCGTGAGCACTCCGTGCGAGTGCCCCGAAGGGTAGGGCGTTTTCTGCCAATTATGTAGCGATTCGCCTCAAAGAAATAAGGAATTACTTCAAAGAAAGATAACGATTCACAGCCGTGACACGATCGTTTCACAAGAGTGGTGCGATAGTGTCACGGCTGTGAGTCGTTCGTGTCACGGCTGTGGCACGACTTATTTCTTTGAGGCAGTTCCTTATTCCTTTGCGAGCGCTACTTACTTCTTTGTGAGCGTTCCTCTTTTCTTGCGGAGCGTTCTTTTTTGGGGGGAAGCGCTACTTGTTTCTTCGAGAGCGGCTGTACTTCGGTAATAGCCCGATGCGCACACCGGCGTGGAGGCTGATAATGCCGTTGAAGCCCCAGCCCACACCCATACCTGTGCCGGCGCCGGGAACACCACTGAAGAATTCGCTTGTGATGCCCGAGTAGGTGAGGTCGCTGTAGAGCGACACGCGATTGTTGAGGCGATAGGTGAAGCCGCAGCCCATGCCCACGTAGGGCGACCACGAACTCTGGGCGAGGTTGCCGCCAAGGCCCGCACGGGGAATGAGGAGGACGTCCCAATCCCAGTCGGGCTGATTGCCGGCGAAGAGGCGTGCGAGGCTGATGGGCACGTCCATGTAGAGGAACATCGCGCCGCCCTTGTCCATGTTGGTGCTCTCGTGGCTCTCGGGGTCAATGGGGCCTACCCATGCGAGGCCCCTGTTGCGGAAGAGCGGCAGGCCGTTCTCCCAATTCATGCGGAAGCGCAAGCCGATCTCGCGCGAGAACTGCTTGCCGAAAGCTGCGTTGATGCCGTGCGTGCGGCCTTTGGGAAACACCTGCCCGAAGTCGAAGCTGTAAGGATTGTAGAGCGTCATGTCGAGGCCCGCCTCTACGAACCATCCCTCGCGGAGGCTATAAGTAAAATGGTCGGGGATGGTGGAGAGGTAATGGCTATCGAGGGCTCGGGTGATGTCGCTGTCGGCCAGTTCGCTGTCAGAGGCCGACGGGCCGCCGACCTGTGCTGCTGCGGGCAGGCTCAAGGCTGTGCCGAGAAGCAGAGTGAGGAGTGAATGATGGAGGGTCATAGGCGGCTAATGGTTGGAGTTGGAAGATTGGAATCCGCTGCGGCCGAGGTTCAGCTGTATGCCCAGTGTGGCGTCGAGATAAGCGTTGCGGCCTGTGCCGAGGTCGGTCCATCGGCCGTTGAATCCGCTCGAAACCATCTGGTAAGCCACATCGAAGAATACCGTGCAGCGACGGTTCGCGCGGAACGTGTTGCCCACACCGGCGCCGATGAGGGGCGAACCCTTCTGCAGGCCGCAGTTGAAGACGAGGCCGGCACGCGGGAACACCTGGCAGTGCCAGAAGCGGTCCTCGCGGTAAGGGGCGAAGAGGCCCATGAGGTCCAGCTGCACGTCGCCCACGACAGAGACGTATCCGCCGTGTTCAGCGTTCGGCTTGGCGGGTTCTATGAAGTTCAGCCACGTGGCCTTTTTGCTGGAGAGCGGTGCAAAACCATTCTCCCAGTTGACGCGAGCGCGCAGACCGATGGCAGGCGTGAACCAACGGCCCGCAGCCACGTCGATGCCCCCTGTGCGGCCATCGGTGAAGGTGCTGCCTTCAGGCGTGCCGTAAGGGTCTTGGAGCGTCATGTCGAGGCCCAACTGCACGTACCAGTTGTCGCGCGGCGAACCCACGACAACCCTGTTCTGGGCCGTCATGCAGCCTGCGCCGCCCATGGCGATCAGCGCCGCAATGGCTATTGTCTTGAAGCTTTGAGTCATACGTATTCCCATATTTTTCGGCAAAGATACGCCAAACTTTCCACACGACCAAGCCTAAATCCCATTTTCGCACTCATCTATAAAATAAAAGGCGAAAACCTTTGCCCGTTTCACGGATTTGTTGTAAATTTGCCCGCAGAAACACGCTAAAAACTATTGCTTTGGGCGAGTAAGCCCGCAAAAAACACCTGTTACCACTATGAAGCACGTTATCCTGACCCTCATTGTATCCCTCTGCAGTGTTCTCTCTGCAGTCGCGGCCAACGTCATCACATACGTTTGTGACTATCAGCTCGAAATTGATGCCTCCGTCAGCATGGGCGCTAACCTCGTGTCGCACACCTACGATGCCGCCACACATCGCGGCACCCTGACCTACGACGCGCCTATCACGGTGGCCAAACGCTTTTTCAGCAATTCTCCCTATACGGCTTACTACAACAAGGACATTGAACTCACCTTCCCCAGCACGGTGGAGAGTGTGGGATCTCTGGCCTTTTCGAAGTGTAACATCACCCGCATTGACCTCGGCGGTAATGTGAAGCTCATCGATAGCAAAGGTTTCTACAACTGCCAGCGACTCTGCGAAGTAAAGCTCGGCAACCAACTTGTGGAAATCAAGAACAGCGCCTTCAATAATTGCATCAAACTCACCCACATCGATCTCCCAGAGGGACTGAAGGCTATCGGCATATATGCCTTCGAATACTGTCGTAATCTGACCTCCTGCGAATTCCCGAGCACGCTCGAAACGCTTGGCAACGACGCCTTCCATGGCGCTGAGGGCCTGAAGTCGGTTACTTTTGCCTCGGCTCAGCCCCCTACTCTCGGCAAAACGGTCTTTCGCGACTCAAACTCGGCCCTCTCCATCAAGGTGCCCAATGCGGCCTACGACACTTACGTCAGTGCCTGGACAGACCTGGCCCAGAAGATTTACTTCAGCACCCCTGCCCACGTTGACTTCTACACCGAAGGCGGCGGAAGCTACGCACGCCTGCAAGCCCCGGGCAAATTCCCCTCGACCCACCTTGAGTATGATCTCTACCGTCCCGAAACCGTCAAGGTAAAGATTTATGTGATGGGCACCAGCTGCCAGTTTGTGAGCTGGGACGACGGCGACACCAGCGAGGAGCGTACCTTCACTTTGGGCTACGACGGCGATAAGACTTACAAGGCTCTGTTTATGGAGACCGACAACAGCAAAGGCCAGCGCATCGATGCTGTGTCCTACGCCAGCAGCCAGGGCAGCGTGGTTGGCACCATTACGGCGAGTGGCGAATCGGCAAACGTCGCCAACCGATGGTATGCTGATGGTACGCACCTCACAATCACCGCACAGGCAGCGCCGGGCTACACCTTCGACCGTTGGAGCGACGGCGATCCGCGTGCGACTCGCAACATCGACATCCACACGGGCTTCAGCATACAGCTTGAAGCCTACTTCCGCCCCAACAACTGGCAGGACATTCTCCGCGCCATCGCTGCCGACTACCGCCTGACGATTGGTACCAATAACGTGAGCTACAAGATAGATACTGACGGCAAACTCACCGTAACTACAGACGATGAGGGCGAAGGGTATAGCATGAGTGGCAATATCGGCAACAATCTCAAGGCCCTGATCACCACGCCCTACGGTTATGCTCTCCACAGCAGTTTCGACAAAGACGGCGATGAACGCATCTGTCTCGGCTTCCGCATGCGTGATGGCCATGCCACACACCTCATTGTCGGCGACGAACAATTGCTGCTCCATCCCAATCAGGACGTTGAACTCAACATGGGCGTCTTTGAGTATTTCGACTGCTATCTTTCCAGTCCTTCCCTTGGCGAAACAGAGACCGACATCCTCGAGACGACAGCCATGCTCCGCTATCTCGATGCAGAGGACAACCTCCACGTAGAGCTCTACAACACACGCCAGATGTGTGACAAGAGTCAGGTTATCTCCTACACCGGTAGCAGTGAAACCCTTTTCATTGAAGCCCACGGCAGCAACGTCATTTATTTGTCTGACACGGATCAAACGGGCATTTACAGCGAAGCTCCTCTCGACATCTTCCTGCCGCTTCCCACCGACACGCTGGTCATCTGTACGGAGCATTCTGATTGCTGCGGTATCGATAACGACATCAGTACAATCAACATTCACGGCAAGGGCATTCTCCGCATCATGACCCCCGAAGGCAAAGGCATCGTCTACTACGAAAAAGACGACTTCACTCTCGATGGGGGCGTCAGCCTTGAGATAGCCTCAGACGATGCGCTCAGCTGTACGAGACACGGCATCAACATCACGGACGGAAGCGTCAGCATCATCAGCGATATGGACAGCGACGGCAAGATCTCCCGCAGCGACCTCGACGAACTCATCGCCGTCCTGAGGGGAGAGAAGACGGTCACGATTGATCCTGATGATTACCAAGACGGCTACTACGACGTCCACGACGCCAACATAGACGGCCAGATTACCATCGCCGACCTCACACGTCTCATCCGCTTCCTCGGTTGGAAAATGCCAGAACTGATTTACGTTGAATAAGGCAATTTTCACTCGGCATTGCCCCTTCTGGCATTACCTGCAAAACAATAACCCGCACAAACATAGAAAAACACAAAATATACAAGCGTATGATCAAGAAATTCTTTAGCGCCGTGGCCGTTTGCGCCGCGCTCGCCATGCCCGCCTCAGCACAGGTAGAAGAGGCTGGCAACAGCTTTGTACACGAAGCCGAACTCAACGGCTACATCGCCCCCGAAGAACCCGAAGTCCGCGCCAAACTCGACCAGTGGCAGGACCTCAAGTTCGGTGTCCTCTTCCACTGGGGCCTCTATAGTATCCCCGGCATCTGCGAAAGTTGGCAGATTTGCTCCGAAGACTGGATCACCCGTCCGAAGGGCTTTACCTACGAGAGCTACAAGCGTTGGTACTGGGAACTCAACGCAAGCTTCAACCCCGTTGCCTTCAATCCCGAGCAGTGGGCCGACATCATGGAGGACGCCGGCATGAAGTATATGATCTTCACCACGAAGCACCACGACGGCTTCTGCATGTTCGACTCTAAATACACCGACTTCTCCACCGCCCACGCACCCCTCTTCGAGCGTAATCCCAAGCGCGACGTCGCCAAGTACGTCTTCGACGCCTTCCGCCAGAAGGACTTCTGGATCGGTTGTTACTTCTCCAAGCCCGACTGGCACAGCCAGTGGTTCTGGAACGACTATTACGGCTGCGCAGGCCGTGGCCGCAACTACAAACTCGACACCGACGAGCACAAGCAGTGGTGGGAGAACTACCGCCAGTTCTGCAAGAATCAGCTCATGGAACTCACCGAGAACTACGGCAAGTTCGATATCCTTTGGCTCGACGGCGGTTGGGTGAAGGCTGAAGACGTCTATCTCGAAGACGTGCTGAAGAAGGCCCGCGCCGGCAAGCATCCCGGCCTCATCAGCGTTGACCGCGCCATGAAGACCAAGTGGGAGAACTATCAGACTCCCGAGCGCGCCATTCCCGAGACTCAGCTCTCCTATCCTTGGGAAAGCTGCATCACCCTCAGCCACGCCTGGGGTTGGGATCCCTCGGCCAAGTTCAAGAGCCCTGCCAAGGTGGTCGAGATGCTTTCCGAGATTACCGCAAAGGGCGGTTGCCTTCTCCTCGGCGTAGGCCCCACTCCTCAGGGTACCATCCAGCCCGAAGTTGAGGCTGCCCTCAAGCCCGTCGGCGAGTGGCTCCGCAAGAACGGCGAGGCCATCTACGGCACCCGCATCACCCCCGTCTACACCAACGACGACCACAAGGTTTGGTTCACAGCAAACAAGGACGGCAAGACCCTCTACGCCATCGTGCCCCAGCCCTGCGTAGAATCAGGCGCAGCGCCCGACGCCAAGTTCCCCGCCACCATCTCGTGGAAGGGCAACGCTCCCGTGGGCAAGGTCATCAACCTCGCTACCGGCAAGCCCGTCAGCTTCAAGACTGTGGGCGACGTGACCACCGTCAACATTCCCGTCACCGCCAACGGCACCAACGGCCTCGCGCTGAAATTTGCAATCAAGTAAGTCATGAAGAAAGCAGTTCTCCTCAGCCTCATGCTCGCAGGCAGCATGAGCGCTATGGCACAGAAAGCCATCTATAAAGACGCCTCGCAGCCCGTTGAGGTGCGCGTGGCTGACCTCCTCTCCCGCATGACCATCGACGAAAAGATTGGTCAGGTGCGCTGTCCCCTCGGCTGGTTCGTCTACGAAAAGGACGCCAAGGGCAACGCCCAGCTTTCGCAGAAGTTCTACGAGTGGACCGACAAGCAGTACATCGGCAACTATTGGGGCGTGCTCCGCGCTGACCCCTGGACACAGAAGGACTTCGTGACCGGCCTCAACCCCGCGCTCGCTCCTGAGTTCATGAACAAGATGCAGAAGTACGCCGTCGAACACACCCGCCTCGGCATACCCATCATGGTGGCCGAAGAAACGCCCCACGGCCACATGGCCATCGGCGCAACGTGCTTCCCCACCGCCCTCAGCCAGGCTTCGACCTTCGACCGCGACGTCCTCTTCCGCATGGGCGAGGCCATGGCGAAGGAAATCCGTGTGCAGGGTGCTCATGTGGGCTACGGTCCCGTGATCGACATTGCCCGTGAGCCCCGTTGGAGCCGTATGGAAGAGACCTTCGGCGAAGACCCCGTCCTCACCGGCATCCTCGCCAGCGAGATTGTCAAGGGTATGCAGGGTGGCCTCTCCTTCGACGGCACTCCCATCACCGACGACCAGCAGCACGTCTACTCCACGCTCAAGCACTTCGCTGCTTACGGTATCCCCGAGGGCGGTCTGAACGGCGAAATGGCCAGCATCGGCACGCGCGCTCTGCTCAGCGAGTATGCTGCGCAGTTCAAGCGTTGCGTTGAGGCCGGCGTCGGCAGTGTGATGACCTCTTACAATATGATCGATGGCGTGCCCTGTACGAGCAACGAATGGCTCCTCACTGAGGTGCTCCGCAACCAGTGGGGCTTCGAGGGTGCCGTCTACTCCGACCTCCAGAGCATCGAGGGCGTAGCTACGACCCACCGCTGCGCTGACTCGTGGGAAGATGCCGGTGCCCTGGCCGTGAAGGCTGGTGTCGACATTGACCTCGAAGGCAACAGCTTCCAGTATCTCCGCCACGCTATCGAGACCGGCAAGGTCAGCATGGAATACCTCGACCGTGCCGTCAGCCAGGTGCTTACGCTGAAGTTCAACATGGGCCTCTTCGAGCACCCCTACGTCGACACGAAGACCGCCGCTAAGGTTGTGCGTTGCGACGAACACCAGCAGCTCGCCCGCGAGGTGGCCCGCAAGGGTATCTGCCTCCTTGAGAACGACGGCATCCTGCCTCTCTCCAAGGATCTCAAGCGCGTGGCTGTCGTAGGTCCCAACGCCGACGTGATGTACAACCAGCTCGGCGACTACACCGCTCCTCAGGATCGAGCTGCCCTCACCACCGTGCTCGACGGTGTGAAGATGATGCTCCCCAACGCAGAAGTGAATTACGTGCGCGGTTGCGCCGTTCGCGCCACCAAGGCCAGCGACATCGAGGCCGCTGTGGCCGCTGCCAAGAAAAGCGAGGTGACCATCCTCGTCGTGGGCGGCAGTAGCTCCCGCTATGAGACCAAGGCCGAATACCTCAGCACCGGCGCTGCCAAGGTGACCGACGAAATCGGCGACATGGACAGCGGCGAAGGCTACGACCGTCAGGACCTCACCCTCATGGGCGACCAGATGAAACTCATGCAGGCCCTCATCGACGCCAACGTGCCCCTCGTTGTGGTCTACATCGAAGGCCGTCCGCTCAACATGAACCTTGCCTCCGAAAAGGCCAACGCCCTCCTCACCGCGTGGTATCCCGGCGGTCAGGGTGGTGCTGCCATCGCTGATGTGCTCTTCGGCGACTACAACCCTGCCGGCCGCATCCCCGTGGGCATTCCCCGCAACGTTGGTCAGGTTCCCGTTTATTACAGCAAACACCCCAGCCACGACTACATCGACGGTCCCGCCGCTCCTCTCTATAGCTTCGGCTACGGCAAGAGCTACACCACCTTCGAGTACAGCGGCCTCACCTGCGAAGCAGTGCCCGCCGCTGCAGGACAGCAGGTGCTCGCACGCGTCAGCTTCACGGTGAAGAACACCGGTGCTCGCGACGGCGAAGAAGTGCCCCAGCTCTACATCCGCGACGTGGTCGGCAGCGTCGAGACGCCCCACATGGCGCTCAAGAACTTCGACCGCATCATGCTCAAGGCCGGCGAGAGCAAGCAGGTGACCTTCGA
>JAUNIC010000070.1:0-3964 GCA_030523615.1 Bacteroidales bacterium
AATCTGGCGCGTGCGCTCCAGTTCGTCGGGCATCACCTCGCTGGCCTTGTTCAGGAGGATGATATTGCAGAATTCAATCTGCTGAACCACAAGATTTTCGATGTCGTCCTCGGCATAGTTGCCGCCCATGAGGGCATTGCCGCCGGCAAACTCGTCCTTGAGGCGCAGCGCATCGACCACGGTGACGATGCAGTCGAGACGCGGGAAGCCGTCGGGAGCAAACTGCGGCACGATCTGCGGCATGGTCTCGATGGTCTGTGCGATGGGACCGGGTTCGCAGATTCCGCTGGCCTCGATGACGATGTAGTCGAAGCGGTGGAGCGCCATGATGTCGTGGAGCTGACCCACGAGGTCCATCTTCAGTGTGCAGCAGATGCAGCCGTTCTGGAGCGCCACGAGCGAGTCGTCCTTTTGGTCCACCACGCCACCGCGTTCGATGAGGTCAGCGTCGATGTTGACCTCGCCGATGTCGTTGACGATGACGGCAAACTTGATGCCGCGGCGGTTAGAGAGTATCTTGTTGACGAGGGTCGTCTTTCCGCTGCCTAAGTAACCCGTAAGCAGCAGGACGGGAGTTTCGTTATTCATTGTTCTGAGGATTTTTTGAGTCTATTGTGGTGCAAAATTAAAGATTTTTTGTGAGATAGCAAAAAAAATACCATTTTTTCATCTTCCGTTAAAAAATTTTCGTACATTTGCACTTTCGTTAACGATTCTTATGACAACTCTTCTCGACCTCCACACCCACAGCATCATGTCGGGCCATGCCTACAGCACGGTCCAGGAGATGGTGGCTGCCGCGCAGCAGAAGGGTGTGCGCTATCTGGGCATCACGGAGCACGGCCCGGCGCTCCCCGGCTTGTGCCACCCCATCTACTTCCGCAACCTGCACGTCGTGCCTCGCCGCATTGGCGATGTGAACGTGATGATGGGTGCCGAACTCAACATCCTGAACCACCACGGCGACCTCGACCTCGACGAGTTCTACTATCGCCAGATGTCGCACCGCATCGCCGGCATGCATCTGCTGTGTTGGGAAGGCGGCACACGCGCCCAGAACACCGAAGGCATGATCAGCGCCATCGAAAACCCGTGGGTCAACATCATCAGCCACCCTGGCGACGGCACCGCCGAACTCTTCTTCGAGCCCATCGTGCTGGCCGCCAAAGCCCACAACGTGTTGCTCGAAATCAACAGCAGTTCGATGAAACCCTGCCGCGGCAAGACGGTAGCCGTGGGCAACAACATGGAGATCCTGCGCCTCTGCCGCCAGCACGACGTCCCCGTCATCCTCGGCTCCGACGCCCACATCTCCTACGACATTGCTAACTACGAACACGCGCTGCCACTCCTGGCCGAGACGCAGTTTCCCGAGGCCCTCGTGATCAACGACAAACCTGAACTCTTCTTTGACTACACCGGATTGGAGTTTTGAGGCGATTCACCGCCCTCACGCTCATCGCCACTACCTTGGAGATATTTTTACGTCAGTGTACACTGACGAAGAAATCAGTGTACACTGACGAAAAACTCTCTCCATCACCGTCGCACCTACCTCCATCACCGTCACGTCTCTTTCCACCATCGTCACACCAACCTCGATCACCGTCGCCCATGGACTTCAGAACGATTGTACCGCTTCCGCCCGACGCCCCCGTCATTACGCCTGCGACCCACGCCCTCGTGCTGGGTTCGTGCTTTGCTGAGCATGTCGGCGAACGCCTGCAGATGGCCCTCGGCCCCGAGCAATGCTGCGTCAATCCATTCGGTGTGCTCTACAATCCCATGAGCATCGCGCAAGCGCTGGAGATAATCCTCGACGGCCTAGACAATCTAGAAACCCAAGCCCCCCGAAGCAACCTCCCCATCTTCCTTGGCCGCGACGGTCTGTGGCACTCATGGCTCCACTCCACTCACTATAGCGCACCCACGCGCGAGGAATGCATCGCACGTTGCCGCACAGCCCTCGACGAAGCCCGCCGCATCCTCGACCGCGCCGACCTCCTCATCATCACCTTCGGCACAAGTCGCTGCTACCTGCTCAATCCTTCGACGGAGCCCAATACTGATTCTGCCGACGAGCCTAGCGACCACTTCGTCGTAGCCAACTGTCACAAAGAACTCGCTACACGATTCACCGAACGCGACTGCACGATCGACGAAATCGTCGCTACATGGCGTCCGCTGCTCGCCAAGTTGCAGCGTCTCCGCCCCACCCTCCAGGTCATCTTCACCGTGAGTCCCTACCGCTATCACAAGTACGGCTACCACGCCTCGCAGCTCGCCAAGGCCCGCCTCCTTTTGGCTGTGGAGGAGCTCACCAACAACACAGCCTCCCCCCAGTCGGAGGGAATGAGGGGGGCTTTCCCCGCCTACGAAATCGTCCTCGACGAACTCCGTGACTACCGCTTCTACAAGCCCGACATGCTCCACCCCTCCGAGCAAGCCGTCGACTATATTTGGGAACGCTTCCGCGAATGGGCCTTCACGCCCGAGATGGAAGCACTCTACCACCAACGCCTCAAAACACACAAAGCCCTTAACCACTATGCAAACCATTGATTACGACTCCATCCTTCTGGCCGACGTCGAGGATATGCTCACCCGCATCGCCGACCACACTAGCGCCGAGGACATCGAGCGCATCCGCAAGGCTTACTTCTTTGCCAAGGAGGCACATGCCCCTCAGCGTCGTAAGAGTGGCGAACCCTACATCATCCACCCCGTGGCTGTGGCCCGCATCATCGCCCTCGAACTGCAGCTTTCGGCCAATCCCATCATCGCCGGATTCCTGCACGATGTGGTGGAAGACACGCCCCACTCGCTCGAGGAAATCGAAGAACTCTTTGGCCCTGATGTGCGTTTCCTCGTCGACGTCGTAACCAAACGCAAATACCTCGGCGACGACGGCCGCAAGCAGGAGAGCAACTTCCGCCAGCTGCTCAAGTCGCTGCAGTACGACATCCGTGCCGTGCTCATCAAGCTTGCCGACCGCCTGCACAACATGCGTACTCTGGCCAGCATGAAGCCCGAGAAGCAGATGAAGATCGCCGGCGAAACCGACTTCTTCTATGCTCCCTTCGCCAACCGTCTGGGCCTCCACAGCGTGCGCCGCGAACTCGAAAACCTCTCCTTCAAATACCGCTGTCCCGACCGCTACGAGCGTCTCTCCAAAGCCCTCGAAGCCGACAAGCAGGCCGAGGCCGAAAACCTCGAAGACTTCACCGACCACATCGAGAAGATTCTGGCCAAGCGCGGCATCCCCGTGCGCTGCGAGGTGCGCTGGCGTCAGCCCTACAGCATCTACAAGTCCATGCAGCAGTCGGGCCGCGACTTCCAGCACGTGGACTATCGCCACATCATCCGTCTCATTTTCGACGAGAACTATCGCCACGGCGGCAGCCACGTTCAGCTCAACGAGAAGAGCGTCTGCCTCATGATCTACAGCAACCTCACCGACCACTTCAAGGAGATGCCCGGCTCGATGATCAACTACGTCGACAATCCCAAGGAGAACGGCTATCAGAGCCTCCACATCCGTCTGCTCAGCGACAACGGCACGTGGGAAGAAATCCACATTTCTTCGGAGCGCATGGTCAAGCAGGCTCAGTTGGGCCTCATCGCCTCACACCAGGAAAACGCCGACCAGCCCTGGCTCGACAAGTTCCGCTCCATGCTTCAGGACATCGACGAGAACCAGGCCAACGCCCTCTTTATGGACAGCGTCGTCGCAGCCCTCTACAGCGAGGACATCACCGTCTACGATCCCGATGGCGACCCCACCCGTCTGCCTCAGCACGCTTCGGCCATCGACTACGCTTTCGAAATCTGCAAGGGCGAACAAGCGCAATATGCCCGCATCAACGGTCGTCTCTCTGCACTCAGCACCGAACTGCACCACGGCGACGTCGTCGAAATCGGCATCAATCCCGACTCCAAGCCCCACAACGAGTGGCTCCCTGCG
>JAUNIC010000070.1:3974-15434 GCA_030523615.1 Bacteroidales bacterium
ACACTGTCTGCCGCTCCCCGGACACGAGGTCATCGGTTTCAAGGAGAAGGACGGCAGCATCACCCTCCATCGCCGCGACTGCCAACACGTCATCAGCCAGGCCGCTCAGCAGGGCGACCGCATCACCAACGTGCTTTTCCCCGAGTGCGAAAGCGTGAGTTATCCCGTCAAGACGCGCATCCGTGGCGTCGACCGCTACCACATTCTGCAGGACATCGTCTCCTGCCTCAGCGACACCATCGGCGTCTCGCTCACTGGTCTCAACATCGAGACGCGCGAGGAAATCTTCGACTGCGTCATCAGCTACAATGTCCACTCTGCCGACGAACTCCGTCGCGCCCTCCGCTATCTCGCTGCCATCGACGGCATTGATGAGATTTCGAAATAAAAGACCCCCCAGTACCCCCCGAAGGGGGGCTCAAGTAGCCACCATAGACTTGCAGTAACGCTTAGCATAAGTCTGTAGGAACTATTTGAGCCCCCCTTCGGGGGGTACTGGGGGGTCTCACTCCTCAGAGCTTCACACCCTTGATGGGATTGAGGCCCTGCGAGTCGAAGTGCTTCAGGAGCTGGCCCTTCGTGTCGTAGACGTAGACATCGCCGTTCGTCTTGTAGTCGCTGGCGCCCACAAAGACGCAGCCATTGCTGTAGGAGACGCTGTAGTAGTTCGCCACGGGTTCGGCGAAGAGCGCACCTTTATCGGCGCCGGCCTTCGTGTCGTAGACGTTGACCGTGCCCGTTACCTGCCACTGGTCGTTGTACGAACCCGTCACCACGTAGAGCACGTCGGCAGGACCGGCGCAGATGCCTTTGACGTCGGTGTACTGGAGGTCGCTCACCTTGTAGCTGGCCACGCTTACCGTCTGCAGCATGGCGGGCACAGCAGCATAGTCGCCGAAACTGTTCACGTAGAGCTTCGTGCCATCGGTGCTGGCCACAATCATCTGCGGGTTGAGGTTCACCTCAATCTTTTCCTCTTCCACGAACTTTGCAGCGTCAACCACCGAGATGGTGTTCTCGTAGTTGGGATAGAGTGCGCCGCCGGAGTTGGCCACGAACACCTTGCCGCCTACGTACGCAAGGCCTTCGGGGCTGTTGCCCACCGCCGTGGTGCGCACGGTGTAATCCTTCGTGTTGATTTCGCCGAGGAAGCCCTCGTAGTACGTCACGTACACCTTGTCGCCGGCCACGCAGAAGTAGCGGGGCGAGAGCTTCATGTCTCCCGCGGTTGCCACGATTTCGTGTTTCACCTGCATCAGTTTGTCGGTCACGTAGATCACCTGCGAACCGTTCATGGCCACGTAGATTTCGTCGCCCACAACGACCATGTCCTGTCCGAGGTCGCCCATCTGGCGGCCGTTGACCTCTGCGAAGATGTTGGCCACAAAGCCGTCGTCTTCGCTGAAGTGTGCCAGCACATTGGCATCGTTGGCGCCCCAGTTGCCGTTGTTCAGCACGAGCATGTCGGGATAGATCACAGGATCGATGATAGGTTCTTCGGGGTCATCGTTGTCGCAAGCGGTGAAGGCGAGCGCTGCCACGAGCGCCATCGCCATAAGTTTCAGTTGTTTCATGTTGGTTATGTTTTTGAGAGTTAATGAATTTCTGTAATGGCAAGAGATTCTAGAAAGGCTAGAGATTCTAGATGATCTAGAGACACTAGAATTTCTAGAAAATCTGAAGCACTTGCGCCTAAAAGCTTGCTTTGAGCGTGGCGCGCCACTGGCGGCCGGGCATGGGGTAATACTTCACGACCTCGTAGTTGCGGCCGCCGAGGTTGAGGGCCTCTGCGCTGACATGGAGGCGGAAACGATGGAGGTCAAACGTGCGGTTCACGCTCAACGAGTGGTCCGTGTAGGGGTCTATGCGGTAAGCCGCGGTGTTCTGCGCCAACGAATAGCGCTCGCCCACAGCCTGCAACGTGTAACTCACCGTGAGCCAGGGCATCACCAGCGTCACTACCCCACTCCCCACGTGGCGCGGCGTGTAGGGAATCTGGTGGCGGAAGTTCTTCGCCGTGCGGTCCGTCACGTCGAGAGCGCGTTGCCATGAGTAGTTCGCCGAAGCCCGCAGCGTGAGCCACGAAGCCATCGAACCCGCGACGGCAGCCGTCACATCGAGGCCCGTCATGCTGACGCGCCCCACGTTTCGCATGTGCCACACGAACATCGTTGGAATGGCCACGATCTTATCGCGCACGTTATTATAATAGGCGTCGGCTGTGGCTTCAGCGTGCCAAGCGCCGAGCTCCGCGGCCCACGTTGTGCCCACGTTCATTTGCCGTGCTCGTTCGGGCTGCAGCGAGCGGTTACCCACACGCAGATAGTAGAGGTCGTTGAACGTCGGCAGGCGATACGTTTCTTTGTAAGAGGCGCGCACACGCCAATCGTGTTCCGATAACACGCGGAAACTCAGGCTCGCGGAAGGACAAGCGCGGCACCGTGTCGGCGAGGGTTCACCCACCTGCGTCTGCTCCGTAGCGACAAGGCAGAGAAGCGTTGCTGTGGCGGTGAGGCGCTCGTTCTGGAACTTCCCCGACAGCGCCGTGTACGACGTTTCGCGCGTCGGCATCACCGCCTCGGGCATGTTGCTCCACAGGTGCGCCACATCGACATCTTCCGCTACCGACAGCGACCATTCGGGCCGCATTTGCCACAGCACCACGACAGAGCCAGCAAGCGTCTGTTGGCGGTAGCGATCGTCCTCGGGCACGGGCTTGGCCGCGTCGCTGTCGACGTAGCGGTTCCACGCGTTGGTGTAAGCCAGACTTGCGCGCAACCGCCAAACGCACGAGTCGCCTGCGGCGCCCGCCAATCGGCTTTCGTAGAGAGCGCTGGTGCTCCACGTGCGGTCCCACAGATGCTCCGTGGGATGCTGTGTGTAAAGTACGACGGACCTGGGCAAACCGCGACTGCTGTCGTAGAGGCTCGTCGCAAAGCGCAACGTGCCTCCGCGGCCGATGTTGCCCTCTGCCTTCACCTCGCCGTTGAAGCGCTCCACCTGCGAATTGAGGCGGCGCTCATCGGTCACGAGTTGCCCGTTCTTGAGCACAAAGGGATAGTCGCCGCGCGAATGCACATAGTCGCCCCAAGCACCCAAGGCCCAGCGGTTGCCGACGTTCGAGCGGAAACGGGCGTATGGATTCCACGTGGCGAACGACGCACCGCGCAACTGCACCGTGCCGTCGGCTTTGTTATCCTCATGCCGCATCGGAAGTGAGGCAAGCGCCACGCTACCAACGTAGCCCGCCAAGCGTGCTGGACGAAAAATGCTCGTCGCACCCGCCACGTCGACCACGACGCTGCCCGCGTTGTCCAGGTTGTAACGGCCGATATCCACCTGCCCGTTCATGGCGTCGCTCGCGATGATGCCGTCGACCATCACGCCCGTGTGCTGCGCTCCGAAGTTGCGAAGGTTCACCGTCTTCAGGCCGCCTATGCCGCCGTAGTCCTTGACGCTCACGCCGGCCATCGTCTGCAGCACCTCCGTGAGACCCACAGCGCCGCGCTGCTCAATCTCCGCAGCCGTCACCACATGCGTCGGAGCGCCGCCCAGGGTGTGGGCAGCGTCGCGCCGTGCAGCAACGTGAACTTCAGCAAGCGTCTGTTCCCGACCCGTTGAGTCAGGAACCACAGCAGTTGCCACCATTCCTACAAGCAAGAAGGTGTGCAGCATGTTTGTCGTTGATGTAATGATTGAGGACCACTCGCCATCTGCGCCAAGCCCCGGGCGCAGGCAGATTGCATGGCAAGAATTCATCGCTGGCAGGTCTTCGGACTCGTCCCGACAGAGAGCCTTCCCGGAAGATGCGCTTCCAGTGGCACAGATTTCTCCGTCGACAGAATGGACTCACCGCTGCGGGCACAGTTCAGGCATTGCACCTGATTCCCATTTTCAAACGCTCCGCCGACGTTGCGACGGGGTTCACCTGCGATTCCTGTTTTCTTTTTCGTGGCGCAAATGTAGCAAAAAACTCGCACATTCCCAGCCCTCCGCACGCAAAATCATCATAAAAGATTCTTTGCGGCCCCTCTTTTGACGCTCACTCTGCGCAAACACACGCTTTAACGGCTGCGTTGCGCTTAAACTCAGCCCCCACGCTTGCACACTCCGAAAGATTTCTGTAAATTTGCAGCACCTCGCGCATCTCTCACACAGCACGACGAACAACACAAGACTCAACTACATCTATTCGCACACAATGATCATTTCCCTACACCAAGGCGTGGCGCGCATGGCCGAATGGCGCATGGCGCAACCCGTAGACTTCACGCTCGACACTGGCGAACACATCGCTATCGTCGGTCCCAACGCCAGCGGAAAAACCATGCTGGCCGAAATCATTACGGGAGCCCATCCGCTCACGGATCAGCGCGTGGAGTACGACTTCTGCATGCCTGGCGACGAACACGAAGGGCGCTCTACTCTTGCTTCGGACAACATCAAATATCTGGCTTTCCGCGACATGTACGGCGGAAGCACCGACCGCACCTACTACCTCCAGCAGCGTTGGAACCAAACCGAAATCGACGACGACATGCCCATCGTGGGCAATGTCCTCGAAACGGTTTTCCTCCGCACAGGCCCCGACACCGAAGAGCGCAGAGCATTCCAAGACCACCTCTATGACCTCTTCCAACTCCGTTCGCTGCTCGACAAAGCTGTCATCTTCCTCTCCTCCGGCGAACTGCGCAAATTCACCCTCTGCAAGGCCCTCATGTCACGTCCGCGAGTACTCATCATGGACAACCCCTTCATTGGCCTCGACAAAGCCACACGCCAGCAGGTGCGCCAACTCCTCGCCACTCTCAGCACAGAGCGAGGCCTGCAAGTCATCCTCGTGCTCTCGAAGGAGCAGGACATCCCCACCTTCATCACCCACGTCGTACCCGTCCGCGACAAAGTAGTGCTGCCCAAGATGCCCCGCGAAGAATTTCTGCGCACTTGCCCGCCACTGACCACGATGGCCCCTGCCATAGAAATACCCGTAACATCCACCACTGAAGCCGCCATGGCGTCCCAAGAAGTTGTCGCCCTCCACAAAGTGAGCATCCGCTACGGCGAACGCACCATCCTCAAAGACCTCGATTGGACCGTACGCTGCGGCGAACGCTGGGCACTCACCGGCCAAAACGGCTCCGGAAAATCCACCCTACTCTCCCTCGTCTGCGCCGACAATCCCCAAAGCTACGCCTGCGACATCACCCTCTTCGGCCACAAACGCGGCACAGGCGAAAGTATCTGGGACATCAAGCGCCACATCGGCTACGTCTCCCCCGAGATGCACCGCGCCTACAACCGCGATATGCCCGCCATACGCATCGTCGCCAGCGGACTCAAAGACACCGTTGGCCTCCACGTCCAACCCTCCGAAGACGACTACACCATCTGTCGCCAATGGATGCACACCTTCGGCATCCACACCCTCGCCGACCGCAGCTTCATGCGCCTCTCCAGCGGCGAACAACGCATGGTGCTCCTCGCCCGAGCCTTCGTCAAAAATCCCGACCTCCTCATCCTCGACGAACCCTTCCACGGCCTCGACAACACCCGCACCCAACACGTCAAAACCATCATCGAAGCCTTCTGCCAGCAGCCCGCCAAGACCCTCATCATGGTCAGCCACTACGCCGAAGACCTCCCCGCCTGCATCACCCACACCCTGCAATTGACCAAGAACTAAAATTCCCACTCCATCTCACGAAATACTATGAACCCCACCTCAAGACTCCGCCACATCCTCCTCCTTCTGCTCCTGCTTATAAGTCTCGCGGCCAAAGCCCAAACCCTCACCATCCCCCGCGTGCAAGTCATCGAAGAAGCCACAGGCACCTGGTGCGGATGGTGCGTACGCGGCATCGTAGGCATGAACCAGCTCGACGAGATGTTCCCCGACTCCTTCATCGGCCTCGCCATCCATGGTGACGACGCCTACGCCACCGACTCCTACGCCCCCTTCCTCCAGCGCATCTCCGGCTATCCCTTCGCCCTCATCAACCGCAGCTACTCCTGCGGCACGAAACCCGAAGAAATGCTCATGGCCTACAACGCCTTTGCCTCTATGGGCGATGCCGAGGGAGAAGCAAAAATCGTCGACGCCCACTACACCGACAGCAAATACTCCGCCGTAGAAATCACCACCGAGACACGCTTTGCCAAGTCCCACACCAAAGAAGACTACCGTCTCGCCTTCGTCGTGGTCGAAGACTCCATCCGCGACCGCCAAGCCAACTTCTACGCCGGAGGAGCCAACGGCGCGATGGGCGGCTTCGAGGACCTCACCGACAACCCCTACGTCTATCTGCGCCACGTCGTGCGCTACATCGACAGCTACGACGGCATCGTCGGTTCCGTGCCCACCACCATTAAAGCCGGCCAAACCTACACCTACCACCACACCCTTACCATGCCCAAGGTCAAGACCCGCCGCCGCGTATCCCTCGTCGTCCTCCTCCTCCGCGACCAAGGCGTCAGCATCGTCAACGCCAGCCGCCTGCCCACCATCACCCCCTACGTTCCCGACGCCATCCGTCATCCCGAACTCGACAGTGACCCTCATCCCTCCGACCACCAATCTCTCCCCTCCTACGACCTCCAAGGACGTCCCCATCATCAGCCGCACCGAGGCCTCACCATCGAAGCCGGCCGCAAGATCCTCCGATAAGTACGAAGATACTTACCATAAAACTAAACGAATCGAGACTTAGCGACACTAAGCCAAACAAACTAAACACAAAAAAATGAACTTCATCGGCACATTCTGGTCACTCGTACCATCCATACTCGCCATCGCACTCGCCCTCATCACAAAAGAAGTCTACTCCTCACTCTTCTGCGGCGTCATCCTCGGCGCAGCACTCTACGCCATATCCATGGGCACAGGCTTCGACGGATTCATCACACACCTCCTCAACGACACACCCACCACCCCCACACAAGGCGAAGCACAATCCTACGGCATGATCCACTGCCTCGCCGACCCCTGGAACGTCGGCATCCTCCTCTTCCTCGTCATCCTCGGCACCATGGTCGCCCTCATGAACAAAGCCGGCGGCTCCACAGCCTTCGGCACATGGGCCATCAAACACATCCGCTCCAAAGTCAGCGCACAAATCGCCACCGTACTCCTCGGCATCCTCCTCTTCATCGACGACTACTTCAACTGCCTCACCGTAGGCTCCGTCATGCGCCCCATCACCGTCCGCTACGGCGTCACACGCGAAAAACTCGCCTACCTCATCGACTCCACCGCAGCACCCGTCTGCATCATCGCCCCCATCTCCAGCTGGGCAGCAGCCGTCTCCGGCTTCGTCTCCGACGACGAAAACGGCCTCGCCCTCTTCTGCTCCGCCATCCCCTTCAACTTCTACGCCTTCTTCTCCATCATCTTCATGCTCGGCGTCATCCTCCTCGGCTTCGACTTCAAGTCCATGAGCAAATACGATGCAAAACTCGCCGAATGGTACGCCTCGATGGGAGGAATGGAAAAAGTGCGCGACGCCAAACTCGAAGTCGTCGAAATGGGCGTCGGAGCCGAAAAAGCACCCCGCGGCCACGTCAGCGACCTCGTCGTACCCATCACCCTCCTCATCACCCTCTGCGTACTCGGCATGATCTACTCCGGCGGCTACTTCCTCCCCACCTCCCAGCACCATATGGACTTCATCGGAGCCTTCGGCGCAAGCGACGCCTCCGTCGGCCTCGTCATCGGCTCCCTCGCCGCCCTCCTCCTCTCCATCGCCTGGTACTGCGTCCGCCGCGTCCTCACCTTCGACGACGCCATGAGCTGCCTCATCAAAGGCTTCGAAGCCATGGTACCCGCCATCATCATCCTCGCCCTCGCCTGGACCCTCAAGAGCATGACCGACGCCCTCGACGCCACCACCTACGTTGCCAGCATCGTCAGCCACAGCGCCGCCGGACTCCAGATGCTCCTCCCCGCCATCATCTTCGTCATCGCCGCCTTCCTCGCCTTCGCCACCGGCACCTCGTGGGGCACCTTCGGCATCCTCATCCCCATCTGCATCGCCGTCTTCGCCGTTGGCGACCCCCTCCGCATCATCTCCATCTCCGCCTGTATGGCCGGCGCCGTCTGTGGCGACCACGTATCCCCCATCTCCGACACCACCATTATGGCCAGCGCCGGAGCCCAATGCAAACACCTCCACCACGTATCCTCCCAACTCCCCTACGTCGTCTCCGTAGCCATCATCTCCTGCGCCTCCTACATCATCGCCGGCCTCACCCACGACTACGGCACCACCATCTCCGCCCTCACCGCCTGGACCTTCGGACTCACCGCCATGGCCATCGTCTTCGCCATTATGAAAACCAAAAGCCCATCGCAAAGCGAAGCCGCATAGCCGAGCAAAACAAAAAAACTTTTCTCTTGGAGTTTTCGTAGAATTGTTGTACTTTTGCAACCAAAGAATTGGCTTACCATGGACACTGTAAAGAAACATCACCAGGTTGTGGCGGCCGTCATCGTGGATGATGGCGAGGTGCTGTGTATGCAGCGAGGACTGACGAGGTTTGCGTATACAAGCTATAAGTGGGAGTTTCCGGGCGGAAAGATCGAGGCGGGAGAGTCGCCCGAAGAGGCGCTGCGCCGAGAGATCCGCGAAGAGATGGCGATGGATGTTCGCGTTGGGCGACACATCGTCACCGTGGAACATGAATACCGGGATTTCTGCATCACCATGGCGGCGTATCTCTGCGAGCCTGTCTGCAATGTTGCGGAGAACACGCAGGAGAATCGTCGTGCCTTCACAATGAATGAGCACCATGCTTTCCGTTGGCTGCGTCCTGAAGCGCTCCCGACATTGGAGTGGGCGGCTGCCGACGTGGGGATCGTGGAGGAGATGGTGAAGTTAGGAGTGGGTGAAAAACTTCAGTAATTAACACATACATATCATGAAGAAGAAGATAATGATCACGGGCGGCAGCGGTTTCTTGGGAAGCCGCTTGGCTCTGTATTTCAAGGATAAATATGAGTTGCTGACTCCGACGCACGCAGAACTGAACATCAGCCGCGAGGAGGCGGTGAGGGCGTATATGGAGGAGCATCGACCGGACGTGGTGGTGCATTGTGCGGCGTTGAGCAATACGTGGTACTGCGAGCAGCATGCGGAGGAGTCGCACCGCGTGAATGTGCAGGGTACGGTGCGCATTGCGAAGGCGTGCAAACTGACGGGCGCAAAGCTGGTGTTTATGTCGAGCGATCAGGTGTACAACGGCACGCCGCTGCTGGGGTTGCTGCCGGAGGATGTTGTGCTGCAGCCGGTGAATGTGTATGGTTGCCACAAGATGGAGGCGGAGCAGCGTGCGCTGTGGAATCTGCCTGATGCGGTGGGTCTGCGTCTGACGTGGATGTATGATTTGCCGACGAGTGCGATGAAGCTGAACACGAATATCTTGGTGAACTTGCAGAAGGCGCACGATGAGGGAACGACCGTGAAGGCCGCGACGCACGAGTACCGCGGCGTGACGAACGTGTGGGAGGTGGTGCGCAACATGGAAAAAGCCATCGAGCTGCCCGGAGGCATCTATAACTTCGGCAGCGGAAATGCGCTGAACAGCCACACCCTCTTCCTCGAAGCCGCCAAGTTGCTCGGTTTCGGCGATGCCTCCGCATGGATTCTGCCCGACGAAGAGCGCTTCGCCGAACAACCCCGAAACCTCACGATGGATCCTTCCCGCATCGAGCAGCACGGCATCCATTTCCACGACAGTGTGGAGGGCATCGAGCAGGCGCTCAAATACCCTTACCGCACGGAGTAGGACGTACAGAACGCCCGATATCATGATTTAAAAACGACTCCCCCCGCTCTTCCTGATGGACCTGAGCGGGGGGAGTCGTTTTGTTATTTCATCCAGTGCTTGGAGTAGTTGTAGCCCCAGGCGTCGAGGAGTTGGGTGTCGAGCGTCATGCGGCGATGGAAGTCTTGCCAATCCTTAAGGCTTTCAGGCGTCCAACCGGCTTCGGCAACGCACATCAACTTCGGGAAGGCGAGGTACTCGAGATACTTCGAGTCACTCACCCACTCGCACCAGAAGGTGGCCTGCACGCCGATGTAGTACTTGGCTTGTTCGGCGGGGATGTCGGCGGGAACGGGCACGTAGGTGTAGGTTTTCTCGACGGTGTCGTCGCCACGTCCGGCGCCTGCGGGTTCGCCTTCGGCGGCGGAGGGACGGCGGTTGATGTAGTAGCTGCCGTCGGCGCTGTGGATATCGCTGACGATGGTGGGCATCTGGAGCGAGGAGGCGAGGCGGGCGGCTTCGCGCGAGGGTGCCCAGCTGAAGACGACGGGGTGCATGGACTTCATGAGTTCGATGTCGGCGCCTTTCTCGGTGATGCATTCGTTCCACACATAGAGGCGCTTGCCCTTGGCGCGGAGGACTTCGTTGATTTCCTGGATGAAACGCTGCTGGAGTTGGCGGGGATTGGTGAGTCCGAGGTCGGCAATCATCTTCTGACAATCGGCGTTGCGCTCCCACGCTGCGGTGGGGCATTCGTCGCCACCAATGTGGAAGAAGGGATAGGGGAAAATGTCGCAGAGTTCGCTGACGACGTCCTTGGCAAACTGCACAGCACGGGGATTGGCGACGTTGAGCACGTCCTCGTAGATGCCGCCGTGGCCGTCGATGACAGCGTGGGGGCCGTCGGGATTGCAGCTGAACTCGGGATAGGCGGCCATAGCTGCGCAGAAGTGGCCGGGCATATCGACTTCAGGAACGACGCTGATACCGCGCTCTGCTGCGTAACGCACTACATCGTGCATCTCGTCCTGGGTGTAAAAGTAGGGGCCGTAGTTCTTCTCGTAGTAGAGACCGCGCTCCATATCGTTCATGCGGCAGGAGTCACAACGTGCGCCGACGGTGGTGAGTTTGGGGTACTTCTTGATTTCGGCGCGCCATCCGTCATCGTCCGTGAGGTGCCAATGGAAGACGTTCATCTTGTAGTAGGCCATGAGGTCGAGAATGCGTTTGATCTCGCTGACGGGGTGGAAGTGGCGGCTGACGTCGAGCATGAAACCGCGGTACTCGAAGCGGGGATTGTCGCAGATGGTGACGGCGGGAATCTGCACTTTCTTGGTGCTGCTGGCACCAATCACGAAGTTGTTGGGGAGCAGTTGGCGGAGCGACTGCATGCCGTAGAAGAGTCCTTGGGACGTGGCGGCACGGAGGCGTACGCCCTTGGGGGTGACGGCGAGTTCGTAGCCTTCATCGCCGCACTTGCCGCGGAGGGTTTCGTCGATGTCGGCATCCAGGTGCTTGGTGGCGGGGATGTCCATCGTGGTGGCGGCGGCCCATCGCTGGGCTTCGGCGGCTTTGATGGTGAGCACTCCACTACTCTCCTCCACTTGTGCAGGACGCGGAATGATGGTGTTCTGCGCCATTGCGGGGAGAAGGGCGAAGAGGGTTATGAGGATTGTGAGAATTCTTTTCATAGTAGTTAGT
>JAUNIC010000269.1 GCA_030523615.1 Bacteroidales bacterium
AGTTAACAGTTTCGTTTCCTTTTTACGGGCAGCGCTACTCTTAACTCTTAACTATTAACTTTTAACTCATCTTATATGCTATTATGGAATTAAAAAGAGTAGTAGTTACCGGCCTCGGTGCACTTACCCCCGTGGGCAACAACATCGAGGAGACCTGGAACAACCTTCTGAACGGCGTCAGCGGCGCAGCACCCATCCAGGGTTTCGACGCGTCAAAGTTCAAGACCCAGTTTGCATGTGAAGTAAAGAACTTCAATGCCACAGATTTCATTGACCGCAAGGAAGTCCGCAAGATGGACCGATATGAGCAGTACGCGCTCGTGGCAGCAATGGAAGCTGTGAAAGACAGCGGCATGGACCTTGAGACCATCGACAAGAACCGCATCGGCGTTGTCCTCGGCGTAGGTATCGGCGGTATCCACACCTTCGAAGAGCAGATCGGCGAATATGCCCTCACGCACGAAGAAAAGGGTCCCCGCTTCAGCCCCTTCTTCATCCCCAAGATGATTGCCGACATCGCTGCTGGTCAGATCTCTATCCAGTACGGCTTCCACGGCCCCAACTACACCACAACTTCTGCTTGTGCTTCCAGCACCAACGCTATCGCTGATGCCTTCAACCTCATCCGCCTCGGCAAGGCCAACGTCATGGTCACCGGTGGTGCTGAGGCTGCCATCACCGAAGGCGGCGTCGGCGGCTTCACCGCTATGCACGCTCTCTCTACCCGCAACGATGAGCCCGCAAAGGCCAGCCGTCCCTTCAGCGCAAGCCGCGACGGTTTCGTTATGGGCGAAGGCGCAGGTATCCTCATCCTCGAAGAACTTGAGCACGCCAAGGCTCGCGGTGCTAAGATTTACTGCGAACTCGCTGGCTGCGGCATGAGCGCTGACGCTCACCACATCACCGCCAGCCACCCCGAAGGCCTCGGCGCTACTCTCGTGATGCAGAACGCTCTCGAGGATGCTGAACTCAAGCCCGAAGACATCGACTACATCAACGTTCACGGTACGTCAACTCCCGTCGGCGACATCTCTGAGGCTAAGGCTATCGCTGCCGTTTTCGGTCAGCACGCCTACGACCTCAACATCTCCTCAACCAAGTCTATGACTGGCCACCTCCTCGGTGCTGCCGGCGCTGTTGAGGCTATCGTCTGCTGTCTCTCTGTGAAGAACGACATCGTGCCTCCCACCATTAACCACGACGATGAGGATCGCGACGAGAAGATCGACTACAACATGAACTTCACCTTCAACACCGCTCAGCAGCGCACCGTACGTGCCGCCCTCTCCAACACCTTCGGCTTCGGTGGTCACAATGCCTGCTGCATCGTGAAGAAGTACGAAGCGTAACCAATTAAAAATTAAAAATAAAAAATAAAAATTCGTACGCTTCGTAGACGCCCCGTCTGCGCACGAGCAGCAACGATTTTAATTTTTAATTTTTAATTTATAATTAAGAATAAATGAGCAACCTATTTGACAGAATGAAACTCTTTGTCCAGCGTGACAAGGAGTTTCGTTCAGCACTTTACGACATTATGGGTTTTTACCCCCATGATGTTGAACTCTATCGCATCGCTTTTGCGCATAAATCCCAGGAATACAAATCAAAGCGAACCGGCGATCGTCCCCTCAACAACGAGCGTCTGGAGTTCCTCGGCGACGCTGTCCTCGAGACCGTAGTCAGCGACATCGTCTACCACCACTTCAAGAACAAGCGCGAGGGATTCCTCACCAACACGCGTTCGAAAATTGTGAGCCGTGAGTCGCTCGGCAAACTCGCCAAAGACCTCGGCATCGACCGCCTCATACAGAGCCACACCAACAGCAAGGCCCACAACTCCTTCCTCGCAGGCAATGCCTTCGAGGCCCTTATGGGCGCCATCTATCTCGACCGTGGCTTCGACTATGCCTTCCGCTTCATCGAACACCGCATCATGGGTTCCGTCCTCGACCTCGAAGGCGTGGCTCATAAGGAGGTGAATTTCAAGAGCAAACTCCTCGAGTGGAGCCAGAAGAACCGCATCCGCATCGACTTCAAGGACAAGCAAACCAGCAACGGCTCTGGCAACGCTCCTTCCTTCTTTACGACCATCGTGCTCGAAGGTCTCTTCGCCGGCGACGGCAAGGGTTTCAGCAAGAAGGAGGCCCATCAGAACGCTTCAAAGGACGCCCTGACCCGTATGCGTCGTGAGCCCAAGTTCATCGACGAAATCTTTACGTCGAAAGAGAAGCGCACCGCCATGGAGGCCGACCCTTGCTTCGTTCTCCCCGTCATCGACGAGATTGAGGCAGAGATTGCCCGCGAGACCGAGCGTGGAAATGAGCGTAAGGCAGACCGCAGAGCCGAACAGCCCAAGCGCGAGCAGAAGCCCAAGTCTGAACCTAAGAAGGAACAGCCCAAGAAGGAACAGCCCAAGGCCGAGCCCAAGAAGGAACAACCCAAGAAAGATCAGCCCTCGGCC
>JAUNIC010000270.1 GCA_030523615.1 Bacteroidales bacterium
TGCCGCTTCACTCGTCCGCTTTTGCGGAGCGCCTCGGCGATGATCCATTGCAGCTGGCCGTTGGTCGAGCGAAACTCGTCGGCGGCCCAGGCCTCAATGGCGTCCATCGTCGCGGCGTCGATGCGGAGGACGAATGATTTGGTCGTGGGTTTCTTTTCGGGCATAGTAATTAATAAGCAAGACGCTCGCGTTTCTTACGGTCGTTATCGATGTACTCGTTGCAGAGTGCGATGAAGGCATCCATGGAGCCGTCGATGTAGTCATCGTCGAGGACGTAGATGGCGCCGTACTGATTGTATGAGCGACGACGGCTCCAGCGCTTGAAGCCGTTGCGGGTGTTGGCGATGACCTCTTCGCAGTTGTTCGTCAGCACGAGCATCTGGTGAACGTTGCTGAAGGCCATGATTCGCATCGGCTCAAAACCTTCGATGGCGTTCCAAGGGATGAGTTCGCCGAAGAGGATGAGGCCCTCGTCGCTGAGGTTCACCATGCGCAAGCCGCGAGAGCGGAGCGCAATGGTCTTGTAGAGCAGAAACACTCCGCCTCCGCCAAAGAAGATGAGGCCCACCCATCCGATGATGTGGATGAACAGAGGGGCTTCACGATTAAAGGCGCAGAAGCCGCATTGGAAGGCCAGGTAGCCTAAGCCGCAAACGAGCAGAAGGTTCTTGAACCACAGACGGTGCGTGAAGTTGAACATGATTGATGTAGAGTTTGATGGTTTTTAGGACGCATGCAAACCTCCCAGTCCTCCCCCCCAGTCGGGGGGAGTTAGAGGGGGGCTAGTGGTTCAGCGTACCGCTGTTGATGACGGGCTGTGCGGGTTCATCGGCGCAGAGTACCACGAGGAGATTGCTGACCATAGCGGCCTTCTTCTCGTCGTCGAGCTCTACGATGTTCTCGTCGTCGAGTTTGTCGAGCGCCATCTTGACCATGCTGACGGCACCGTCGACGATCTTCTCGCGAGCCGTGATGATGGCAGCGGCCTGCTGGCGACGCAGCATGACGGCAGCGATTTCGGGAGCGTAGGCGAGGTAGTTGATGTGGGCTTCCATGACCTCAAGACCTGCCATAGCCAGGCGGTCGTTGAGCTTGTCGGTGAGCACCTCGTTGATCTCGGCTGAACCGCCGCGAAGCGTTACCTGGTTATCGTCATAGTTATCGTCATCGTCGTAAGCATACATGCCAGCCACCTCGCGGAGGGCAGAGTCGCTCTGCACAGCCACGAACTTCTCAAAGCGGTTCATGCGGGCGCCGGCAGCGTTGCCCACCTGGCCTGAAGCGCTGATGTCGGTATCAATGTCGAAGATGGCCTTGTACGTATCCTTCAGACGCCAAACGACGACGAGACCGATGAGGATGGGGTTACCCGTCTTGTCGTTCACCTTGATGGGTTCGGCGTTGAGGTTGCGGGCGCGGAGGCTCACGTTCTTGGTCGTCATGAAGGGGTTGATCCAGTAGAAGCCCGTCTTGCGGAATGTGCCGACGTACTTACCGAAAAAGGTGAGCACCTTGGCCTCGTTAGGTTCGAGCATGGTGAAGCCGCAGCTGAAGATGATGGCGCAGAGGGTGGCCACGATAGCGGCGGTGAGCAGCCAGGGGTTGCAGATGACCTCGCCGTACTGGTCCTCGGAGAAGGTCTGGTAGAAGAGGAAGGGAACACTGCCCCAGAGGCAAATGTCGATGAGGATCATGAGGAAACCATTGAGGTAGCCGCCGTTGTACTCGGTCTCTTGCAGAATGTTGTTTTTGTTTTCGGTGTTCATAGTTTTTCCTTTTTAATAATATTATATGTGTGGTTGGTTGTTATTTCTTGCGGAAGGGGTTGATGAAGAAGGGCATCCCTGCCCAGAAGTGGGCGAGGAGCAGAAATCCGAGGAGGACGAAGATGGTGCCGATGGCGAGCACATTCATCTGCGTCTCGTTCTGCACGAACATGTGGAGAGGCATGATGCCGCCGATGTAGAGGAGCATGGCGCCCGTCACTTTGCGCAGACGGAAGATGTTGATGCGGGCCTTCTGTTCCTCCGACAGATGGCGATAGTTGCTGATCATCCAATCGCCTTTGCCCATGAAGATGACGATGGCGCTGCCGAAGAAGAAAACGCTGAGCGCGGTGCAGAGTAGAACGGAGACGAGCATAGTTGTAAGGGTTTGAAAAACTGGTTTGTGGTTTTGTGAATTACGATTTAATGTGATATCAATTTGATATTGCAAAGATACGCGATTTTTCGTCGTTCCCGCAAGAAAAATCATGAAAATCGTGCATAAAATCGTAACGGATATTCGTTTTTGTAAACTGACAATATTGCAAATCCGGCAGAATTTCCGTCGCGATTATCGCGAAGAACGCCCAAATTGTCCCAACGAGCGCTCCATCTGCGCCAAAGAAATAGTTGATGCTCTCAAAGAAATAAGTCGTCGCACAAGTGTGGCACGAACGTATCACACCCGTGA
>JAUNIC010000071.1 GCA_030523615.1 Bacteroidales bacterium
AAGCCCTATAAGCCTTATATGCCCCATACGCCCCATTCCCTCCTTAAACGATAATAATCATCAAAATCTAAATAACCAAAATGAAGCGTTTATCACTTTTCCTCTTTGCAGCTCTCCTTGCTGTGGTTAGTGCCTTCGCACAGGTTACTCCCAGCGTGAGCTACAAGCGCGTCAGCCCCACTGAGGTCGACGTCATCTTTACCATCAAGGCCGCTCCCGGATGGCACGTCTACGGCACCAAGCCCGTGGAGGACGGTCCCACTCCCGCCACCTTCCACGTTGATGCCGCCAGCGGCGCCAAGGTCAAGGGTGCTCTCAAGGGCGGCCCTGGCCTGAAGACTCACTACGAAGAAATGTTTGAGGCCAACGTCAACTTCTACGAAGGCGTGGCCACCTTCACCCAGCGCATCGAACTCACCGAGAAGAACTACAAGTTTGAGGGTTACATGCAGTTTGGCGCCTGCAACGACGAGAACTGTCTGCCCCCCACCAACATCGACTGCTCTGTAAAGGGTGCCGACGGTCCTGACGCCGCTGCCGCTGCCGCCGATCCCACCACTCCCGAGGATCCTGCCGCTACGGCCGAAGCTGCTCCTGCCGCAACTGACAGCGCTGCCGCTGCTGCTCCCGCCGATAGCGCTGCCGCTACAGAGGCTACCGTTGATGCCGCTCCCGAAGTGGCCGCTGCCGACGAGAACGATACCACTGGCAAGAGCCTCTGGTACATCTTCGGTATGGGCTTCCTCGGCGGTCTTCTCGCCCTCGTTACCCCCTGCGTATGGCCCATCATCCCCATGACCGTCAGCTTCTTCCTCAAGCGTGCGAAGAACGACCGCAAGAAGGGTATCCGCGACGCCGTGACCTACGGTGTCAGCATCGTCGTCATCTACGTTGCTCTCGGCCTCCTCGTCACCATCGCCTTTGGTGCTTCCGCCCTCAACGACCTTGCGACGAACGCCTTCTTCAACATCTTCTTCTTCCTCATGCTCGTTGTCTTTGCTGCCAGCTTCCTCGGTGGTTTCGAAATCACCCTTCCCTCCAGCTGGACTTCTAAGGTCGACAGCAAGGCAGAATCCACCACGGGTCTGCTCTCCATCTTCCTCATGGCGTTCACCCTCTGCCTCGTCAGCTTCTCGTGCACCGGCCCCATTATCGGCGGTCTGCTCGTAGTGGCCAGCACCGCAGGTGGCGACAAGCTTGCGCCCACCATCGGCATGCTCGCCTTCGCCCTCGCCCTCGCCATTCCCTTCACCTTCTTCGCCCTCTTCCCCAGCCTGCTGAAGAAGACCAGCCGCGGCGGTAACTGGATGAACCAGATCAAGGTAGTCCTCGGTCTCCTCGAGCTCGCCTTCGCCTTCAAGTTCTTCAGCGTAGCCGACCTTGCCTACGGCTGGCATCTCCTCGACCGCGAGGTATTCCTCTGCCTCTGGATCGTCATCTTCGCCACCCTCGCCTTCTACCTCTTCGGTTGGATCCGCTTCCCCCACGACGAAGTTGATCCCGACGAGGGTTACAAGACCAGCGTGCCCGCTTACTTCATCGGTCTCGCCTCTCTGGCTTTCGCCATCTACATGATTCCCGGTCTTTGGGGCGCTCCCTGCAAGGCTGTCAGCGCCTTCGCTCCTCCCATGAACACCCAGGACTTCATCCTCACCCCCGGTGCAGAAGGCGGCGAGGACGGCGCAAAGAAGGGCGGCCACGTTGAAGCCAAGTTCCGCAATTACGACGAGGCCCTCGCCTATGCCAAGGAGCAGGGCAAGCCCCTCATGGTTGACTTCACCGGCTTCGGTTGCGTCAACTGCCGTAAGATGGAGGCTGCCGTTTGGACCAACGAAGAGGTGAAGCACTACCTCACCGACGAGTACGTGCTCGTTTCGCTCTTCGTCGACGAGAAGACTCCCCTCCCCGAGATGGAAATCGTGCAGGAGAATGGAAAGGAAACCAAGCTCCGCACCATCGGCGACAAGTGGAGCTATCTGCAGCGCAGCCGTTTCGGTTCGCAGACTCAGCCCTACTACGTACTGCTCGACAACGACGGCAATCTCCTCGTTCCCGGCCGCAGCTACAACGAAGACATCGATGAGTACGTCAAGTTCCTCCAGAGCGGTCTCGATAAGTACAACAAGTAAAACGATATAATGAGAAATTGAAAGAATGATAGAATGTGTGCTGCCGTGCTTTACGCTGCTTCGCGTTCTATCATTCTTTCGTTCTTCTCCCTCGTCCCTCGTCCCTCTTCCCTTAAGAAATGCTCAGCACCATCCATAGCGTCACCATCAACGGACTTCAGGCCACCCGCGTGTTGCTCGAAGTCAGCATCGAACCCTGCACCGCACAGCGCGAGCCGGCGTTCGTCATGGTCGGATTGCCCGACAACGCAGTGAAAGAGAGCCGCACCCGTGTGCGTTCGGCCCTCCACCACAGCGGCTACCATCTCAAGGGCGGTTTCGACGTTGCTGTCAACTTTGCCCCTGCCGACGTGAAGAAGGAAGGTTCTGGCTTCGACCTCCCGCTCGCCATCGGACAAATCTGCGCCCTCTCCACCGTGCTCAAGGAATTTGCCGGCATCACCAACGGCATAGAGCGCTACATGTTTGTCGGCGAGCTCGGTCTGAACGGCGAACTCCGTCCTGTGCGCGGCACTCTTCTCGTTGCCATTCTTGCTCGCAGTCAAGGCTACGAAGCCCTCTTTGTGCCCGAAGACAATGTCCGCGAGGCTGCCGTGGTCAACAATCTCAAGGTCTACGGAGCCCGCACTCTGAGCGAAGTTGTCAACCATCTCCTCGGTCGCAGCCTGCTCCAGCCTACCGAAATCGACACCCGTGCCGAATTCTTTGCAGCGCAGAACACCTTCAGCAGCGACTTCTCCGAGGTAAAGGGCCAAGACACCGCCAAGCGTGCCTTTGAGGTGGCCGCTGCCGGAGGCCATAACATCCTCGTCGTGGGCAGTCCCGGCTGTGGTAAGAGCATGATGGCCAAGCGTCTGCCCAGCATCCTCCCGCCTTTGTCGCTGCAGGAGAGCCTCGAGACCACACAGATACACAGCGTGGCCGGCAAACTCCGTCGCGACGACACCCTCATCAGCACCCGCCCCTTCCGCTCGCCCCACCACACCATCAGCGATGTGGCTCTCATCGGTGGCGGCACCAATCTGCAGCCCGGCGAAATCAGCCTTGCCCACAACGGCGTGCTCTTCATCGACGAATTTCCCGAGTATTCGAAGTCGGTGCTCGAAACCCTCCGCCAGCCTCTCGAAGACCGCGAAATCACCATCAGCCGTTCGAAGTACAACGCCACGCTCCCTTGCTCCTTCATGCTCGTCGCTGCCATGAACCCCTGTCCTTGCGGTTTTTACAACGATCCCTATCATGAGTGTACTTGCCGCCCCGGGCAGATACAGCGCTACATGTCGAAGATCAGCGGCCCGCTTATGGATCGCATCGACATCCAGCTCGAGGTTGTTCCTGTGCCCGTCAAGGAACTCAATAATGCTCCCGAGGGCGAGCCGAGCGCTGCCATCCGCGAACGCGTCATTCGTGCCCGTGCCATTCAGACGGAGCGTTTCAAGAACGAGCCCGGCGTGCACTGCAATGCCCAAATGTCCACCCGTCATCTCCGCAAGTACGTGGTTCTCGACGCCGAGTCTGCCGCTGTGATGGAGCATGTGATGGACCGCCTCGGCCTCTCCGCTCGCGCGTACGAAAGAATATTAAAGGTGGCGCGCACCATCGCCGACCTCGCCGGCTCCGAACAAGTCACGAAGCAGCACCTCGCCGAAGCCGTCAGCTACCGCAATCTCGATCGCTCCTCGTGGGGTGAGTAGCGCCCAATTTTCCAATGCAAAACCACTGAAAACTAACTATTCAAACCTATGAAACGATTCCTTCTCTTCTTCGCAGTGCAGTGCTGCATGCTCGTTGCTCTGGCCCAGCAGAATGTGGGCTTTCGCGCCACCGACCTCGTGTCGCCACAAGTCAATGCCGACCATACCGTCACCTTCCGCCTCATGGCTCCCAAGGCCGAGAGCGTAAAGGTCGTGGGCGACTGGGCCGGCGAGTCGACCATCGCTATGACCAAGAGCCCCGACGGCGTGTGGGAAGCCACTACAATGCCCCTCGTGTCCGAGATGTACACCTACCGCTTCAACATCGACGGCGTCATGACGCTCGACCCCGTCAACCCCTTCACCCGCCGCGATGTGGGCAACTGGTTCAGCATCTTCTACGTCAAGGGCGGTGTGGCCGATTACTATCAGGTACGCGACGTGCCCCACGGCAATGTAACCACGACCTGGTACCACTCCGATGCAGCAGGCGCTGACCGTCGCCTGACCATCTATACTCCCGCTGCTTACAACACTAGCAAGAAGCGTCGTTTCCCCGTGTTCTACCTCCTCCACGGCAGCGGCGGCGACGAGACAGCCTGGCTTGATTTGGGCCATACCGCGCGCATCCTCGACAATCTCATCGCTGAGGGCAAGGCAGAGCCCATGATCGTCGTCATTCCCAACGGCAACCTGACCAAAGACGCTGCCCCCGGCGAGACGAGCGAGGGCCTCGACTTCCGTCCCTGCATGTCCAACCAGATGCCTGGTTATAAGGACGGCCGCTACGAGACGAACTTCGACGAAATCATCCGCTTCACGGAGCAGAACTATCGCTGTCTGGCCGACAAGAAGCACCGTGCTGTCGCAGGCCTTTCGATGGGTGGTTTCCACACCTTCTTCATTGCCCTCAACCATCCCGACACGTTCGACTACATCGGCCTCTTCTCGGCAGGTATGGACTTCTCCAAACTCGACATGAATCTGCCTGCCTACACCGATATTGACGGCAAACTGCAGCGTCTGCAGCGTTCGGGCTACAAGTATTTTTGGCAAGCCTGCGGCGACGAGGATTTCCTTTGGGAAGCCAACCAGCAAGTGTATGCCCAGATGCAGCGCAACGGCCTCGATGTAGATTTCTACAAGAGTTCGCGCGGCCATCTCTGGAGCAACTGGCGCCAGTATCTCGTGCTGTTCTCGCAGAAACTTTTCAAGTAGTTCCCGCCGCGGCGTAATCCCGCTTCTCGACAAATTAGCAACTCTGCTAATCCCTTTGTGCAAGAAAATGACATTCCCTCCATCTTTTTGCGCAAAGCGGTTGGCGGAGTTGCTCTTTTTTTCGTAATTTTGCGCGCCGTAATAGGACCTTCGCGGAACGAAGGTTTCCTCCGACTAAAAATACAGAACAGCAATCCCCCTCCGAAACTAAATGAAGCACCATTTATACGTCATCCTCATTCTTCTGATACCGTTGCTCGCCGTCGTGGGCTATGCAACACTCGAGGACCCCGTTAACGTAGAGCTTACGCAGATTGACCTCACCAGTGTGGACACTCTGCTCCATCCCACCAACGACACCATCGCCGCTACCGACACGCTGACGGCCGACACCATGGCTGTCGACACCACTCACCAGCGCATCCTCTTCGTCGGCGACTCCATGGTGGGCGGCATCGGCCCTTGTATGGCAAAGTACGCCTACGCCAACGGCCACGAATTCGCCTACGTCTCCTGGGTCAGCTCCACCACCTTTGCATGGTCCGGCGACACGCTGCGCAACTACATCCGCAGGTTCGACCCCACCTTCATCATGATCAGCATCGGCGGCAACGAGCAGCCCGCCCGCAACCTAAAGCACTGCGAGGACAACATCCGCAAGATTGTCGACATTGTAGGCGAAATCCCCTACGTGTGGATCTGCACCCCCGCTTGGGATAAGGACGCCCCCTTCAACTTCATCCCCGAACGCGTGTGTGGCAAGAAGCGTTTCTTCGACAGCCGACGCCTCGACCTCGAGCGTGGTCCCGACCACCATCATCCCACTCCCAAGGGCTACAGCAAGTGGACCGACAGCGTGGCGGTGTGGTTGTCCGACCCTCAGCTCACGGCCCATCCCATTGTGCTCAACCCCTATCCTGCCGACACTCCGAGCAGCCACTGCACGGCCATCAACCTGAAGCCCAACGGCAAGCTGAACTTTGCTCACATGGGCGACAAACCCAAGTCGAAGCCCAACGGCATGGGCGCTCCCAAACCTAAGAAGGAAACCTCCACAACCGACGCAGCGAAGGCCCACGGCGCAACGAACGGCAAGGTAGAGCCCGCTAAGGACGGCACGCCCCACACGCCTAAGACGGCAGAGCCGCAGCCTGCTCCCGTTCCGCAGCCTGTACCCCAGGCTCAGCCCGTGACTCCGCCCCCCGCCAACCACGAGGGCGAGTGATGTAACCTTTCAACCTCTTCCCTCTTTCCTCTTTCCTCGTCCCTCCTCCCTCCTCCCTCTGACCTCTTCCCTCTTCCCTTAAAAAGTGCATTTCACAACCATAACATTCTGGGCCGTCTTCGTGCTCTTTCTCATCTTCTTCGTCCTCATCCGCCGTGCGACGAAGAAGGGCATGATGCTCTACGTCACGGCCTTCAGCCTCCTCTTCTATTATTTGTCCAACGGCCTCCTCATGGTCGTTCTGCCCGCCGTGGCCCTCTTCACCTGGTGGTCTACGCGCCGCATGAGCGACGCTGAAGGCACCGCCCGCAAGGGTCTCCTGTGGTTCACCGTCATTGTCGACCTCTTGCCCCTCCTCGTCTTCAAGTACACAGGCATGGCCGTCGACATCTGGAACGCCATCCTGCACTCCAACTTCTCCTTCGGCACCATCACCGTGCCCGCCGGCCTCTCGTTCTTCACGTTCCAGGCCATCAGCTACGTCGTCGACGTCTACAAGGGCAAGTTCACCGACCGCGTGTCGCTCCTCGAGTTCTTCTTTTACCTCACCTTCTTCCCCCTCCTTGTGGCCGGCCCCATCACCCGCGCCGAGGTTTTCTTCAGCCATTTCCGAGGAGAAATTGCCGAGGAGCCTGAAGAAGAAACCGTCGTCTACGATGCGTCGATGGAGGGTGAAAGCGCAGCCGATGACGAAGAAGAGCCCACCCACCGCGGCCTGCCTCCCGTCGACCCCAAGCTGCTTTACACTGGCCTTTGGCTCATCATGCTCGGCTTGGTGAAGAAGCTTGTCATCGCCGACTACATCGCTCAGTTCAACAACATGGTCTTCGACGACCCCACGGCCCTCTCCGGCTTTGAGAACCTCATGGGCTGCATCGGCTTCAGCGTGCAGATCTACTGCGACTTTTCCGGTCTCAGCGACCTCGCCATCGGTATGGCCGCCCTCCTTGGCATCAAGTTGCCCGACAACTTCAACCTGCCCTACCAGAGCCTCAACATCACCGAGTTCTGGCGCCGTTGGCACATGAGCCTCTCCTTCTGGTTCCGCGACTACGTCTACATCCCCCTCGGCGGCAACCGCAAAGGCAAGATTCGCACGTACGTCAACAACTTCGTTACCATTTTCCTCTCTGGCATTTGGCACGGCTCCACCCCCATGTTTGCCATTTGGGGCGCCATCCACGGTGCGGGCCTCGTCATCCACAAGGCCAACAAGCGCTGGCTTGACAAGATTCCCGACAACTGGCTGACGAAGCCCGTCACGTGGCTCGTCACCTACTGCTTCCTGCTCGTCACGTGGGTATTCTTCCGCGCTGGCAGCCTCGAGACGTGCTGGCAGATCTTCGGCAAAATCTTTACCGACATGGACCTCGCCTACCTTGTGCCCTTTGTCACCATGCGCGGCCCTTGGACCCTCGCTGTCGTAGGCGCCATGCTCGTCCACGCCACCCGCCGCGAAACTCACCACCGCTTCATCGATTGGTACGTCGATTCGCCCCTCGTCGTCAAGGTCGTGATGTTCGCCATGGTCATCCAGCTCTGCATCCAGATGAGCACCAGCACCGTAGCTCCTTTCCTCTACGAGCAATTCTAAATAAAAGTTTAGAGTGAATAGTTAACAGTTAACAGTTGATTGTTAACAATTGAGCGTCTTTGAAAAAAACTTCATTTTTTTTATTCTGCTTAACACGCGTAAAGCACTGAGGCGTAATGGAATTACGCGTGTTAAGGGTTGGCTTTTTGCCGGCGCTGACGGTTCCTCTTCGCATTGCATCTTTAGAAAATCATAATTATGAAACGCATCGTCACCCTCCTTCTCCTTGCCTTCACGCTTGCTACGGCGCCCATGGCCAGCAACGCCCAAAGTCTCAGCGGCCTCTACAAGTTGGGCCGAGCCCTCTCCGGCGTTGTCAAGGTCTATCAGGCCTACTCCGTGACCGACGAGGAACTCGCGCAGTACATGGCCAAGACCATGCAGGAAATGGATCGCAAGAACAACGTCCTCCCTGCCGACAACCCCTACAGCGTGCGCCTCAAACGCCTCACTCGCGGCATGACGAACGTCGACGGCATCCGCCTCGACTTCAAGGTCTACCAGAGCAACGAGGCCAACGCCTTTGCCAGCCCTGACGGCAGCGTCCGCGTGTACACCAAGCTGATGGACATCATGACCGACGAAGAGCTCCTCGGCATCCTCGGCCACGAGATGGGCCACCTGGCCCACCGCGACTCGAAGAAGTCCTACCGCACGGCGCTCCTTGCCTCCGCTGCCCGCGACGGCCTCATGATGAGCGACGGCACCATTGGCCAGATAGCATCGTCCTCCCTCGGCGACATCGGCGAGGCCATGCTCACCACGAAGTACTCCCGCAAGCAGGAGACGGCGGCCGACGACTACGGATACGAATTCCTCAAGAAGCACGGCATCAACCCTTGGGCCATGGCCAAAGCCTTCGAAAAACTCCGCGCGCTGAAGACGAACAACACCGACGGTTACGCCCGCGCCATCGAGACCCTCCTCTCCACCCATCCCAATCTCGACGAGCGCATCAAGCGCATGAGCAATCGCGCTAAGAAGGATGGTTATCGCCGCAATTGATTGCTGCATAGTACAATTTCCTCTTCGATTGGGCGACAAAAGTATGCTATTCGTCGTAATTATTTGTTACAGAGCGAGGAATTGCGTACTTTTGCCGCTCTTTTCATCCCCCGTAAATCATTCAAGTATTAACAATAGGTAAAAAGAAAAGTATGAAGAAAATCTTTACGCTTGCATGTCTGGCTTCTGCCGCAATGGCCATGAACGCCCAGAGCGCATTCAACGTCAGCCCCGACTACTACAATTTCAACGAGTCGGAAGGCACCACCCTCTCCCTCCTCGGCGAGCGTATGGCTGCCAACGGCAACTACGTCGCTGGTATGGACCAGCAGAACATGGTTCCCTTCGTGTGGAACACCACCAATGGCGAGGTGAGCCTCCTCGTCCTCAGCGACAAGGGTGTAGAGTACATCTGGAACGATGACTACTCTGAAGTCATCGGCACCGAAGAAATGGATTATCCCCGCAGCGGCAGTTTCCACGCTGTCAGCGACAACGGCATCGCCGTAGGCGGCACGACCAACCAGGTCACTTACGTCACCTATCCCTGCCTCTACAACATGGAGACTGGCGAGTACACCGAACTCGTATGCGACGAGGGCATCGACTGGGAAGGCAATCCCATGGTCCTCGGTGCTGAGGCTTACGGCATCAGCGCCGACGGCAAGGTCGTAGCTGGCTTCCGTTTCCAGGAAGACGGATGGAACGTTCAGGGCTGTGTGTGGACCGACGGCGGCAAGACGCGTACCGACCTCCCCAACCCCGCAGCCGAGGAGCTCGGCGTGGCCATCGACTACGCTTCTGCCCGCGGCATCAGCGCTGACGGCAACGTCGTATGGGGTTACTGCCAAGACGCCAATACCGGCTCTTGGGTGGCTTGCCATTGGACCAAGAACGACGAAGGTGTCTACGAAGGTCACAGCTGGGCCAGCAAGTACTACCAGACCACCATCCTCGACGAAGAAACCTGGGAGCCCATCCCCGTTGAGAACCCCAATCCCTGGCACTCTTTTGAGCCTGTGGCTATGAGCGAGAACGGCGAATGGATGACCCTCGTCCTCACCAAGGAAGTAGCTCTCGGTCCTTGGGATCAGGCTTGCAACTACGCAGGCCGCCTCAACCTCAAGAGTGGCGAACTCGAGGTGCTCGATATGGGTCAGGACGCTGAAGGCAACGACATCACCGGTCCCGAACTCTTCGGCATCAGCAACGACGGCACCTGCGTAGGTCGTCTGAGCTCCACCTTCATCGATTGGGAAAACGAAATCTACGAAGAGCTCATGGACGCTGTTATCTGGCCTGCCGGTGCAGGTAACATCGTGAAACTTCAGACGCTCATGGCCGACGATGAATACGCCCAGACTTGGGAGGCTTCAGCGCTGAGCTTCATCAGCGGCGACGGTAAGCAACTCATGGGTTACGCTGCCGACGACATGGGTATCCAGACCACCTTCGTGGTAAACACACCCAACCTCACCGGCATCCACGGCATTTCTGCCGACCTCACCGAAGGCATCACCTTCGACCTCACTGGCCGCCGCGTGGAGAATGCTCAGAAGGGCTTCTTCATCGTCAACGGCAAGAAGGTGATCCGATAATACTCGGCACGTTCAAAACCTAAACTAAATCACATTGCTGAATGGCTCGACGGACGGTTCTTCTGTCCTTCGGGCCATTCTTTCTTCCGCTCATTTGTTGTTTTTCCCGCAAACGCTTGGCGGGTTCGGATTTAATTCTTAATTTTGCGCCGCAAAATGAATGCAACGACACACAAATGATACGCAAGTTTGATTTTCTCGTAATTGGTTCCGGTGTGGCCGGAATGAGTTACGCCCTCCAGGCGGCCGCCTCGGGCAAAGGTAAGGTGGCCCTCATCTGCAAGACAACCATCGACGAGGCCAACACGGCCAAAGCGCAAGGTGGCGTGTCGAGCGTCACAAACTTCGAAGTCGACACCTTCGAGAAGCACATCGAAGACACCATGATTGCCGGCGACTACATCAGCGACCCCGCTGCTGTGGAACAGGTCGTAAAGGGCGGCCCCGACGGCATAAAGCGACTCGTGGAGTGGGGCGTCAATTTCGACAAGAAGGCAGACGGAACCTTCGACCTCCATCGCGAGGGCGGACACTCTGAATTCCGCATCCTCCACCACGCCGACGACACCGGCTTTGAGATCCAGCGCGGACTCATCGAGGCCGTGCGCCGCCATCCCCGCATCAAGGTCATGGAGCACCACTACGCCGTCGAGGTCATCACGCAGCACCATCTCGGCGTCGAGGTGACGCGCCAGACGCCCGACATCGAATGCTTCGGCGCCTACGTGCTCGATCCCGACACCGGCAAGATCGACACTTACCTCTCGAAGGTTACCGTCCTCGCCACGGGCGGCGCAGGCGCTGTCTACAGCACCACGTCGAACCCCAACATCGCCACGGGCGACGGCATCGCCATGGCTTACCGCGCCAAGGCAACCGTCAAGGACATGGAGTTCATCCAGTTCCACCCCACGGTGCTCTATAATCCCCACGAGACCCACCCTGCCTACCTCATCACCGAAGCCATGCGCGGCTACGGCGGCATTCTGCGTCTGCCCAACGGACAGGAGTTCATGCAGAAGTACGACAAGCGCCTCTCGCTGGCTCCGCGCGACATCGTGGCACGCGCCATCGACCGCGAGATGAAAATCAACGGTCTGCAGAACGTATGTCTCGACGTGACTCACAAGGATCCTGAGGAGACGAAGAAGCATTTCCCCAACATCTACGCCAAATGTCTCTCCATCGGCATCGACATCACGAAGCAGTACATCCCCGTGGCCCCCGCAGCCCACTATCTCTGCGGCGGCGTGAAGGTCGACCTCAACGGCTGCTCCAGCATCAAGCGTCTCTACGCCATCGGCGAGTGCTCCTGCACGGGTCTCCACGGCGGCAACCGTCTGGCTTCCAACAGCTTGATCGAAGCCGTTGTCTATGCCGAGAAGGCCGCTCAGCACAGCCTTGCGCACATCGACGAGTACGAATTCAACACCAGCGTGCCCGAGTGGAACGATGAGGGTACGATGACGAACGAGGAGAAGATTCTCATCGCCCAGGATGCTCGCGAGGTGTGCAGCATCATGAGCAATTACGTGGGCATCGTGCGCAGCGACCTCCGTCTGAAGCGAGCGTGGACGCGTCTCGACCTCCTCTACGAAGAGACTGAGGAGCTCTTCAAGCGCGTGAAGGCTACGCCCGACCTCTGCGAGCTCCGCAACATGATCAACGTGGGTTACCTCATCACCCGCCAGGCCATCGAGCGCAAGGAAAGCCGCGGTCTCCACTACACCGTGGACTATCCCAAGCACGCCTACGATAGCCTTTAATCCCTCGGAGGCCGTTTTTCCTGCCTTAAGGAACGCGTCTCCCATCTCAAAGAAATAGCTAATTCTCTCAAAGAAATATGTTGTGCCACACCTGTGAGTCGATCGATTCACGGGTGTGGCACAATCGTTTCACATACTGTGCGACGATAGTGCCACGTCTGTGCAACGTACGTGTCACAGATGTGACACGACATAATTCTTTGGCGCAGTTGAATAATTCTCCGCGACAAAACCCTCCAGCGCCGCGACAAAATCCCCCATCTCCGCGCCGCGAATCTGCAGCTGCAGGGACAGCGCCGACTACAGCCTCGTGCCTGCGCATTATGCGCTCACGCATACGGACGGATGGCGCGCGTATGTGCGAATAATGCAAAGGTGACGCGGCAAAGCTGAGGCCGAGGAGGGCCGATATGTATAAGAATACTTAAAAAAGTTTTGAGATTTCTATTTTTTTGCTATCTTTGCCGCGCGAAATATAGCTTTTTTGCGCAAAATTGCGGAAAACGTGCAATTTTCGAAAAAGACACGCGAAACCAAAACAACAATAATATAAACCAAATTCACATCACACACAAAAACATGAGTGAACAACAGAAAAAGATCAAGCAGCTCGTTGAGAAGCGCGAAATCGCCCGCCTCGGCGGTGGCGAAGTAGCCATCGACAAGCAGCACGCAAAGGGCAAGGCTACTGCCCGCGAACGTATTGCACTTCTCGTAGACGAAGGCTCATTTGAAGAGATGGACATGTTCAAGCTCCACCGTTGCCACGACTTCGGCATGGAGAAGAAGCAGTTCTTCGGCGACGGTATCGTCGTGGGTAGCGCCACCATCAATGGCCGCCTCGTCTACGTCTACGCACAGGACTTCACCGTCAATGGTGGCTCGCTTTCCGAGACCATGGCCGAGAAGATCTGCAAGGTGCAGGACCTCGCGATGAAGATGGGCGCCCCCATCATCGGTCTCAACGACTCCGGCGGCGCACGTATTCAGGAAGGCGTCAACTCCCTCGCAGGTTTTGCCAACATCTTCCAGCGCAACATCGAAGCCAGCGGCGTCATTCCCCAGATCAGCGGTATCTGCGGCCCCTGCGCAGGTGGTTCCGTTTATAGCCCCGCGCTGACCGACTTCATCGTCATGCTCGAAGGCGTAAGCTACATGTTCCTCACCGGTCCCAAGGTGGTGAAGACCGTTACCGGCGAAGACGTGACCCAGGAAGAACTCGGCGGTGCTTCTATGCACTCCACGAAGAGCGGTGTTTGTCACTTTACCGCCAAGACCGAGGAAGAATTTGCTGCCCTCATCCGTCAGCTCCTCACCTACATTCCCCAGAACAATCGCGAGCGCACTCCCCGCGTAGAGTGCACCGACCCCATCGACCGCAAGGACGACCTGCTCAACGAGATCATCCCCGACAATCCCAACCAGGCCTACAACATGTATGAGGTCATTGGCGCAGTTGTCGATAACGGCGAGTTCATGGAGGTTCAGAAGAACTTCGCTCAGAACATCATCGTGGGCTTTGCCCGCTTCAACGGCCAGAGCGTCGGCATCGTGGCCAACCAGCCCAAGGTCTTCGCCGGTGTGCTCGACTGCAACGCCAGCCGCAAGGCCGCCCGCTTCGTACGTTTCTGCGACGCCTTCAACATTCCCATCGTCTCGCTCGTTGACGTTCCCGGCTTCCTCCCCGGCACCGGCCAGGAGTACAACGCCGTCATCAGCCACGGTGCAAAGCTCCTCTACGCTTACGGCGAAGCTACCGTGCCCAAGGTGACCGTCACGCTCCGCAAGAGCTACGGCGGTAGCCACATCGTGATGGGCTCCAAGCAGCTCAAGAGCGATATGAACTACGCTTGGCCCTCAGCCGAAATCGCTGTGATGGGTGCCAGCGGCGCCGTGGCCGTTCTCTCTGCCAAGGCTGCCAAGGCCGCTCCCGACCCCAAGGCGTTCCTCGCCGAGAAGGAGAAGGAGTACAACGACCTCTTCACCAATCCCTACAAGGCTGCCGAGTACGGCTATGTAGACGATGTGATCGAACCCCGCAACACTCGTCTGCGCATCTGCCGCGCCCTCGCACAGCTTGAGACGAAGAGCGAGACTCGCCCCACCAAGAAGCACGGCTGTCTGCCCCTCTAAGACCCTCCCCCAGCCCCTCCCTGTGAGGGCGGGGAGTAGTTACTAAAGTATAAAAAAGTGTTTTTCTATGAAAACTCTCAAATACACCGTCGGCGGCAAGGAACTCAGCATTACGCTCAACAACGCAGGTCGTGTCGTCAGTGTTGATGGAGCAGAGCCCACCGCTGAAGAGATGGCCGTCTACGCCGGCGTCATCAGTCTCGCCCTCGCCCAGTATGAGGTGGAGGACGTCCACGACGACGAACCCGTAAACACCATCACCATCCAGCGCAAGTGCACGCCCTGGAACGACCCCTCCCGTCAGTTTAACCATAAGTAAATAAAGAAATGAGAACATACAGTTATAACGTCAATGGTGCGCAGTACGACGTGACCATTGAACAGATTAAGGGCAGTGTAGCCAAGCTCAACGTCAACGGCATAGCCTTCGACGTTGAAATGCTCGGCACTCCCCTCACCGAAGGCGACCTCCCCAACGTTGAGGCTGGCGCCGCTCCCGTAGCTGCCGCACCCGTAGCCGCAGCCGCTGCTGCTCCCGCCGCTCCCGCTCAGAAGGGTGCTGCCGGTGCCGGCACTCCCGTCAAGGCTCCTCTGCCCGGCGTAGTCACCAAGGTGCTCGTCGCTGCTGGCCAGAGCGTAAAGAAGGGCGACACCGTCCTCGTGCTTGAAGCCATGAAGATGGAGAACAACATCACCGCCGAGTGCGATGGTGCCGTAACGGGCATCTGCTGCGCCGCCGGCGACTCCGTCATGGAAGGCGATACGCTTGTGACCATCGGATAGAACAATTAAGAAATAAGAATTAAGAAGTA
>JAUNIC010000072.1 GCA_030523615.1 Bacteroidales bacterium
GTCGCTTTGCAAGCAAAATCCCACTAAACCCTATAGGTTGCGGATTTGAGGTTAAGTAATTAAAGAAAGGAGATTTAAATCATGAAGAAGAATTATATCGCTCCCGAAGCTGCTCTCGTTAACTATGCAGCAGAATCTATGCTCGCCCTCAGCCTTGATTACAAGGACGGTTCTGATACCTCTGTCGGCTCTAACGTTCGTTTCGAAGAAGATTGGGACGAGGAATAATCCTCCCCACCTCTTTCAATAAATAATAGCCCGCCCGAGCACCCCGCTCCGGCGGGCTTTTTGTGCCCAAAATCGCCAAATTCTCCCCCAATTATTTGCAAATCCCCAACTTTCTTCGTACTTTTGCAACCGGAAACTCTTTAAACATCGAAAATTATGACAACAGCATTGAACCCAAACAATTCAGCTTCCGCTTTGGCCTATTGGAATCTGATAAAAGAAGCAAGCACTTCTGTGAAGTTGGAGTTGATAAGTATGATGTCGAGATCTTTAATCCAAAAGGTTCCCCAACAAAAAGCATCGGATTTCTACGGCATTCTTCCTGACGATTCGCAATACACTACAGAAGAATGGCTGGAAGATATCCGAGAAGGACGTAATGGTAAAAATCGCGATATTGATCTGTTTGTATGAAATATCTTCTTGACACAAACATCTGTGCATTTATGTTCAGAGGAAAATACCATGTCGACCAAGCCATTGACAGGGTGGGTCTTCAGATGTGTGCAATTTCTGAAATAACGGCTTTCGAGTTGATGGTAGGCGCTGAGCTGTTCTGGAAGAAGACAGGCATTGACCAAAGGGATATGGTTAGAAAATTCATTTCTTCAATCACAGTAATCCCGATTTCTGAGGTGTTGGAAATTGCCGCAAATGAAAAGGTGCGTCTTCGACTTGCAGGAACGCCATTAGACGACAATTTTGATCTCCTAATAGGTTGCACGGCCATTTGTTACGACATGATAATGGTTACCGAAAACTATAAGGATTTCAAAAACCTCAGTAACATCCGCCTCGAGAATTGGATTGTGCGCCAATAAAATACGGATTTCGTTAAAACCGAGTAAAGCATATTCCCCGCCCGAGCACACCGCTCCGGCGGGCTTTTTGTGCGCATATCGCCAAATTCTCCCCCAATTATTTGCAAATCCCCAACTTCCTTCGTACTTTTGCAACCGAAAACAATTAAACGCTGAATATTATGGCTTCCATGACTATCAATATGCCCGAGATCGCTCTCTTTGAGGAAAGTTATCTGCGCCAACTCATCACTGCTTTTGTGAAGTCGCTGGCAACAACCGTAAAGACAGAGAAGCAACAGGCTCCCACGCAGACACAACAGATTGATTGGAGAAACCGACCTCTTTCTCCTGAAATCATGGCTATGACCTTCGAGGAACGGGTAGACCTCGGAACTACAGACTATGAGGAATTATTAGTAAGCGAATTAGAAGAAAAATACAAATGATGACTATATTTGTGGACACTAACGTTGTCATTGACTTCTACCAACGTCGTGAGCCTTTCTTCTTCCCCGCCCGAGCACACCGCTCCGGCGGGCTTTTTGTGCGCAGTCACCAAAGGCGTTTCCCCGATGATGATTTGCAAAGTGCGGGAGGCTATATGCATTCTTGTACACACCTTCTGCCCTCAAATGCTTGCATAATTGTCATTTTATATGGTAAAATCATTAAAAACACATCTTTGTACCGTATTTTCTTGCGTATACTTATAAATTACCGTAACTTTGTGCGCAAGTTCAGCGAGTTTGTGCAAGAAATTCAAATGTGATTTCTTTGACATACTTATCGCTTTTCACTTAAGCTAAAACCAAAATATCACAATAATCACTTCAATGAAAAGTATTCTCAAAACCTCAGCCTTGTCGTCTGCCTCTTTATGACGGCAAGTCTCAGCGCTCTGGCAGGTGGCGGTTCGACCACCTACTACACCAAGGTCAATGCCACCGCCACTCCCACCGGCGCAGGCCTTGTCTATGCCAGTACGACTAACGCTGCTCCTGCGGCCGACGCCTATCAGGAGACCGTCAGCGTAAGCAACAGCGGCGACAGCCGCAGTCAGAACTACTTCCTCTTCGCTAAGCCCGCCGCAGGACAAAAGCTCGAAGGCTGGTACACCAATGCCGACTGCACAGCTCCCGCACAGACCACCAAGGACGGCGATGTTTACCGTTACACCGTCAGCGCGGCCACCAATGCCACCAGCGCAGCTGCCGCTTCAGCGTTCAACGTCTACGCCAAGTTCATCGAAGCCCTCGACGCCTACAGCTCCACCCTCAACGTCCACATCGTTGGTCCCGAAGGCTGCACCGTAAGTGTCAACGGTGGTGCTTCCAGCGCTTCCCTCCTCGAAACCGTAGACCCCGAACAGCGCTACACCGTCAGCGTAGGCGCCGATTCACGCCTCAACTGCCGTTTCGTCGGCTGGTTCATCGATGAGGCCTGCACCGAGTACATCTCTCGTGCCAAGACCATCAACTACGATGTGACCGCCCTCTCTACCGACGCTGCAGCTCCCACGCAGTTCCACCTTTACGCCAAGTTCGAAGCCTTCAACGAGTTCCAGCTCCGCAACAGCAGCTTCGAAAATTGGGAAGGCGTCAGCGAGGGTGGTACCTCTGGCGAAGAGCCCCTCTGCTGGAATTCCTTCATCACCGCCACCGGCGCAATGGCTGGTACTGTGCGTGCCGTACAGCTCCGCAAGGACAGCACCGAGGTGCACAACGGCCAGTTCAGCGCCCGCCTCAACGCCCGTAGCGTCCTCGGCCTCGCCATGGCACAGGGTAACATGACCACCGGATGCATCAACGGCGGTGGTATATCGGCCACCAATGCCAACGATAACTACAACTACACCAACGAAGCCGGCGACGAGCAGGCCATGTACTTCGCAGGTCGTCCCGACGCCATGAAGGTGTGGATCAAGAGCAGCTGCTCCGGTACCGTGAAGATTGCCGCCTTCCTCCACGAGAAGGGCTACTTCCAGGATCCCGTCACCGGCAACGTGGCCAAGCAGGTTCCCATGGTGGCTTCCGGTGAGATTGCTCCCGCAAGCAACGACCTCACTTGGACGGAGTACACCGTACCCTTCACCTATACCAGCGACAACGATCCCTACTACGCCCTCGTCAGCTTCGCCACCAGCAGCATTCCCGGCAAGGGTAACGCCTCCGACTATATGTTCATCGACGATGTGACGATGGTCTACAACTCCGAGCTCGACGTTGTCACCTTCGACGGCCGCAATGTAACCTTCACCGACGGCGCCGCCAATGTTCTCGGCGACTACGATGCAGAACTCCTCACCCTCACCAGCAACGGTGTGGCAGCCACCATCGAGACCGCCTACGACGAGGAAACCCGCACCCTCACCATCTGCGTCAAGGGTCAGGACATTGCCTACAACCCCGAGAACATCCACGTCTACACCCTCGAGTTCGTAAAGCCTATGGGTCCTCAGGGCGACGACATCAACGGTAACCTCTTCTTCTCTGAAGCCGAAAGCCTCGACGACGTCCTCAATACCACCATCACCTTCGACAACTACTTCGAGGTGACCAAGGGTCAGCTTGAGCCCCTCGCCGTTGTCTTCAACGCTGTGGGCGAACCCTACGCCTTCCTCTACGCTCCTTACGCCGGCAGCTACGAGATTGCTGGCAACGTCGTAACCCTCCACTTCGTCAAGATGGCTGACCTCAGCGCCCAGCTTCAGGCAGCAGCCAATAAGGTGCTCGCCAAGATCGGAGCCTTCAAGGCCGAAGGCAGCGCTTGCATGGTAGTTTCTGCCAAGAGTTTCCTCCTCGACAACGTTTACGACAGCCAGATCATCGTGAACGAGTTCACCTTCGACGGTGAAGGCGGCACCATCACCGGCATCGACGCTCTTCCCGCTACCTCTGTCACCGCTCCCGCCTACGACCTCCAGGGCCGCCGCACCAACGCCCAGCGTGGCGTCGTCCTCCAGAACGGTAAAGTGGTCGTGCGCTAATATAATATTATAGGAGTGCTTCTGCACGCCGTGAATAATTCAGGCAATGGCATGCTTATCCTCTACGTTGAGGGCGAGCATGTCATTGCTTTTTTGGGGTTCTTCAGGAATATGGAGTGATAGAAAACGACTGCATGTATGCAGGCTGTAGGCCTGCTGGTTGTATAGCCTAGTGTATTGTCGCGAGCATAAAAAGATTCTTTCTATCCCGAATTTGAGAATTAAAGAATTCGTTTCCTGTAATTTTAGTATTCGGGATTTAAAGGAATTGCAAGAACGGAAATTCTCTAATTCTCTAATTCGGGATAATACTTATATGCATGAGACAGTACACTAGGCTACACACCCCGCAGGCCTTCAGCCTGCATTCGTGCCTTATCACTCCAAATGTCGGATGAACCCTTCTTTTGTCGCTTTGGGCCGTCTGCGTCCGTCCTACAGCCCCTCAGCAGCGATGCACACTTTTTGCTTCTTTGTGCCATTTTGAGTGTAATAATGCCGCGTCGAATTGGTCTTTTGGACCGAAAATTACGGTATTACAGACCTTTCTGCCGTTTTTTCTTGTTGTATTTTAGCATTTTGGCTAATTTTGCACGCGGTAAAAACAAGTTATCAACTCTAAACCATCAATATGAAAAAAATCTTTACCCTTTTCCTCCTCTGCGTGATGGCCATGACAGCTGCTGCAGAAAGCACCGTGAAGACCTTCACCAGCACCCTCAAGGTGACCGTCGATGGCCTCGAAACCTCGCAGGAGACCACCGTCAGCGTTGAGATGCTCGAAGACAACCTCATCAACTTCGTCCTCCCCAACTTTGCTCTCGGTACTGGCGGCGACGCGCTCCCCGTCGGCAACATCGAAATCAATAACCTCTACCTCCGCGACAAGGGCGCTTACAGTTCCTTCAACTACAACGCCAACCTCCAGATCAAGGAGGGCAGCGACCCCACGGTCAGCGAATGGTTCGGCCCCACCCTCGGCAACCTGCCCCTCGCCCTCACCGGCAAGATGAGCGACACTGAGCTCTTCGTCAACATCGACCTCAACCTTCTGGAGAGCCTCGGCCAGATTGTCAACGTACAGTTCGGTTCCGACTTTGCTCCCTCTAAGGTTACCGGCGAGAAGACCTTCACGGCAACTGCCAACTACGAACTCAGCGTAGCAGGCCAGAGCATGACCATGGATCCCGTCAGCAGCTATGCTGCCAAGGTTGTTTACAACGACAACAAGACCTTCGACCTCTGCCTCGACAATCTTATCCTCACTTCTGGTGGCGAGACGATGACTTTCGGCGCTGTCACCATCCCTGGTATCGACCTCGACGAGCAGAAGGGCTATAGCCGCTTCGCTCACTCAGCGCGTGTGGACTTTGTTGCAGGTTCTGCAGCTGCCGACTACTGGATGGGCGCTGGCCTCAACCTCGAAGTCGCTATCAATGGCAAGCTCAAGGATGACGCGCTCTACTACACCCTCAACATCAATGCCACCGATCAGCTTAGCGGTGTTATCGTAATGGGCTTCGGCACCGACTTCGCTCCCGCTACGCCCGCAGGTGCTGCCAAGGTCTACAACGACCAGCTCGTAGTGACCGTTAACGACGAAAGCACCCCCGCTATCCCCGCAAGCGTTGAGGTGACTCCTCTCTCCGACGGCGGCATCAACTTCACTCTGAAGAACTTCGTGATGACTGCCGACGGCTTCGAGGCCCCCGTCGGCAACATCAACATCGAAGATCTCGCCCTCGTTGAAGGCCCCGGCTACAAGTCATTCAACTACACCGGTAGCATCTTCATCACCCCCGGTGACGCCGCCGGTGTGGCAGAAGAAGAGTGGCTCGGTCCCATGCTCGGTCAGATTCCCCTCCGCATGCGCGGCCGCATCACCGACGACAAGCTCTACGTGACCATCGACATCGATATGGTAGAGCTTCAGCAGGTAGTCTTCGTCACCTTCGGCGAGCCCATTGCAGCCGACCCGACCGTTGTAGGCCTCGACAGCATCGCCACCGAAAGCGCTGCTCAGACCATCTACGACCTCCAGGGCCGTCGCGTGCGCAACGCCAGCGGTCTGCACATTGTAAACGGCAAGACGGTCATCCGTTAAGTTGCAAAAGGCACGGCAAAGCTGCTCCGACATACTCCGGCAGCACTCCCTGTCTTTTCCCCCTAAATAAAGCGAACACGTACACGCCACCCCTATGCGGGTAGCGTCTGCCGTATATACAGGCTTGTAAAATAATACAATAAACAACTCATAAAAAACTAATCGCAATGAAACTGAAACAGATTCTTTTGGGAACACTGCTCGCAGCCGGCGCCCTCAGCGCCCATGCACAGTATCAGTTTCCCAACTCTGACTTTGAGAGCGAGTTCATCGGAGCAGGTGGCAGCTACACCGAGCCGCAAGGTTGGCACGGCTATGCCACTATCGATGCTAGTTCCATGAACAGCGCGGGTCGCTCTGGCGAGAAGCTCATGCCCAGCACCGACGTTCGTCCCGGATCCGCGGGCAAGCAGAGTGTCTACGTTAAGTCCACGGCCATTATAGGTGTCGTCGCCAATGGCGTCATGACCAATGGCCAGATTTACACCCACAGCACCACGGCTACCGACGGTAAGAACAACTACAACTTCTCCGAACCTGGTCGCGTTGTCAGCAACTATGCTCCTAACAGCCAGTTCTACACCCCCTTCACTGGTAAGCCCGATGCCATGCGCGTTTGGCTGAAAAATAATGGTAGTGGCACAGCTCGTGTCTGTGTGTGGCTCCACACCAACGGCACGATGTACGACCCTACGGACAAAACCGACATGAGTATCGTCTGTGCGCAGGCAGTGACAGCCGTTCCCAACAACAAGGCGTGGACGCAGTATGACATCCCTTTCAATTACAATGGCTTTAACGGCCTGCGTCCCGAGTACGTCCTCGCTACTTTTACAACCAATGAAACTCCTGGAGGGGGAGCAAGCGGTGATCAGATGTTCATAGATGACATCGAGATGATTTACTACAGCGAGCTCATCAACCCCACCTACAATGGTCAGGCCATCGAGATCGACGCTACGGGCAGTGCCACTATCAACGCCGCCTACAACGCGAAGATGCTGAAGTACACAACAGGTGCTGGCGCTATCGTCACCACCGATGTGCAGGAGGACGGCACCGTGACCATTCACATTGTCGGCGACAACATCAACGAGCAGCCCGGCAACGAGCACACCTACACCCTACACTTTACCAAGGGTATTGATGCAGGCCTCGACGACGAGCCTCTCGTTACTGTTACTCCCGAAACCGATGCAAAGGTGTCAACCTTCGGTGTGGGTGAGTACTACATCAGTACCCCTAACGGCAAGTATCTCGACGAAGACCAGAAAATTAATACAACAAGCGCTCAGGCCAATCATCGACTCCTTCGTTGGACCGTGACGGGTGTTTCCGACAACTATCAGTTCAAGAACGACGGCACCACTTACGGCAAAGGTAGTGGTCAGTGGCTCTATTGTGAGCGCAATGGAAGCTCAAGAGATTTCAATGCCACCAAATTCAATACTTGGAGTTCAGCACCTAATGCCTCAAATTTCACGGTTGAGGCAGTGGAAGATGGCAAGTTCAGCATCTGCCGCCCCAGCATTCAGTATTACGATGGTGTCTTTGGCATTGGTGCCAAGTTTGGTGATATATTCCTTGCTGCCAACAGTGGTGAGACCAGCCTTACCTGTCAGCTCAACAATGCCTACGGTTGGGTATTCGAAGATGCAAACGTAGCCGACCGCATAGCTAACTTCTGGCCCAACTACGCCAATGCCAATGTCACCAACTCCATCAGCGCAAATGTCTTTGTAGAAGACGGCGCTACCGTCAGCAACCTCCCCCTCGGTCTCTATGAGATCAGTGGCGATGGCAGCCTCACCATTGGCGACAAGACCTACACCGCTACTGATGGCAAGTTCTACGTTCCCTCTGCCACCGCAGTCACCTTCACCGGCACTCCCGGCCTCAACTACTACGGCCGCCTCAACTTCGACCTCACCGCTACTTATAATGGCGCGAGCGTGAAGAGCGAGGACAACATCAACGACATCTACGACGAAGCCCTCTTCCTCTGTAGCGCTACCGGAAACGGTGTCGAGAACGTTGAAAAGTACTACGACCCCGAGACCCGCGTCCTCACTGTCACCGTCAGCGGTTATGGCCGCAGCCGCGAGCACACCTTCCAGTTTGCTGCAGCCGACTTCACCCTCAACGCCACCTGGTACGGCGATAAGCTTGAGGACGGACAGACCATCAATGAAGAGTTCAGCGAGGCTGGTCTCAACGTCACTCCCGGCAAGGGGGCTACCGTGACGACCAATGCTGCCGAAGATGGCACCGTAACCATCACCCTCACCTGCGGCAACGACAGCCAGACCTACACCCTCCACTTCCTCACCTATCCTGCAGAGACCGCCGACGCTGTGACCGTGGCTGGTAATTTGGTTGCCAGCTTCGACAACACCGCCGCTACTCACGTTCCCGCCCTCGCCATCAACTACAACGAGGACGGCAACCTCAACCTCCACATCTCTGCCCTCGTCGACAATGCCTCTAACCAGTACGAGAACATCGTCGTCAAGAACGTTAGCCTCGACGCCGCTGGCAACTTCTACTATGCAGGCAACGTGCGCAACGCTGGTGGCCAGCTTGTTCCCACCATCGTTCGCGGTCAGGTGAAGGACGGCCAACTCGTGGCTGCCGCCATCGACGCTTCCCTCATCAATCCCAGCATTGTTGACCGTGTGAAGCGCGTCTTCATGCACGCTACCTATGGCTTTGCCGCCGCCGACAACAAGCCCTTTGCTGGCAGCATCGTAGTGACCGTCAACGGCGACGCCACCGAAATTGAGAATCAGACCATCAATGTCGTTAGCCTCGACAACGGCAACATCAGCTTCACGCTGAACGACTTCGCCATGCCTATGGGTAGCGACAGCGCTCCTATCGGCAACATCGCTATCGATAACCTCGCCATCGACGCCGACGGCAACTTCGCCTACAACGGCGGCATCCTCATCGGTCCCGGCAACAACCAGACCCACGAGTGGGGTGGTCTCGACATGGGCATCATTCCCCTCGACCTCCGCGGCCAGGTCTACGACTATGAAGGCGAGCAGCAGCTCATTGTTGTCATCGACATCAACCTCCAGGAAAGCCTTGGCCAGACCGTCCACGTCACCTTCGGGGCCGACGCCGTCAAGACCGACCACTATCAGGACGACCTCAATATCCTCGTCAACGGCGAAGAAACCGTCATCCGCAGCACCCAGGTTGAAATCGGCACCCTCCGCAACGGCAACGTCAACCTCGTCCTCAAGGACTTCAAGATGAATGTCGCCGGTGGTGTCAGCTACATTGGCAACATAGCCATCGACAATGTACCCCTCGATGCTAAGGGCAACTTCGTTTACAACGGCATCATCCGCATCGGCAAGGGCAGCGATCCCACCGTATCTTGGGGCGGTCCCGAGCTCGGTGACGTGCCCGTAGTGCTCCGCGGCGCCATCTGCACCGAAGAATACGACGACTGCAACGGTACCGGTGCTACCGACAGCCACTGCATCCTCGTTCTCGACGTCGACATGCAGGAGAGCCTCCAGCAGACCATCCACATCACCTACGGCCTTGGCGTAGTCGGCACGAAGAAGTATACCGACATCCTCGCTGTCACCGTCAATGGTGAGACCACCACTCAGGAACAGGAAGTAACCGTGCAGTACCTCCCCAACGGCAACATCAACTTCCTCCTCGACAACTTCTACCTCCAGACCGAGATGGGTGCTATGCCCATTGGTGCCATCCGTATCGAGAACCTCATCGTCGACGAGCAGGGCAAGTTCAACTTCGACGGCTCGCTCCGCATCGGCAATGGTAGCACTCCCGGCGTAGCCTGGGGTGGTCCTGAACTCGGCGATGTACCCCTCCTTCTTGAAGGTCAGCTCTTCACGAAGGACGGCCAGAACTATCTCCTCGTCAACATTGACATCGACCTCGAAGAGAGTCTCCAGCAGACCGTCAACGTGACCTTCGGCGCTACTCCCGTCAGCACCAAGACCTACACTGACGACCTCCAGATCACCGTCAACGGCGAAGTTTCCAGCCAGCAGGCCACCATCGAGGTGGGCATGCTCAAGAATGGCTACATGAATTTCAACCTGAAGAACTTCGCTATGCAGGTTGGTGGTCAGCCCATGTACATCGGCAACATCGCAATCAACGCTCTCGAACTCGACGCCGACGGCCGCTTCAGCTACAACGGCAACGTCCGCATCGGTGAGGGCGACCTCGAAGGCGTAGCCTCTTGGGGCGGTCCCGACCTCGGTGCAATTCCCCTCAACATGAAGGGCCAGCTCTACGAGTACGAAGGTGAGGAATACCTCCTCGTCAACATCGCCATCGAGCTTGAAAGCCTCCAGCAGACGGTTGACGTGCTCTTCGGTGGCACCCCCATCCGCACCGTTGAACTCACCGACAACCTCCTTGTGGCTATCAACGGTCAAGAGAACCATCAGCAGGCCGACGTCACCGTAGGCATCCTCCGCAACGGCAATATCAACTTTACGCTCCGCAACTTCATGCTTGCCCTCGATGGTTCAGAGGTCCTCGCCCCCATCGGCAACCTCGCCATCAACAACATGGAGCTCGCCGAAGACGGCACCTTCAGCTACAGCGGCAACATCCGCATCGGCAATGGCGACGACGCAAGCATTGAGTCATGGGGCGGTCCCGACCTCGGCGACATCCCCGTCGTGATGACAGGCAAGTTCTCCGAGAAGAACGAGAAACTCCACGCCGTCATCGACATTGAGCTCGAAAGCCTCCAGCAGATCGTCAATGTTGAGTTCGGCGCCGACTTTGTCATCGCAGAGACCATCGGCGACGTCGTGAAGCTCATCAACGATGCTCTCGCCGGCAACGCCACCGTGAAGGATATCGAAGACGCTGTCAACATGATCCTCGGCAAATAAACAAACGGCAACGATAGTTTTGCCACAATATACCACATTATACCACAATTTGCCATACACCATCTCGTCTGCAATCCCCTTTGCAGGCGGGGTGGTGTACTTTTTTACGCCTCTTTTGTCCTTCTTTTTCACTTTTCTGCAAAATCATGCCACGTATGTCGCAAGAAATCACTATATTTGCACGTTAAAATACTAAATTACCACAACTATGGCCATCGAAATAAAGAAAGTTGACCTCTACAACAAGAAAGAGGTACGCGCATTCATCCGCTTCAACTACGAACTCTATAAGGACAACGCCTACTCCGTGCCCGATCTCCTCGAGGACATGTACGAGAGCTTCGACCCCAAGCGCAACGATGCCTTCGCCTTCTGCGACGCCGATCTCTTCCTCGCTTACCGCGACGGCAAGATCGTGGGCCGCGTGGCCTGCATGGTCAACCACAAGACCAATCGCATCTGGAACGAGAACAACGCCCGCTTCGGCTGGATCGACTTCATCGACGATCCCGAAGTCAGCAAGGCCCTCATGGACACTGCCGAGAAGTACGGCCGCGACCATGGCTGCGACAAACTCGTCGGTCCGCTCGGCTTCACCGACATGGACCCCGAAGGCATGCTCATCGACGGCTTCGACCAGCTCTCCACCATGTCCACCATCTACAACTACCCCTACTATCCCCAGCACATGGAGCGCCTCGGCTACGAGCACGAGATCGACTGGGTAGAGCGTAAGGTCACCGTGCCCTCGCCCGGCCACGAGGCACGTCAGGACAAGTACTTCCGCGTCGCCGAGATCGTCAAGAAGCGCTCCAACGTCCACGTTCGCAAGTTCAAGAGCGTGAAGGAGGTGAAGAAGGACGGCTATCACTACAAGATTTTCGACGTCGTCAACAAGGCCTACGCCCACCTCTACGGCTACACCGAGATGACGCCCCGCCAGATCGACAAGTACGTCGACCAGTACCTCCAGTTCCTCGACTTCCGTCTCCTCACCGTCGTGGAGAACGCCGACGGCGAACCCGTCGCCATGGGTGTCGGCATCCCCTCCCTCAGCGTCGCGCTGCAGAAGGCCAAGGGCAAGATGTTCCCCTTCGGATGGTTCCACCTCCTCAAGGCGCTCAAGGTAAAGCACAGCGAGATCATTGACCTCCTCCTCGTCGCCGTCCTCCCCGAGTACCAGAACAAGGGCGTCAACGCCCTCCTCTTCGCCGACATCATCCCCATCGCTCAGGAGATGGGCTTCAAGTTCGCCGAGACCCATCCCCAGCTCGAGACCAACCACCAGTCTCAGGACCAGTGGGCCTACCTCGACTGCGAAATCCACAAGAAGCGCCGCTGCTATCAGAAACCGCTCTAAAATCGCCTAGAATCTCTAGAATCCCTAGAACCTCTAGCCCTCTACAAAAACATGGCAGAAGAAATCTTAGAAACCTCCCGCTCCGCCGCAGACTATACCGACTCCTCCATCCGTCACCTTGACGACATGGAGCACATCCGCCTGCGTCCCGGTATGTACATCGGACGCCTCGGCGACGGTTCGCAGCCCGAAGACGGCATATACGTCCTCCTCAAAGAGAGCATTGACAACTCCATCGACGAGTTCAACGAAGGCTTCGGCAAGAAGATTGAGGTCGACATCACCGAAACCACCGCCGCCATTCGCGACTACGGACGCGGCATACCCCTCGGCAGCCTCATTCCCGCTGTCTCCAAACTCAACACTGGCGGTAAGTACGACAACGACCAGTACACCGCCTCCGTGGGTTTGAACGGCGTGGGCCTTAAGGCCGTCAACGCCCTTGCGCTCCGCTTCACCGCACGCTCCACACGCGACGGCGAATACCACGAGGTGCAGTTCGAGCGCGGACACCTCGTCAGCGACAAGAGCGGCAAGACCGAGGAGGAAAACGGCACATACATCGCCTTCGAACCCGATCCCACACTCTTCACCGGCTACCGCTTCCGCGGCGAGTTCGTCAAGGAGATGCTCCGCAACTACACCTACCTCAACACTGGTCTTGCCATCTTCCACAACGGCTCGCGCATCATTTCGCGCAACGGCCTTGAGGACCTTCTTTCCGACAAGATGACCGATGAGGCGCTCTATCCCATCGTCCACATCAAGGGCGACGGCATCGAGATTGCCTTCACCCACGCCAAGAACCAGAACGGCGAGGAGTACTACTCTTTTGTCAACGGCCAGAACACCACGCAGGGTGGTACCCATCAGGCTGCCTTCAAGGAGCACATCGCCAAGACCATCAAGGAGTACAGCGGCAAGAACTTTGAAGTGCAGGACGTCCGCAACGGCCTTGTCGCCGCTATCGCCATCCGCGTCATCGAGCCTATGTTCGAGTCGCAGACGAAGATCAAGCTCGGCTCCCTCTATATGGCCCCCGACAAGGACAAGAGCGGCCAGCCCTTCCTCCTCTCCGGCGTCAGCGTCAACAAGTTCGTCGGCGACTTCATCAAGGAGCAGGTCGACAACTTCCTCCACCGCAACACCGACATCGCTGAGACCATCCTCCAGAAGATCCAGGAGAGCGAGAAGGAGCGCAAGGCCATGGCCGGTGTGGCCAAGCTTGCTCGCGAACGTGCCAAGAAGGCCAACCTCCACAACAAGAAGCTCCGCGACTGCCACGTCCACTTCTCCGACCCCGCTCCCAAGCGCAAAAAGGGCGAGGAGGACGAGGCCGATCCCCGTCAGGACAGCTCCATCTTCATCACCGAGGGCAACTCCGCAAGCGGCTCCATCACCCAGTGCCGCGACGTCAACACCCAGGCCGTCTTCTCCCTCCGCGGCAAACCCCTCAACTGCTACGGTCTCACCAAGAAGGTGGTCTACGAAAACGAAGAGTTCAACCTCCTCCAGGCAGCCCTCAACATCGAGGACGGCCTCGACGGCCTCCGCTACAACAAGGTCATCATCGCTACCGATGCCGACGTCGACGGTATGCACATCCGCCTCCTCATGATGACCTTCTTCCTCCAGTTCTTCCCCGACCTCGTCAAGAAGGGCCACGTCTTCATCCTCCAGACGCCCCTCTTCCGCGTGCGTAATAAGAAGAAAGGAGCGAAGGAGAAGAAGGGCGGCCGCGCCGAGTTCGAGACCATCTACTGCTACACCGAGGAAGAGCGCCTCGCCGCCATCGAGCGCCTTGCCGGTCCCACCATGGAGATCACCCGCTTCAAGGGTCTCGGCGAGATCAGCGCCGACGAGTTTAAGCACTTCATCGGCCCCGACATGCGCCTTGAGCCCGTCACCCTCCACAAGTCCGACCAGGTTTCCGACCTTCTCTCCTACTATATGGGCAAGAACACGATGGAGCGCCAGAACTTCATCATCGACAACCTCGTCGTCGAAGAGGACCTCGTAGAGGAAGCCCCCCTCTAGCTCCCCCCGACTGGGGGGAGGACTCGTATCCTCTGCCCGCATAAAAAAGCAAGAACAATGAACGAACAACCCATAACGCGCTCAGCGCCTTCGTGCCCTCCCCCCAGTCGGGGGGAGTTGGAGGGGGGCAGTATCGCCCTTTTCCCCGGCAGTTTCGATCCCTTCACCATCGGTCACGCCGACATAGTGCGCCGCGGCCTCCAGCTCTTCGACCGCATCGTCATCGCTGTGGGCTACAACGCCCAAAAGACCAGCGGAACCCCCATCGCCGACCGCGTTGCCGCCATCGAGCATTGGGCCGCCTCCCTGTCCGAAAGCGCCCCCTCTTGCTGCGCCTCTCAGCCTGAAAGCGCCCCCTCTTGCTGCGCCGTTAATAATGCGGCGATTGAATCGCCGCGTGTCAAGGTCGTCGCCTACAGCGACCTCACCGTCGACCTCGCCCAGCGCGAAGGCGCCCGCTTCCTCCTCCGCGGCGTCCGTAGCGTCAAGGACTTCGAGTACGAGCGCGACCTCGCCGCCATCAACAGCGACCG
>JAUNIC010000073.1 GCA_030523615.1 Bacteroidales bacterium
AGGTCGCCGCCATTTTAAGAGAGGTCTTCGAGAAATCGAGGGCCTCTCATTTTTTGTATATAATGTGAATCTTCCGAAAAAAACTTTAGTTTTTTATTTTTGCTTAACACGCGCAAAGTGCTGAGGACGTGTAAGATTATGCGTGTTAAGGGTTGGCTTTTTGCGCCTGGCTATTGTAAATTGGGGCTTCCGTCATGCTCGGGCGATGTCTATTTATGCCCTCGTGAATCGGGCGAGATAATCGTAGTGGTCGCCCTCTTGGATGAGTTCGGCGCGGAAACCGCAGGCAGCGGCTGCGCCGGCGAGGGTAGCGAAATCGATGTAGAGCCAGGGGAACTGCTCGCCGCGGATGCGCTTGTACTGCATCTGGTAGATAAATTCGCCGTAGTAGCGGCCCGTCTCGGGATCAATAGGAACACCCATCGCATCGCGGCGGAAAGGCACGTTGCCCTCCTCGTCCTCGAAGATGTAGATAACGTCCGACGAATCAATGAGGAGTTGGCCGCCGGGGGTGAGGATACTATCTATGTGTGCGAAAAAGCGGGGTAGGGCGTCCAGCGTGCCTGCAATGCCGATGCCGTTCATTAGCATCAGCACCGTGTCGTATTTTTCTTCGACGGTCCAGAAGTCCTGCTCAAGGACTCGCTCCACGCCCTGCGCCCGCATCGTCTCGACCGAAAGCGGCGAAATGTCTATGGCTGTGACGTCGCGGCCCATGTCCTGCAGCGCCAAAGTGTGGCACCCAGCGCCAGCACCAACATCGAGAATGCGTCCCGAAGCCATGCGTAACGCCGTCTGCTCCAACAACGGCATTGCGTCGAATGAACGGAAGAGACCATCTACCGGCATTTCGTCCTCTTCAAAGTCAGGCGAGAACACCCTTAGACGTCCCGCAACACCATTTTTCCAAAAGTCGGCAATCGCCGCGCCCATCGGATCTTTTTCACTTTTCATTTTTATGCAGTTTGATATGTATATTCTGATTATGTCTGCAAAGTTAATAAAATTTTTGTAAGTTTCGCTGTACAATATCGACAGATTAGCCCGAGACTAACAAAAAAGTGAAAAATTCGTCAAAATTGCGTTTTTACGATGAAAAAGATGCAGAAAAAATTTGGATGATGAAAAGAAAATCGTAATTTTGTACCCGAAAAACATGTAAAAACACAACTACGTCTTAAATTCGCTATTCCGCACACTATGGCCCGCACGCTTTTTCCTGCCTGCTTCGTGGAATTTCCCCCTTATATCGAGGGGCGATCAGCCACGTTCTTTTTAGCAGCCGAGGAATACATCGCTATGCATTGCCCCTTCGAAGAAACGGCCGAAACAGCAGAAGAGCCCGATGACTCCTGCCCCGCGACAGCTTACCTCTTCACATGGCAGCTGCGTCCCACCGTCGTGATGGGCCGCAACCAAGTGGCGCATCAGGAAGTCGACCTCGATTTCTGCGAACGCGAGGGCATCGAAGTGGTGCGCCGCAAGAGTGGCGGAGGAGCCATCTTTGCCGACGAGCGCAACATCATGACTTCACTCGTCACAGGCCAAGGTCGCGTCGAACCCCTCTTTCAGGCCTATGCTTCAGCTGTAAGCACCGCGCTGAACACCCTCGGCGCCGATACCACGGTGAGTGGACGAAACGATATTGTCCTGTCCATCCCAACCCCGTTGGAAGGAGAGGCTCCCCAAGTCGCCACTGGTAAGATCTGCGGCAACGCCTTCTACCATCTGGCCGAGCGCAACATCGTCCACGGCACTATGCTCTACGACACCAATCCACGGCTGATGCAAGGCGCGCTCCATCCCGATTTGAGCAAACTACAAGCCTCTGGCGTCAAGAGCGTACGTTCGCGCATCGCGCTATTGAAAGATGTGCTCCCCTTCGGCGTTGATGAGCTCCGGCGTCAACTCCGCCTCCTCCTCACCGACCGTAGCATCACCCTCGCCGACGACGATGTGCGGCAGATAGAGCGCATAGAGCAAGAGTATCGCACTGACGAATACCTCTACGGCCGCAAAGCCGAGCTTAACACCGTGGTAAAACATCGCATAGAAGGCGTAGGCACCCTCGAACTGCACCTCTCGCTCCACAACGGCAAGGTGGAACACCTGCAGTTGGCCGGCGACTACTTTGAGACCGGTACCATCCCCGCAGAGACCCTCTTTCGCCAAGCCTTTGAAGGCTACGCGCTCACTCCGCAAACCATCCACGAGCGCATCACCGCCATCCATCCCGAGACGAGCATCCGTAACCTCACCGAGGAAGCACTCATCAACCTCCTGGCAGAAAACGAACCCCCATCATAAATATCATAACTACTAATCAACATACACACTATGGACAAAAGAACTTGTCTTTACGAAAAGCACATCGGCCTTGAGGCCAAGATGGTAAGCTTCGGCGGCTTCGAAATGCCGATTCAGTACACCGATATCACCGACGAACACCTCGCCGTGCGCAAGGCATGCGGCGTGTTCGATGTTAGCCACATGGGCGAAGTCCTCGTTGAAGGCGAAGAAGCAGAGCGCTTCGTGCAGCACATCTTCACCAACGACCTCGCCGGCGCTGAGTGCGGCAAGATCTTCTACGGCATGATGCTCCACGAGAACGGTGGCACCATCGACGATCTCCTCGTTTACAAGATGAGCGACAGGAAGTTCTTCCTCGTCATCAACGCTGCCAACATCGACAAAGACTACGCTTGGATCGAGAGCGAAGCCACGAAGTTCGATGTAAAGACCGAAAACCAGAGCGAATACTACGGCCAGCTCGCCGTACAGGGTCCCGACTCTGAGCGCATCGTCGAGCAGTACCTCGGCCTCGAGTGCAAAGAACTCGTATTCTACACCTTCAAGACCATTGACGTAGAAGGCGAAACTATCATCGTCAGCCGTACGGGCTACACCGGTGAAGACGGCTTCGAAATCTACGGTTCACACAAGTTCATTCAGGACAACTGGGATAAGCTCCTCGCCAGCGGCGAAGTAAAGCCCTGCGGCCTTGGCTGCCGCGACACCCTTCGCTTCGAGGTAGGTCTGCCCCTCTACGGCGACGAACTCACCGACGACCTCAGCCCCCTCGAGGCAGGTCTTGGCATGTTCTGCAAGCTCGACAAGGAAGAGTTCGTAGGCAAGGACGCCCTCGTAAAGCAGAAGGCAGAAGGCCTCACTCGCAAGATTGTGGGTATTGAACTCGAAGGCCGCGCCATTCCTCGCCACGGTTACGAAGTCGTTGTCGACGACAAGGTCGTAGGCCACGTCACCACCGGCTACAACAGCATCATGACTGGCAAGAGCGTCTGCATGGCCCTCGTTGACATTGCCTACGCCAAGCTCGACACTCCCGTTCAGGTGAAGATTCACCGCAAGCTCCAGAACGGTGTCGTTACCAAGAAGCGCTTCTATCAGAAGAGCTACAAGAAATAAGAAAAACTCAATACTAACAAAAAAATACACACAAACATTATGGCAAAAGTAATTGAAGGTCTCTACTATGCAGAGAGCCATGAGTATGTTCGCGTAGAAGGCGAATTTGGTTACATCGGTATCACTGACTTCGCTCAGTCACAGCTCGGCAACGTCGTTTACGTTGATATGCCCGAGGTTGACGACGAAGTTACCGCAGGCGAAGAATTCGGTGCTGTTGAGAGCGTTAAGGCTGCCAGCGACCTCTTCTCTCCCGTCAGCGGTACCGTTGTCGAGGTTAACGAAGCCCTCGAAGACGAGCCCGAACTCGTGAACAAGGACGCTTTCGAGAACTGGATCATCAAGGTTCAGCTCAGCGACAAGAGCGAACTCGAGAACCTCCTCGACGCCGCTGCTTACGAAGCTATCTGCAAGTAAGGACCCACACAAAAGATTCATTTAAACGTGAATTACCGTAAATTACCCGTAAATTTTATCGTAAATTCCTTAAAAATCAATTCACGAAATAATTCGCGGTCAATTCACGGTAATTCGCGTTTCTAAAAACAAGAATATGTTTAAATACTATCCCCATACTGAGGCAGAGATCAAGGAGATGCTCGACGTTATCGGCGTCTCCTCTCTCGACGACCTCTACGGCGAGGTGCCCGAAGAACTCAAGTTCAAGGGCCAGCTCAACCTCCCCAGCGCCATGAGCGAGCACGAGGTGCGCGCCACCGTCAAGGGCCTTGCCGGCATGAATGAAATGGTTCACGGATGCTTCGCCGGCTACGGTTCTTACGACCACTACCAGCCCAGCGTTGTCCCCTACATCACCGCCCGCTCTGAGTTTTCGACCAGCTACACCCCGTACCAGGCAGAAATTTCGCAGGGTACCCTCCAGTACATCTTCGAGTACCAGACGATGATGGCCGACCTCACCGGCATGGACATCTCGAACGCTTCAATGTACGACGGCTCCACCGCTACCGCCGAGGCTATGCTTATGTGCGTGGCCAACGCCAAGAAGCGCAACCGCGTGCTCATCAGCGGCACCTTCCTTCCCGCTGTCCTCAACGTCGTAAAGACTTACGCCCACTATCACGGCGTGGACCTCGTTGTTGTTCCCGAGAAGGACTACGTCATGGACGTTGAAGCTGCCCGCCAGCTCATCGAGGCCGACGACGTGGCCGGTCTTATCGTGGCTCAGCACAACCGCTACGGCTACATCGAGGACTTCACCGGCCTCGCTGACCTCTGCCACGCCCACAAGGCTCTCCTCGCCATCAACAACCACGCCGCCGATCTCGCTGTTGTCCGCACTCCCGGTGAGTGGGGCGCCGACATCGCTTGCGGCGACGCCCAGAGCCTCGGCATTCCCGTGGGCTTCGGCGGTCCCTACATCGGTTACCTCTGCGTCAAGAGCGCCCTCGTGCGCAAGATGCCCGGTCGTCTTGTAGGCGCTACGACCGACGCCAACGGCCAGCGTGCTTTCGTCCTCACCATGCAGGCTCGCGAGCAGCACATTCGCCGCGAGAAGGCTACCTCCAACATCTGTACCGCTCAGGGCTACATGTGCCTCTTCGTTGCTTGCTATCTCGCTCTCATGGGCGAAAAGGGCGTGCGCGAAGTCAACGAACTCTCTTATGCCGGCGCTCACTTCCTCCAGGACGCTCTCCTCGAGACCGGTCACTTCGAGAAGGTTGCTGACCACGAGTTCATCGGCGAGTTCACCCTCCGCCTCAAGAGCGGCAAGGCTGCCGACTTCATCGAGTACATGCTCGAGACCGGCGTTCTCGCTGGTGTGGCCATCGCCGACGACCTCGTCACCATCAGCGTCACCAAGAAGTACGGCAAGGATTACTGCGAGTTCTACGCAGAAAGCGCCAAGGGCTTCTTTGAAAAATGAAAAAATGAAATCGCGCCTTTGGCGCTAATGAAAAAATGAAATAATGACGCATCTCCATCAGCGCGTTTATAGACTCGCAGTCTATCATTCTTTCATTTTATCATTTCAAATACGAAGTATTATGAACAATACATATTACGGCAAGCTCATTTTCGAGCTTTCGCGTCCGGGCCGCGTCGGTTATTCCCTGCCCGCCAATAAGTTTGACGAGAAGTATGCTCTCGCCCTCTCCGAGCCCCTCCGCCGTCAGAGCGGCACGCTCCTTCCCGAGGCCGACGAACTCACCGTGGCTCGTCACTACACCAACATGTCGAACAATAACTTCGGCGTCGACACTGGCTTCTACCCCCTCGGCTCTTGTACGATGAAGTACAATCCCAAACTCAACGAGGAACTCTGCCAGCTTCCCGAACTCAACATCCATCCCCAGACTCCCGACTACGCCGCTCAGGGCAACCTCGCCATTTACCACTACACCCAGCAGATGCTCGCTGAGGTAGCCGGCATGAGCGAGTGCACCCTCAATCCCTACGCTGGTGCTCACGGTGAGCTCACGGGCCTCATGGTCATCCGTCGCTACCACGAGAAGCGCGGCGACGCTGCCCGCGTCAAGGTCCTCGTGCCCGACTCTGCCCACGGCACCAATCCCGCCTCGGCTGCTGTCTGCGGCCTCCAGGTCGTTCAGGTGAAGAGTCTCGAAGACGGTACTGTCGACGTAGAAGACCTCAAGACGAAGCTCGGTCCCGATGTGGCCGCTATGATGATGACCAACCCCAACACCCTCGGCATCTTCGAGCGTCGCATTCCCGAAATCGCAGCCCTCGTCCACGAGTGCGGCGGCCTGATGTACTACGATGGCGCCAACCTCAACCCTATGCTCGGCGTTTGCCGTCCCGGCGATATGGGCTTCGACGTCCTCCACATCAACCTCCACAAGACCTTCTCTACGCCTCACGGCGGTGGCGGTCCCGGCAGCGGTCCCGTCGGCGTTCGTGCCGGTCTCGAAGACTGTCTGCCCAATCCCCGCGTCGTCTACGACGCTGAGAGCGGCGACTACAGCCTCCTCACCGACAGCGAAGAAGCCCTCGGCAGCATTAGCGCTTTCCTCGGCAACTACGGCGTCATCGTTCGCGGCCTCGCCTATCTCCTCAGCCTCGGCAAGGAGAACATCGCCATGGCCGGTAAGCTCGCTGTCCTCAACGCCAACTACATCAAGGAGCAGCTCAAGGCTTACTACAAGCTCCCCATCGAGGGCCTCTGCAAGCATGAGTTCGTCTTCGACGGCCTCCGCGAGGAGTTTGGCGGCGACCACCACGAGGACGGTCACGTTTCTACCCTCGACGTTGCCAAGCGTCTCCTCGATTACGGCTTCCACGCTCCCACCATCTACTTCCCCCTGCTCTTCCACGAGGCCCTCATGATCGAGCCCACCGAGACGGAGAGCAAGGACACCCTTGACGAGTTCATCGAGGTGATGAAGAAGATTGCCGTCGAAGCCCGCGACGAGCGCGAGATGGTTCTCTCCGCTCCCCACAGCACCCCCGTCCGTCGTCTCGACGACGTGAAGGCCGTGAAGGAGCCGAAGTTTACCTACAAGGCACTCTAATCCCCCTTTATTGAAATAACGCGAATTACCGTGAATTAACCGCAAATTATTTCGTGAATTCAAAAATAAAAATTTACGATAAATTCACGGGTAATTCTTTGCGAGCAAAGCGTCACCCTGACGGGATGCCGAGCGCACGGTAATTTACGTTAAAAACTAAAACAATGCAATACGATATTATAATAATAGGTGCAGGCCCTGGCGGCTACGAGGTTGCTGTTGAAGCTGCCCATAAGGGCCTTCAGGTCCTCGTCATCGAGAAGCAGGCCCTCGGCGGCACTTGCCTCAACGAAGGCTGCATCCCCACTAAATGTCTCTGCCACAGCGCTGAAGTGCTCGACGAGGTGAAGGAAGCCGCTGCTCTCGGCGTGAATGCCGGAGAAGTCACCTTCGACATCAACGCCGCCATGGCCCGCAAGGACGCCGTCCTCGACGGTCTCCGCGCAGGCATCGCCGGCCTCATGAAGACACCCGGCATCACCTTCGTCGAAGGCGAAGCAAAGTTCGTCCCCGGCGACGCTCACAAGGTAGTCGTTGGCGAGGTCACGTACGAAGGCAAGGCTGTCTTCATCGCCGTCGGCAGCGTCACCAAGTTCCTCCCCATCCCCGGCAACCACAGCAGCCGCGTCGTGACGAGCAAGGAGATGCTCCAGCTCGACCACGTGCCTGAAAGATTGGTCATCATCGGTGGCGGCGTCATCGGCCTTGAGTTCGCCGGCATCTACAACAGTTTCGGCTCCAAAGTCACCGTTGTCGAATACTGCAAGGAAATCCTCCCCGCCTTCGACCGCGACCTCGCCAAGCGCCTCCGCACCAGCCTCAAGAAGAAGGGCATCACCTTCGAAGTAGGCGCAGCCGTGACGGAAGTTCGCGACGGCGTGGATTCGACAGGCTCACCAACCAACGAGAGCACTGTAGTTTACGAGCAGAAGGGCAAGACGAAGGAAGTTCCCGCCGACGTTGTCCTCATGGCCGTAGGCCGTGGCGCAAACGTTGCCGCCCTCAACCTCGAAGAAGCCGGCATCGAGTTCACACCCCGCGGCATCATCGTAGACGAGAACATGCAGACCAACGTCCCCGGCGTCTATGCCGTCGGCGACGTCAACGGCCTCTGCCAGCTCGCCCACGCCGCCACCTTCCAGAGTTACCGCGCCCTCAACCACGTGACCTCCTCCAACCCCTCCGAAGAAGGGGAGAAACTTGACAGCATCCGTCTCGACATCATCCCCGCCGCCGTCTTCACCACTCCCGAAGCCGCCATGGTCGGTCTCACCGAAGAAGCCTGCGAAGCCAAAGGCATCCAGTACAAGCCCCTCAAGTCCATGTACCGCGCAAATGGCCGCGCCCTCTCCATGGCCGCCGAAGAAGGTCTCGTGAAGATCCTCGTCGCCACCGCCTCCGAAGCCGAAGGCGCTCCCGCTGAAGGTTCCATCCTCGGTGCCCACATCCTCGGCGCCCACGCCAGCGACATGATCCACGAGATCGCCGTCCTCATGAATCAGGAGGCCCGCATCACCGATCTCGCCGACATGGTCCACGCCCATCCCTCCCTCAGCGAGATCATCCTCGCTGCCGCCCGCGGATAAAGACTTCTCTTTATTGTAAAAAATATCCCCAGCGCTACTGTCGTAGTACTGGGGATTTCTTTTTAGCGAATGACCTTGATGCGCCGAGCTCTTAATCGGGCTCGGCCAAGACAACGAACTCGCTCGATTGTCTTGGTCGAGAATTATCGTACCACCTTGCGGCCGTTCACGATGGTGATGCCGTTTCTAAGGGAAGAGGTGGAGGGGCAGAGGTAAGAGGGGAGGCGGCGGCCCTGGAGGTCGTAGTAGCTTTGGGTGTCGGCGGTGGGGGCGAGGACGGTGTCGATTCCGTCAACTTTTACAACCTTGCCCGAAGCATCGATGTAGACGATGCGGGAGCGGAAGGTTTCGTCGCCTACCTTATAGATGGCTTGGACGCCGGCGCGCTGCCATGTTTCGTTGTAGAAGACGAAGAAGCGCTGCGTGGGAGTGTCGCCGTAGCCGATGTCGTAGTAGTAGCCGTTGAAGTAGTAGGGGATTTCCGTCATCGGTTCGTCGAAGATGTCTTCGGGATACTCCTCGGAAGTGAACTCGAGGACATCCTTGTCGATGAAGGCACGCCAATAGAGATTGTTGGGATTGAGATATTCGCCATTCGTTCCTTGGTTGTCGATGTCGAAACTGAGCATCACACCGTAGCCGTAGGCGCTGAGGTCAAGGAGATCAAGGCCATGGGGATCGACGGGAGTGGCGGGAATGTCCTCGCCATAGTATTTCACGCTGACGCGGCTGTAGATGCCCTTCGTTGCGCCGCTTAATGTCGTCTGGCTGACGAATTGATCCGGGCTCATCGTGAAGGTCTTGCTCTCCGCGTCGTAGGTAAAGGTAGCCGCGTCGATGGGCTCGGTGACGGGCTCCTTCTTCGTCGTAAACTCACCCGTGGAAGTCTGCGCGGTGAAGTAGAGGAGGTAGGCAAGATCGTAGCCGAGGAACTGGCCCGAGGGCACGGTGGCGCCCGTCACGTTGCCCGCCTCGTCCTTCGTCAGCTCACCCTTGACCCACACGCCGGGGTAGTCGGGGCAGAGGTTGTTGAAGTACACATCGTCGCCGTCGATGGCCACCTTGTTGAGTTCGTTGTAGGTGTAGACGCCGTCGCTCGTTGAGAAGTAGTAGATATACTGCTCCGTCTCGGCGGTCTCGGGCACGCTGACGGGTATGGCGTCGTCGAGCTGGTCCATGACGAGCTCCTTCGTATAGCTGTAGACCGACATTTTGCCGTCGGAATCAAACTGCACAAGGCCGATGAGACGGTCGCCGTCGGGCATCTCGAAGTGGCCGCCGGTGTAAATGAGTTCGAAGGCATCTTCGTAGCCTACCACCTTCTTCTGCTCGCCCGTGGTCTCGTCGGCCTTGCCCTCGGTCTTGAGCATGGCGATGGAGAGCGGACGGATGTCGGAGCCGTCGCCCGTGTTGTCGTAGTCGTAGATGCGCTGCACGGGAATCGTCACGCGGCCGTCCTTGAGGGTGCCGTGAGTCCAAGCGTTATCGAGCTGGATGGGGAAGAAGTTTTGGAACCACACGGTCGTTTCGCCCGTCTCGGGGTCGGTGTCGAAGTAGACGGTCTGCTGCAGACCATCGAGGGGGAAACCGCCGAGATAGTTGCTGAAGATGCCGGCCATCGAGTAGGTCTTCGCTTCGCCCGCAGGCGTTTGTATGGTGGTGTGGGCGTGCTGCTGGGCTTTGCGGGGCAGTACGACTTCTGTCGCACTCTGCGTGTTTTCGGTGCCTAGCGGACAGAGCTCTTGTGCGGCGGCTGTAGTGCAAACAGCAGCGAACGCAAGTCCGAGAATGAATTGTTTCATAAAATGGAAACTGGTGAAATGGTTTGAAAAAATGGGAATTGGCCGCAAAGGTACGCAAAAAAAGTGGATATATGCAAGAAATTGGGCAAAAAGTAGGGTGTGAAGTGCGTAATCATTTTTTTCGTCATCCCGAAATAGAGAATTTGAGAACTCGCCAGAGACACATCGCAACTTCTATCACTTCACGTGTTCGAGGACCATGCCGAGCTCGTAAACTACCTCGTGTTCCTCCTTGTTGTAGATGGCATTCTTCACCTCAACGATGGCATGCTCGCGGTCTTTGTGATACCCCACATACAGATGCAGAGCATCATAGCGGCGCAGATAGCGCTTGCCGTCGGCTTCATCGATGTAGGTGTATTTGTTCAGCGTCGTCTGCTTCACCTCGCGGCACTCATGTTTCTTGTCGCCAGAGATGATCTCGTCGAAGAAGAATTTCTTGATGTTCAGCGTCAGCACCTTCATGCCCGTGGTGTCGAAGTGCGACACCTTCTTCGTCACACGTTTCTCCAGACACTGCTGCTCGGCATTGTAGGTGTAGTTCACGATTGTGCCGTCCATGATCTTTTCCACCACGATCTCTATGATCTCCAGCGGAACCACATACCACTCCGTCGGCGTGTGCAGGGCGCCCTTGCTGTCCGTGATCTGCACGTGGTAGTTCGCGGCCTCAAACACCTGATGCACCAGCGCCTCAAACTTGTGCGAGTTCATGTTCACAATCTTGAACGTCTCCACAATCTTCACCGGCGCCATCAGGTACGTAGGCTCATGCTCCGCATTCGCAATGCGTTCCTCCACCGTGCTTGTAGTAAAACCAATCTTGTACAAGTCCCTCTCCGCCGCAATGACGGGATTGTCCGACAGCGACTTCAGCACGTACAGATAGCCGCTCACCATATCCTCCTCGCAGATGTCGTCCGCCTGGAAGAAACCGTCGGCCGTATCAGCCAGTCCCGTCACGGCAAAACCATTTGTCATCACATTCTTGCGCAACGTCTGCAGCAAGATGTCCGACTCCGTGCCATTCTCATATATACAACGCGTACGCGCGTCCATCATCTTGTTGGCGGCGCGACTCATTTCGCCCACCCTTTCGAGGAGCAGCATCTGGCCGTCCACGAAGTAGTAGCGTCCAGCCTCCAGGCTCTCCGTCTTTGTGATCTTCATGAGCGAGCGGCGGCCCTCGCTCAGTTCGGTGTGCACCTGCTTGAACAGGGCGTCGTACTCCGCAAAATTCTCGCACACCCAGCGCTGCGCATAGTGGTCCGGCTGAATACGCTTGGCTTCGATCACCTTTCGCATGTCCGTCGGTATCTCAAACAGCTGCTTGTCGTCCGTGATGTCGTCGAATATCGGGTCGTTCAGCACCTCGAGCAGTTCCTTGTCTAATTCCATAATCCTTGTTCTTTTAGTGTTAGCATTCGTCTGTTCATCATCTTCTCTTTGATGTCGCCCGCCGGCTGCGGTTCTCTGCCGTTGGCATCAATCCACGCCTGCAGTTCCATGAGTTTCTGTTGCACACGGTCGTCTGCCGTCACGGGCTGCGGCTTCAGGCGCACATCATCAAACATCGGGTCGTTGATGACGTCGAGCAATTCTTGTGTCCATTCCATAAACTTAGTCCTCCGGGTTAAGACCCTGCATGTGGCGACGCTTCAAGTTGGCCAGCACGGTGTATGCCGCTGCCAATTCACGGGTCTGAGGGTTAGGATCGTTCAACTGCGGCACACGACCTTCATGAGCCGCTACATACTCCTTGATAGCCGGCACGAGCGCCACGGCATGATCGATGGTCATGTCGAGTTTCTGCTCCGCAATGGTGTCCTGAATCACCTTCAGCGTGGGAGCATCCACCGTCTTCGACATCACCTCGTAGGCACGCTGGAAGGGATTGATGGTGTCGATGAGGTTGATGGACAGTTTGTCGATGTTGATGAATCGGTTGGCAAGTTTCAGCAGACGGTTGCCGTCGCTCGTCTGGTTGTCGTTATCGTCAAAGTTATCGTTCAAGTCTATGGGTTCCCCATTGTCGTTATAGAGCGTGTTGCCCTTGACGATGGTGTCGACGAGCACGCGTTGGCGCACTTCCTCCACCTCCTCTTCGCTCAGGTCGGGGTAGCGCTCGCGGATCACCTTCGGGATCAACACCTTCGTGATAGTCTCCGGCGTTGTCGTGCCGCTGATGGCACGCGTCACGAGGTCATCCTGCAGAATGTTGGCCTTCAGGTCGTCCAACTGCTCCTGCACAATCTGTTGGGTACGCGCTGACGATAGCGGCTTCAGGCCCTCAATGGTGATGGTGTGGATGAAGTCGTTTTCGGCTTCGTTTTCGTCATCGTCCTTTATGGTCTTGAACTTCCACGACGGTGCCATCACCTGTTCCATGAGCAGCGAGGCCGTGATAGCTTTGAGGAAGTCGTTGACCGCCACCTTCACCTCAGCTTGCTCCGCATCAGGCATGGCAATCATGTTGACGAAGCGCGCCGTGTCCTTGCCCTCGCTGTCACGCGTGCAGCGGCCGATGATCTGTATCACCTCCGTCAGCGAACCGCGTACGCCCACCGTCAGGCACATCTCGCACCACTGCCAGTCAAAGCCCTCCTTCGCCGTGCCGAGAGCGATGATGATGTCCACGTCCTCCGGGCGCTTCATCTTCTGCAGATAGTCCTGCACCATGTTGCGGTCCTTCATCTCGTCCTCCACGAGGTCGGCCACCTTCAGCATTCGTCCGTCGGCCGTGCGGATGTGGTAGATGCCCGTGTTGTAGTCCTTGTGGTCGAGCGTACCGATGATCTTCATGATTGCGTCCGTCTCGGTGTATTTGCCCTGCCCCGTTGAGGCGCGGCTGTTGACGCTCGGGATGTGGATGATGGTCTTCTTCGTCGTGTCGAGCACCTCGGCGATGTGGTCGAGGTAGGAGCCGTGGTAGAAGTGGTAGCCAAGCACAAGGTTGCGCAGATGCTTGTAGCCGTTGAGCTGCTGGTAGTAGTTGTAGGTCACGGGATAGAAACGGGCTTCGTCCTCGGTGCGGAGTACAGGTACGCCGTCGCCGCGGAAGTACGATCCCGTCATGGCAACGATGTGGCCCGTGGAATTGTTCATCACGCGGCGCACGATGTCGCCCAGCCCCGAGTTGGCGTCGGCGCTAGTATGGTGAAACTCGTCAATGCCGAGCAGCACGTCGTTGAAGGCGGCATCGTCGAGCATCTTCATGCCGTTGCGCAGCGTGGCGTGGGCGCAAACGAGCACCGTAGCCTTGCAGTTGCTGCCGAAGAACTCTACAAAGCGGCCTGCCTTGTCCTTCTCGTTCTGCACGTCGCAGAGGTTGAAGTAGGGTGTCACTTTCCAGTCGGCAAAGAAGCCGTAGCGGGTGAGGTTGGTGTCGTTGAACGAGCGTCCGATGCTCTTCTCCGGTACGGCGATGACCACCTTCTTCAGGCCTTGGTTCTGCAGTTTGTCGAGGGCGATGAACATCATGGCTCGGCTCTTGCCGGAAGCTGGAGGAGCCTTGATGAGCAGGAAACGTTTATGGCGTGCTTCGTAGGCCTTGGCTTGCATCTCGCGCATGCCAAGGTTGTCGGTGAGTGTTGATTTTCCGTTCTGTGCGTAACGGATATCTACGATATTGGTGGTTTGTTGAGCGTTCATGTCAGTTATTCTTTTGTCATTTTTTCGTACATTTTGAAGAGGCACTCCAGGCGTGCTTCGTCGGAGGGGAAGGGATAGCTGGGATAGCATGATTCCACTACGTCGTCGAGGTGTTCGTGTGCGGCTTTCAGTTCCTTCGGCATCTTCTCTGGGTCGTACAGTTCGGCGAGGGTCTTTCCGGGATAGTCCTCACGTGCAAGGAGCACTTCCGTTGCAGCCTCCTCAATCTCCTGCCTCTTGGCGTCGGAGATTTTTGGGAAGGGGAAGGTGTTGTAGCAGAGACCTGCGGAATAGCGATAGTCAGTCTTCAATCTTCCTCCAACGGTGCGAACCCATGTCATGTGGATGTGGGAAGTGAGAATGCCGAAAAGGGAAATGTCGTCTGTGCCAATAACCATGCAGCTATTTGCACTTATATTGCCTTCTTCTAGGAAGCCCATAGGAATATATTTTCTGTTCTCAGAAGATGTGCTTGGAATTATTATAAATGACGTTCCCATCGGCTGCGTTATTTGAGCAAACAAATGCGGAATCGCTGCAAGTTGAGGGCGTGAAGAATTCTCACGAATAACCTTCAATTCCTTGATTCGCTTTGTTATTTCAGGACTCTTTGCATATTCGTTCTGCTCTTCATTATAAAGCCAAATGCACCATCTGCTTTTGCCATTGATAAAATCTTCAGCACCGATAAGCGGTTTAATAAACTTCGCAACGTCTGGTTCTCGTCTTATCAATTCATTCTTTTCCTCGTCCGTAAGGATTAACTTTCCTCCATCTGCTGGCATGTTGCCAAAATTCATTTGGGGAACGTTGCAAATCGGGCGGTT
>JAUNIC010000271.1 GCA_030523615.1 Bacteroidales bacterium
GTTCTTGTAGTATACGGGGAAGGGTTCGCCCCAGTAGCGCTGACGGCTGAAGATGGCGTCGCGCAGACGGTAGTTCACCTTCACGCGGCCGAGGCCCTTCTCCGTCACAAACTTCTTCGTGGCGGCGATGGCTTCCTTCACGGTGAGGCCGTTGAGGCTGAATCCGCCAAGGGTCTCCACGCCGGCAGCGGGGCTATTGCCTACGATGCCTTCCTTGGCGTCGAAGCTCTGCTCGCTGACGTCGGCACCCTCGATGAGGGGGATAATGGGCAGATCGAAGTGGCGGGCGAAAGCATAGTCGCGGCTGTCGTGGGCGGGAACGGCCATGATGGCACCCGTGCCGTAGCCGGCGAGAACGTATTCGGAGATGTAGACGGGAATTTCAGCGCCCGTGAAGGGGTTGATGGCGTAGGAACCGGAGAATACGCCCGTCACCTTATGGTCAATCATGCGCTCGCGCTCCGTGCGGCCCTTCACGTACTTCACGTAGGCCTCTACCTCGGCCTTCTGGCTGTCGGCGGTGAGCTGGCTGACGAGCTCGCTTTCGGGAGCGAGAACCATGAAGGTCACACCGAAGATGGTGTCGGCGCGGGTGGTGAAGATGGTGAATTCGCCTTCCTGCAGCTGGCCTTCGAGTGCGGGGTTCTTGTAGCGGAACTGCATCTCGGTACCTTCGCTGCGGCCAATCCAGTTCTTCTGGGTCTCCTTGATGGAGTCGCTCCACGCAATGGTGTCGAGGCCGTCGAGCAGGCGCTGGCTGTAGGCACTCACGCGGAGGCACCACTGGCGCATCTTCTTCTGTTCTACGGGGTAGCCGCCGCGTTCGCTCACGCCGTTCACGACTTCGTCATTGGCCAGCACGGTGCCCAGCTCGGGACACCAGTTGACGGCCGTCTCGCTGATGAAGGCGATGCGGTAGTTCATGAGCACGTCGCTCTGCTTCTTCTCGTCCCAAGCGTTCCACTCGTCGGCGGTGAAGGAGAGTTCTTCGCTGCAAGCCACGTTGAGGCCCTCGGTGCCCTTAGCGGCGAAGTGCTCGATGAGCTTCTCGATGGGCTGTGCCTTCTGGCATTCGATGCAGAAGAAGGAGTTGAACATCTTCTGGAAAGCCCACTGTGTCCACTTGTAGTAGCCGGGGGCACAGGTGCGGACCTCGCGATCCCAGTCGAAGGAGAAGCCGATCTTGTCGAGCTGCTCGCGGTAACGGGCGATGTTGGCGTTGGTCGTCACCTCGGGGTGCTGTCCCGTCTGGATGGCATACTGCTCAGCGGGCAGACCGTAGGCGTCGTAGCCCATGGGGTTGAGCACGTTGTAGCCCTGGAGGCGCTTGTAGCGGGCGTAGATGTCGCTGGCGATGTAGCCGAGGGGATGACCCACATGGAGGCCTGCGCCCGAGGGGTAGGGGAACATATTGAGTACGTAGAACTTCTTCTTGCTGCTGTCTGCTTCGACGTGGTAGGTGCCCTCTTTGGCCCAGGTCTCACGCCAATGCTTTTCGATTTCTCTGAAATTGTATTCCATTTATGTTTGCGTTGTATTGTTGTTTGTTTGCTGTGTGATGTTGTGTCTGCAGACGGAGCCTTCTGTGCGGTTCTGCATAGCAGACATACTTTTTGCGCTGCAAATTTACCATTTTTAGCGCGAAATCCAAAGGAATTGTGCGTTTTTCTTTTCGCAATTGCGCAAAAAAGACTACCTTTGCGCCTGAATTTCAAATGCATTCTGCAAAACCGCAACGTGCATTCTGCAAAAATCTGCCCTATGATCCACAAAATATCCTCAAGACTCCTCTCCCTGCTCCTCTTGTTTTTCGCGTGCGCAGCGATGGCTTTTGCACAGGAACCCGAGGAGGAGTTGCCCGACACCAAAGGCAAGGAGAACGAAGTGGCGATGCCGATGTATCTGCGTACGGAGCGTGCCTACTATCAGGGCGACAGCATTCCCTACATCACTACACAGACCGTCTGGAAATACGCCCCGCCGCAGTTTCGCAACGATAAGGAGCGCGACCGCTACAACCGCCTGGTGCGCAACGTGAAACTGCTGCTGCCTTACGCCAAGGAGGCACGCCAGCTTGTGGTCGAAACCTACGAGGTGCTGCGCATTCTGCCCGACGACCGCTCGAAAAAGCAACACATCAAGGCTGTAGAGAACGAGCTCAAAACGACCTACACGCCGGTCTTCAAGAAACTGACACGTTCGCAGGGCCGACTGCTCGTCAAGCTCATCGACCGCGAGTGCAACATGTCGGGCTATCATATTGCCCAGGCTTTTATCGGTGCTGCCAAAGCCAATGTGTATCAAGGTCTTGGCTTTCTCTTCGGCATCAACCTCAACAAGAAGTATGACCCCGAGGGCGACGACCGTATGACTGA
>JAUNIC010000272.1 GCA_030523615.1 Bacteroidales bacterium
CCCGGTCCCGATCCCGGTCCTGGCCCCGATGTGCCTGATCCTACGCCCGGTGAAGACCTCGGTTACACCGTCCTCGATGGCGGCAGCGATTACTACTGCGTCGGTCAGACCGGCAATCGTCTCACGATTGTTCCCAAGGACTACGTTGAGGGATACGAGGCCAAGGACAACACGGTGACTCTCACACTCAAGGAGGAATACTACACTCCCAGCGACGAGCAGGACAATAGCAAACTTGTCTTCACCCAGGCCACCTTCTTTGACGCTAATGTCTTGCCTGAAGATACTGAGATGCCCTCTTTCACCAGCTACAAGTTCAACAATAAGTTCAACTATCAGCTGCCCGCTGACGTAGTGGCCGAAGACGCCACAGCCAGCGCCATCAACGTCCCCGTAGGTGGCATCGGCAAGTGGCTCACCGCTTCCTTCCAGTTTAGCCACGAAGGTGCTGTTGCTTACATCGGTGAGACTCTCCAAGAAAGCAAGGTGACCCGCCAGCGTTTCGACGCACCCACTACCTACACCGTAGGCTACAAGACTTGGCGCCAGCTTGAAGTTCGCGACTATACTGCCGAAGGAGCAAAGACCGACGACATCCGTCTCGCTTACGTGCCCTATGGACGTCAGCAGGTTGTCACCGTTGATTGGCTCTGCGATCATCCCACTTCCGAATATGGTGTACCTCGCATCGACATCACCCTCACCGATCACCGCGACGCCAAATGGGGCAACGGCAACAGCTGGGGCGGCGGCTGGGGCTGGGACGAGCCCGAGTACTATTGGCTCGGTCAGGACGGCAAGACCACCTACGTCAACGCAGAGATTACCATCGACGGCGGTGGCACCTTCCCCTCCATGGAGGCCACTCCTATACTTATTAAGGGACGCGGCAACTCCACCTGGAGCCAGAGCTCATCGAGCAAGAACCCCTACCACTTCAAGTTCGAGAAAGGCCAAAAGCCCCTCGGCCTCACCAAGGGCAAGCATTGGGTACTCCTCAGCAACAAGCAGTCAGGTTCTATGACCACCAATGCCCTCGGCCATCGCGTAGCCGACATGATGGGTGGTGTGGCTCCTTGTCACATCATCCCCGTCGAGCTTTACATCAACGGTTCCTACCGCGGCTCCTACAATATCTGCGAGAAGGTGGGATTCGGCAATAACTGCATCGCTCTCGACGACGAGACCAATGCCGCCATGGTCGAACTCGACACCTACACCGACGAAACCATCTACCACGACGATTGGTACAGATTGTCCACAAAGATGAAGGAGCCCGATTTCGACGACAAGTACGATGGACCTCTCACCGCAGGGAGCATCCTGAAAGATTGGAGTGACTTCCTCTATAAACTCTATTACAATGATGACGCAGCGCCCTTCGTCGATGTTGAATACGCTGCCGCCTATCTCGCTGCCAACCAGATGATCTGCAACTGCGAGCTCAAGCACGCCAAGAGCTGCTTCGCCTACAGCGCCGACGTCACCGACGGCTTCAACATCGAGGCCAGCGGCGATCTTACCCCTTGGGTCTTCGGTCCCCTGTGGGACTGCGACTGGGCTTTCGGCTACGAGCAGCGCAAGACCTACTTCCAGGCAAGCCAGACGGAAGACTACTTCGGCAGTCTCATCAGTGGCGGCGATAGCGGTGGCCGAGCCATGAGAATGTGGAACGCCCTCCTCGATGTTCCCGAAGTCAATCGTGCCTACTACTATAAAGTCTACGACTTCGTCAACAATCGTCTGCCCGAACTCTACGACTTCTGCGATGAATACTACGCCTTTGCCCGCCGCTCGTTCGATCACAATACCCAGTGCGAAGCCAGCGAACGCGATGGCCAGAACTATGCCACTCTCACCGCCAATGCCAAGTCATGGTTCGAGAAGCATGCCGCCAACGTCTTGAAGCGAGCCAAGAGCTACCCGCTTCCTGTTGATCCCGTCGAGCCCGATCCTGTTTACGAAGATCCTACCGAGCCTATGCGCGGCTCCCTCGTTGGCGGCGTTGTGGGCATCGACCACCAGCTTGCCGGCAGCGATACCGAAGCCACCTACGACCTCCAGGGCCGTCGTGTCAATGCTGCCAATTCAGCAGGCATCAAAGTCAACGGCCAGCGCAAGGCCATTAAATAAATTGAATGCAATGATAGTGGAGGAAGAATACCACCAATATTATAATGGGTGCTTTTCCTCCTCTACTAATAAAAGAATTACTTCTTCTGATGAAACATTACATTTTTTTGATATTGCTTGCTTTCACAGCGACGCTTTCTGCCCACGCTGTAAAGTTTAAAGATCTTTATGGTTTGTACTACAATACAACCGGCACCAATACATGTGAAGTGACTTGGTATAGGTACCAAGATCC
>JAUNIC010000074.1 GCA_030523615.1 Bacteroidales bacterium
TATTCCAAAAATTACCCAAAAATTTAATTCCAAAAATTTTAATAGTCTATTTTTGGAGCTAAATTTTTGGGTATTTTTTTAGGGTGTAAAGTGTGTAGTTCGTTTTTTCGTCAAGATTTTGAGGGCTTTGCCCGACCATCCTAAAAGCATCGCTATCCGATTTTTAGGCGGATTTTTAGTCATGATTTTTAGCAGGATTTTAGAAATCTTTCTAAAAATCCAAACTAAAAATCTTGCTGAAAATAAGAAAATCACATTCTCACACTTACGGTGTGGGTGCCGGCGGAGTATTCTTTTGTCTCACTTGTGCCGGGGAGGGTGACGCTTGCCGTGGCGCCGGCGGGGATGGTGAAGGTCCACGTCCAGAGGTCGCCGTCGTAGTGCCAAGCGCTCTTGATGAGACCGGCGGCAGAATTGTACGCAGCTTCAAGATGGCCCAAACGGCGATCGGGAACGGGCGACATGATGATATGCTTGAAGCCGGGAACAGCAGGATCGGCGGCGATGCCCGCACACGTTTCCCAAATCCATTCGCACACACAGCCGTAGGCATAATGATTGAAGGAGTTCATGCCCTGCGGACCCATGCCTTCCTTTATCATGTAGCTGTTCCAACGCTCCCAGATGGTCGTGGCGCCGTTGTCGATGGAGTAGAGCCACGAAGGGTTGCGGCGCTGGAAGAGGAGATCGTAGGCCACGTCGGTCATACCGTTTTCGGTGAGGGTGCTCATGAGGATGGAGGTGCCGAGGAAACCCGTCTGCAGACAACCGTCATGGTCCAGGAAATTCTGCCGCAGACGAGCGAGAAGCTGCTCTTTGGCGGCGCCATCGACGATGCCGTTCTTGAGGGCGAAGAGCGCAGGCGTCTGCATCGTGTTGAGCACGTCGGTCTTGAAGGTGCCGTCGGTGTTGAGGAAGGTTTCCTGCAGATATTTGCGAGCGCGCTCCGTCATGGCTTCGTATTTTGCGGCGTCGCGACCTGTAGCACGTGCCATATCGGCCATCTTTGCAGCGTCGAAGGCCCAATACGAGCCGAGGAGATAGTTCCAATATTCGACCGCCTCGGGCAGCAGACCGTTGGGACCCCAAGCGCGGCCCGTGCAGCTTTCGAGCGGTTCGTAGCTCAGCCAGTCGGCCCACTGGTAATTGCTGTTCTCGGCGAGATGAGCGTTGTGGGCGTAGCGCGTATCGTTCATGTGGTCCATGAAGCGCTCCATCGACTCCCAACTCTCGTCGACGATGGCGTTGTCGCCAAACTGTTTCCACACCGTCCAGGGAACGATGACGCCAACATCGGCCCAGCCCAGACGCATCATGTCGCCCTCAAAACCGCCGTATTGTGCAATGGGAGCAACACCCGGGAAACCGCCAAGGGGACTCTGGGTGTCGCGGAGGTCGCGCAGCCATTTGTGGAAGAATCTGTCGGTGCGGGCAAAGAAGGTGCCGGTCTCGGCAAAGACCTGCGTATCGGCCGTCCAACCGAGGCGCTCGTTGCGCTGAGGACAGTCGGTGGGGATGGAGAGATAGTTGGAGCGTTGGCCCCACACGGTGTTGGAAATGAGGCGATTGATGAGCTCGTTTCCCGTGGTGATGTTGCCCGTCTCCATGTCCTTCGTGATAGACGTCACGGGAATGGAACGCAGGCTGTTGATGGTCACATCGTCGGACGCTGTGATTGAAGCGAAGCGGTAGCCGAAGAAGGTGCTGCGCGGGGTGTAGCTGACGGGTTTGGAGGAACGGGCGAAGGTGTAGTCGATGCGCATTCCGGTGTCGGGGATGCGCAGATTGAGGCGGTGTACGCTGCCCTCGGGACCGTCCATTCCGCGACTCTTGCCGCCCATACCGTCGTTGAGAAGTTCGCCGGGCAGACAGGTGAGTTGCGTGCCGGCCTTGGCGTGGAAGACGAACGACGGTACGGCAGAGCAATTCTGGCCGAAGTCAACGACGAGCGTCTCGCCAGCGTGGAGTGTGAAGGGAGCATCGGTGGGACATTCGCGGTCGATGACGACCTTGCCGTAGAGTTCGTCGGTAGCGCCTTCCACTCCTTTATATATATACGCACGCACGGGAGAAAGTGCGAGGTCTTCGCGCATGTAAACCTCGGCGCCGGCAGAGGGGAGAATCTCGCCGCTGAACTCGGTGTTGACCTCGGGCACAGCGAGGCGCTCCGGCGATTCGTAGCCCATAGGCAGACGGGCATCGTAGCTTTCGCCGTCGAAGATGGCGGCATGGGTCACAGGGCCCGCGATGCCGGCGCGCCAGTGGTCGGTGTCGGTGCCGAAACGCTCCGTCGTTCCGTCTTTGTAGGTCAGTTCCAGCACACCGCGGAAGGCTACTTTGCGGCCTATCATGCCTTCGTGGCCCTCGGGAGTGATGATCTTGTCGGCCCACCATCCGGGCGTCACCTGCACGGCGAGCACGTTCTGCGCCTTGGCTTTGCAGCGGAAGGCATCCGTGACGTCGTAGGTAAAGGAGCGTCGGGTCTTGGCGTAATGTGTGAAGCCCGGCTTCAGCACCTCGTTGCCTATGCGCTGACCATTGATGTAGAGGTCGTAGACGCCAAGGCCCGTGGTCATCCATCGGGCGGAGACGACCTTCTTGCCGTTGGTCACGGTGGCTACGAACCAGCTTGCGCCGTCGGCAGCGCGTGTGCCGTCCTTCACCGGTCCGGTGACGACGGGAGCGTCGGCGGCGGAGATCCATGTGGAGGATTGCCAGGCGTCGGCATCGAGAGCTTCGACAAGGCGGTCGGTGCTTTGTGCCACAGCGGGTATGCTGGCGGCGAAGAGGAGAGGGAAGAGGAGGTGGGAGACTTTCATTATAAAGGAATTGTGTGGAGATTTGTGGGAGCAATCGCGCGGCCCGTACGCCTTTGTGCGGTTACTGCGCCTGCAGCTTGCAGCTGGGACCCACCTGGATGCGGGTGTTGGTGCGCGAGCCGTAGAGGAAACCGTCGGGGGTATCGATGGTGAGGGTCTGGAGATCGTCGGCAAGACGCAGGGTGACGTCGTAATAGTCCGTCTGCCAACCCATATCGTTGCCCATGAGGACGTGGTAGATGACGATGGTTGAAGCCTGTCCTGAGCCTGTCGAAGGATCGGCGGGGTAGTACTTGAAGTCGCCGCCGCTGCCGATGAGTTCCTTGCCGCCCACATTGGCGCGGAGCACAGCGTGACCGGCGTTGGCCGAGCCGTTGTAGTTCTGGTCGAGCAGCACAGTGACGTCGGCGTTGGCATTGGAGCCGTCGAGCGTGCCGGTGGTCTTGGCGGAGTAAGTCTTGGGACCCGTCCAATCGGCAGGTTCGCCGGGGCCGTCGGGTGTAGGATCGGGGTCGAGAGGCAGGAACTGCGGATTCTTGCCGCCCTCCTCGGCCACGTACTTGAACTGCGGTTCGCCGTCGACGCTCACCACGGCTGTGCAGGCGCCAGCGATGGAAGTGCCTTCCTTGAAGTCGAGCGTGGCGAAGTTGTAGTGTGCGCCGTAGTCGGTGAAGTGCATCCACGCCTGCTGACCGTCCTTCGTCAGTTCGACGAGGTACTGCGTGGCGCGTCCGTTGTAGTCGTCCTTGGCGCCGCAGAAGTACTGAACGCCGGGGTTCTCGCCACGGAAGACGATGTAGCGGCGATTGTTGTCGGGGGTGTCGTGGGTAAGGTCGTTAACGCGCACAAGACCAAGGTCGAGGTTGTCGTCGGCACCGAAGGGTGAGGCGATGAGCTGCATCGTGGCGGCATATTCGTCTTGTCCCGTGGGTGCGGTGAGGTCGGCATCGTCAGGCTTGGGCACGTACTTCATCGTGTTGCGGTCGAAGTCGTAGGTGTATTCGCCGTATGCGGAGATGCTCTGCGGGATGGAAGCCGCGAAGAGGTAGGTAGCGTTGCCCTTGACGTCGAGAGCCACCGTGGGCGTCTTGGGGGCGTAGGCCAGATCGTTGGCGGGGAAGAGGGGATAGCCGCTGTATGTTCCCAGCCAGTCGTAACCCTCGTAGATGGTCTCTTCCGTGGCCGAAGCGACGATGCGGATGGGTTCCTTGGGCATGGTGAAAGCCCAGCACGACTGGCCGCAAGGATTCTCGGAATCGTTCTGCAGCAGCCACGTGGCGTTGTAGCGACGGCCGGTGTCGAGGCCCGTGATGGTAAACGACGAGTCGAAGCCTTTGGGCGTGTCGATGAGGAAAAATCCGCGTTCGCCGTAGCGCTGGCCTGTCCAGTTGGTGCCGCGCTGGTCGGTGATGGCGTAGCCCTCGCCGAAGTTGTTGTTGATGCAGTTGAGCATGACGACCTCGGCGTTGGCGCCGTGCTGACGCTGCACTTCGTAGTACATCTGTCCCAAGACATTGGGGAAGTCGGCGAGGAAGTCCACGCTGACGAGGCCTTCGAGCGTGATGCGGTTCACCTTGCCGGAGTTCATCGTGGCCAGCATAGAGAGGTAGCCGTAGCCGTCCTGTCCCTGCATATCGGTGTGGCTGTAGGTGAGGTCCTGAAGATAGCTGAGTGTGATGCCCACGCGCTGTCCGTCGGCGTAGGTGAGGACGAGTCGCTCGTTGTCGGCGTGGGCTGCGAGTGTGCCCGCGAGCATGAAGATGGAGAGTAGAGTCTTTTTCATGGTGTGCAGGCGTTATTTGTGGTTGACTTTTATGGTGCGGTTGCCGCTGCGGACGATGTAGGTGCCGGTCTGCAGACCGTCGAGGCTGAGGCTGCTGGCGGAGCGCACGAGGCGTCCGTCGAGGGTGAAGATTTCGGCGTTGGCGTCGCCGAGGTTGAGGAGCGGAGCATTGATGCCCTCGGGGATGACAGCTTCGACGAAGGTGTAGCTGCGGAGGTCGGCCAGGGGGATGGCTACCTCGTTCGTGCCGTCGCTGAAGATGGCGTCGGCCGCGGTGAAGCTGGTCACCATGGCGTCGGTGAGGGTGATGGTGGTGGTCTCGCCGGTCGGTGAGGTGACGACGACGCTGCTGAAGCCAGGCTTGATGTCTGTGCTGAGCCCCGTCGAAGTATCGGCTGCCGCAGTGAGGGCGCAATAGAGGGCGAGAGTCGGGAGAATAATTCGTTTCATGTGTATGGTGTAGTGTTTGTTATGCGGAAGGATTGTCGGCATCGCTGTCCTGACGTTTGGTGAACAGACGGTAGCGCAGCAGTTCCTCGTGCAGTTGCTTGATGGTCCAGGCTATGACGGCTGCATCGTCGACGAGACCGCCAGGGATGAGGTCGCTCACGCAGTCGATGGGCGCAACGAGATAGACGAGCGCGGCGGTGGCCATGACGAGACTGGCGGTGTCGAAGCCTTTGTAGCGTCCCGTGACAATGTCGTGGACGTAGTCGTAGAGACACTTGAGGTCGGCGCGTACCTCCTCGAGCCCTTCGCGGGTGAACATGCTGAGCACCTTGCGCAGCAGTTCCTTGGTGCGTGTGGGATTGGCTGCCAGCGTTCCAGCCTTGCGAAGCCACTTGTTCTTGAATATCTTGATGACGTCCATGGTGGTGCGGTGTTTATCGCTTCAGCAGCAGGTTTTGGAGTTCCTCGAACTGGTAAAGGTTGACGAGGCGGCCGAAGTAGATGTCGTTGGGATTGGCTGCAGGGTAACCGTAGTCGGGCTGCAACATGCGGAGCATGAGGGTGAGGTCGGTGATGCTGACGGGTTTCTTCGTGATGTCGGCGCCGTAGTTGCCACCATCGCCGAGGAAGATGATGTGGTAGTCCTCCTTGGTCTTTTTGTCGGCTGCGGTGCAAGTGATTGTTGCGCGGTTCCAACCGGACATGGGGCGCAACATCATTGTTTCGCTGACTTTCGCACCCTTATCAGCGGGGAAGCCAGAAATCGTGTAGGTGTTGCTCGCCAGTATCAGACAGCTGCCGGGTAGGTCGATGTAGGTGCTTGCGCGGCGAGCCAGGTAGAGATGCACTTCCGGATCAAATGCTGGATACAGGTCAAGGGCGGTCGTGCCGTAGCCGACGTAGATGTTGGCCAGCTGAGCGTTAGAAGATGCGTCAGGATCGTCAGGTTCGATGGGTCGGGATTAACGGGATCAGGCTCGATAGTCGAGCTGCCGGGTTTGCTGCGGTCAATGACGGCGTAGACCTTGCTGTTTCTCTCTCTGAAAGTGAAGCTGCAGATCTGGCCGTCGTGGTTGTAGATGTAGCGTATCTCGTCCTTGTCCTCGGGCTTGTAGACGTAGAAGGCGCGGACGCCGTCGTGCTTCCACGAGTCCTTGATGTTGACGTGGAAGGTTTCAAAACCAACGCCACTAAGCATCTGGATAGCCTCGCCGTTGCTGTGCCAGGTGATTTCGCTGCTGCCATCGGGCTTGACAACGTATATGCCCAGTTTGCCGTGAACGTCCATGTTGGGGCCTGTAGAAAGACTTGCGGCGAACCACTGGCCGGCTTTCATTTCGTATTCCTCAATCAATTCCAGGTCTCGGCCTTCGCCAGGGTTCTCTACCCAAATGCCCCAGGCGGGAAGATAGCCAGGGCGTTCGGCGATGGGCTTGCGGTCGACGCAGGCTACGTAGGGATCGAACTTCACACCCGTCTTGTTGGGCTGCATGCCGCGCAAGAGGATGAGGCTGTTGCTGTAGCCGGAGTTGCTGCCGCCGACGCCTTGTGATGTAGGGTTGAGGGCTGTCATGAGGAAGTAGTTGTTGCTCGTGCCGTCCCAACCCCAGTTGATGTGGAAGAATCCCTTGCCGTCGTAGCCGTCGCACACGAAGGCGTGGCCTATTGTTCTATCGTCGTTGATGCCGTCGAGATAGACGGGGCGCTTGGCCTGGAGTTCGCTGATGACGATGTCGTTCCAATCCTCGTAGCTGCTGAGATTTGCACGCTTGACGAGCTGCATGCCGGGATCGTAGTCGAAGTGGTTGAGGAGGGCGGGAAGAATGCGGATAGTGGCGGAACCGCTCGAAGAACCATACTCCGTGCGCAGCGCCACACCGAGGTCAAACATCAGCTGCGAGACGTTGTGCACGCTCGGTTCACCCGTGCTGTAGATGCGACGCTTGCCGTCGGAGGAGATCGTGTAGGGGTAGTCGTTTCTGTGGGCGTACATCACGTCCCAGTTGTAGGTGTGCTCGTAGTACTTGATGGTGGTGGGATCGTAGGCCAATCCGCGCTTCACATTCATGAACGTAGTGCCTTGTCCGCGCTTGGGCCACTCGTGGTAGCGCATGATCTGGGCGAGCGCCGTGGTCATACAGCCGGTAGCGGATGCCGCACCGTTGTCCGACATCTCGACCATGAAGGGGCAGTAGCGGTTGTAAGGTTGCAGCTGTCCCCAACGGGTCTCGAGGAGCGGTTCGATGGGATCGGTGTAGTGCACGGTGTAGGGCATTGTGGCTTCGGCCTTCCGAGGAGCCCTCGCGGCGGGAGCTTGGCCCGAAGCTTGTGCAGAAACCGATGAGGTGCAGAGCGAGCCGATCTCCTCGGCATAGAGATCGAACATGTGTTTCATGCCGTCGGGGATGTTCTCGGGATCGAAGCTGCCTTCGGTGCTGTAGCCGAGGATGGTCATCGCTTCGTCGTCGGCAGAGGCAATGACGTAGCCGTCCGCACCGGTGTTGAATACGTAGATGGCGGGTTGGCCGTCGGTGGTATTGTGCGTGTAGACGTGCTGCGGCATTTCGGTGTAGGACGATGCTTTGTGCATGCCGCTACGGGCCATTCGGGTCTGTTGGAACTGTGCAGCGTTCTGCAGGGCTTGGGCTACGTCGATGGGACCTGCTGCTGCGGGGAGCGACAGGATGGCTGCGAAAAAGAGTAGGATGGTAAGGCGTCTCATGTCAGGCTTTTGTGGTGTCGGAATAGGGGGGGAATGTGTGCCGAAAGAAGCGACGAATCGCAATCCCCATGGTTACGGCGACAAAGATAGTGAAAATATGCCATACGGCCAAATCTTTGGCGCAGAAATCGACGATACGTGCTACTTCGAGGCTGTGGCGTCACACGCTGACACTGTACTCGTGCTTGATTTCCTCCATGACGAAGGTGCTCTCGAGCGAGGAAATGTTGTCGTGGCGACCGATGACGTTGAGCAGGAACTGCTGGTAGTAGCGCATGTCGGGAGCCTGGACGCGCAGCAGGTAGTCGAACGAGCCCGAGATGTTGTAGCACTCCGTGACTTCGGGAATCTGCTTCACCATTTCGGTGAAGGCGTTGGCGCAGTCGCTGTTGAGGCGACGCAACTTGATGCTGCAGAACACGGCGAAGCCCTTGTTGAGTTTGTTGGCGTCGAGGATGGTGGCGTACTGCTTGATGAAGCCGAGACGCTCCAGGCGCTTCACGCGTTCGTACGTGGGCGTAGTAGATAGATGTACCTTCGCAGCGAGTTCCTTGTTGGTCAGTCGGGCGTTCTGCTGCAGCGCGCGGAGAATGTCGGTGTCCTTGGCGTCGAGTGAGTATGACGGTTCCTGAGCAGCGCCTGCCCTGAGCTTGTCGAAGGGTCGAATGGATTCTGTTTGGGTGGACATAAATGCGTTGTTTTAGGAGAATCTTCTGTTTTGCGCTGCAAATTTAGTGAAAAATTCCGAAATTTCAAATCTTCTTGGACGATATTTCTTTTCGTCGTAACTTTGCAGCCGAAAAACAAACCACAAAATGTGGTACAGCGTAGAAAAATAGTGTACTGTCTCAAGCATATAAGTATTATCCCGAATTAGAGAATTTAAGAATTTTCGTTCTTGCAATTCCTTTAATCCAGAATAATAGAATTATAGGAAACGAATTCTCTAATTCTCTAATTCGGGATAGAAATAATCTTTTTGTGCTCGCGACACTACAATAGCTCCAAATAGAAACAATAACAAAAAAAAGAAATAAAATTATGGCAACGAACAATCTCCACATCGAAACCCTCGCTCTTCATGTAGGCCAGGAACAGGCTGATCCCGCAACCGATTCACGCGCAGTGCCCATCTATCAGACAACATCGTACGTGTTCCGCAACTCGCAGCACGCTGCCGACCGCTTCGGCCTTCGTGACGCCGGAAACATCTACGGCCGCCTCACCAATTCCACGCAGGACGTCTTCGAACAGCGCATCGCCGCACTCGAAGGTGGTGTGGCAGCCCTCGCCGTAGCCAGTGGTGCAGCCGCCGTGACCTATGCCTTGCAGAATGTCTGCCAGGCGGGCGATCACATCGTTGCTGCCGACAATCTCTACGGCGGCTCGTTCAACCTCATCACCCACACCCTCGCCACGCAGGGCATCACGAATACCATCGTCAACGTCAACGATCTCGCCGCTCTTGAGGCTGCCATCCAGCCCAACACGAAGGTGGTGTATGCCGAGACGTTCGGCAATCCCAACTCCGACGTGACGGACATTGAGGCCGTTGCAGAGGTGGCGCACCGCCACGGCGTGCTCTTCATCATCGACAACACCTTCGGCACACCCTGCCTTATCCGTCCCATCGAACACGGCGCCGACATTGTGGTGCACAGCGCAACGAAGTTCATCGGTGGTCACGGCACAAGCCTCGGTGGCGTCATCGTCGACGGCGGCAAGTTCGACTTCAAGGCCCACACCGACCGCTATCCCTCCATCGCGAAGCCCGATCCTTCGTATCATGGTGCTGTCTTTGCCGATGTGGCTGGAGCTGCCGCCTTTGTCACCCGCATCCGTGCCGTCATCCTCCGCGATACCGGCGCCTGCATCTCGCCCTTCAACGCCTGGATTCTCCTCCAAGGCACGGAGTCGCTCCCCCTGCGCATCGAGCGCCACGTGGAGAACGCCCTGAAGGTGGTGGACTTCCTCGCCGCCCATCCTAAGGTGAAGAGCGTGAGCCACCCGTCACTCCCCACACATCCCGACCACGAACTTTACAAGAAGTACTATCCCAACGGTGCCGGCAGCATCTTCACCTTCGAGATCGACGGCACGCAGGACGATGCCTGGCGCTTCATCGACAATCTCAAGATCTTCTCCCTCCTTGCCAATGTGGCCGACGTGAAGAGCCTCGTGGTGCACCCCTACACCACCACTCATTCCCAGATGACTCCCGAAGAGCTCGCCCAACAGCACATCACCCCCTCCACCGTGCGCCTCAGCATCGGTGTGGAGCACATCGACGATATCCTCGCCGACCTCGCCCAAGCGCTGGAGGCTGTGGGATAAAGACAAGAAAATGACCACTTCTTATGGGTCGTAGAAAAGAAACGCGTCAGCGGCATCAAAGCGATGCTACTGGCGCGTAACTTTATTTTTAGCACTTATATACAAAATGGCACCAACAAATAATATCTTTTTGGGGGGAACAAAAATTTTCCGAAATTACCCAAAAATTGGTCTCCAAAAATTAAAATTAAATCTTTTTGGAATAAAATTTTTGGGTAATTTCGAGCAATTTTTGTTCTGCTCCATTTTGGTGCCTTTTTGTATATAGTTCCTTTATTTTTTGCCTCGCAGGGCGACGGCGATGACGATGAGGGAGATGCCGAGGTAGAAGGAGAAGTTGAGTTCGGCGGCCTCGTCGAAGAGGAGCATGGCGGCGAGGATGGTGTAGACAGGCTCGAGATTGTAGGTGAGGTTGACGGTGAAGGCCGAGATGTGGCGCAGGGCCTGGAGCTGCAAGAGGAAAGGCACGACGGTGAAGATTGTGGCGAAAACGACGAGCAATACCCAGTCGCGCGGAGTAGGGATGACGGCCACATCGGGGAAGGCGGCAGAGTAAAGCGGCACAGCGAGGGAAAGAACGACGGCGCCGCCGATGAGTTCGTGGAGGAGCATCGTGCTGCTGGAGCGGCCCGTGGAGGCTTGCACACGTTTGCTGCTGATGCTGAAGAACGTATATAATACAGAGGAGACGATGCCCAGACCGATGCCGAGGCGGTGGCGGGCGTCGAAACCGAAGATGAGGCCGATGCCCACAACGGTGAGGAGGCCGAGGGCAATCTCGCGCCATGAGGGTGGACGGCGGTCGATGAGAGGCTCGATGACGGCGGTGAAGAAGCCCACGAGCGCGAAACAGACGGCGCCGATGGAGACGTTGGCCGCCTTGATGCTGCCGTAGTAGAACACCCAGTGGACGGAGAGCAGTACGCCGCAGCCCATGATCATCAGCAGTTCGCGGCGCGGCAGGCGGTGAAGTCTGCTGCCCCGTGCGGGATTCTTGCCTGACATGAGGTCTTGCAGCGCCATCACAGCAGCCAGAAAGGCGGCACCCATGATGACGCGCAGACAGACAAGCGGCAGTTCGCCCACCGTGATGAGGCGGCCGAAGAGGCCCGTTCCGCCGGCGATGAGCACGGCTAGATGCAGGCGGAGGTAAGCGTTGCCCGTAGGGGACTGGGACGAAGGCGAATGCTGGGGTGTGGAGTGTGTGAGCATGTAGTATAGCATAATCCCCGCCACCGTTCGTCGTAGGCATACAGTGTCCTTTCGGAGTGCCGAGTGAGGAGCGGTGGCGGGGATGTTAGGTGCAGAGCGTTTTCCACCTTAGGGAACGTTCTGTTTGGGGTAAGGGGTAAAGCTTCTTAGAACTCGAAGCCGATGCGGAAGAGGTGGTCCTTGTGGTTGCCACCATCCTTGTGGAGGAGTCCGAGGCCGTAGCCCATGTAAATGTTGCGGGTCACGTAGATACCTGTGGTGAAGTCCATGGCGAAACAGCTGGTGTTGCCGTCGCGCCACATGATGCCGTATCCGAGATCGATGGCAGCAAATGCCTTGATGCCAGGGCCGAAGGTAGGAGTGAAGCCGCGAAGACCCGTCTCGAGGGTGAACTCGTTGAAGTCGCCATGCTTGTTGTAATCGTAGGCATACTTTGCGCCGAGCACGTCCCAAGCCAGATACTTGTTGAGCTGATACTGTCCGCGTGCACCGAGTTCAACTTCGGTGCCTGCGCCGGCTTCGAGGGCCATCTTGAGGCCTCCGTCATTCTGCGCAAAGAGTGACGATGCGCAGAGTGCCATAGTGGCGAGGATAAAAAGTTTTTTCATGATGCGTTTATTTATATTGTAATTTACACTTGAGGGCGGTCGTTCTTGATGGGCAGAAGGCCGTTTCCTCATAATTCTGCGGTTCAGATGGTGCAAAATTACCTAAATCTGCCAGCGTACGGAAATAAAAACGGTACGAAGGGGGTGTATTTTTGGTAATAAACGCAAAAATGACGTTCGGAAGTGCAAAAGCCGTGCTAAAACAACCTTGACACGGGGGCTACTCCACGATAACGGTGCGCGTGGTGTAGTTGGAGTAGACCACAATCTGGAGACCCTTTTCCGTAGGCTCCACGGGCAGGCCTTGGAGGTTGTAGCGCGCCACTTCTCTAATGTCCTCTCCGTCGTTGGTCTTTTGTTTTTCGATGGCTGTCGGGGTGCCCGGATTGACGGCTGGTTTGGAGAGCAGATAGGTGGTGTAGACCTTGTCATTGCACGTTGTGGTGCTCAGTTTCTCGACCTCAAAACCATGAGCGGCGAGCTGATTGAGCACCTCGCCGATGCAGAGGTACACGTTGTACTGGCCTAAGTCGTAGTACGGGATGTAAGTGTCCTTCATTGTGGGCGGAATGGCGCCGCTCAGTTTGATGGACTCGTTGGTGTCGGGGCCGAAAAATACGGTGACGTAGCTCTTCTGTGCATGTACGCTCAGCAAGGCTCCGCAGAAGAGGAGGAGAGACAGGATTCTTTTCATGATGGTTAGCGTGTGTGTCGGAAGGTGAAAATGTCTAAAGCGCGAGGCGATAGATGGCAAGCGTGTCATCGGCGTCGAGGTGGATGTAGCCCTTCATCACGTCGCCCTTGAGGCGATGGAGGCGAGTGTTCATCAGTTCGAGGTCAGGATTCTTGATGCCCAACTCGGCGAAAGTGACAGGCATGTGGAGCACGTCGTGGAGCCACGTCTTCAAGGCCCCGGCACCGGCGAGAGCGTCGGCGTGGAGGTCGCCCGTGTCGGCGATGCCCAGCACACGGTGGGCCAGCTGAGCAATCTTGTGGGGATTGCGCTCGGCAGCATAGCGCAGGAAGGCCGGCATCATGACGGCAAGGCCCGCGCCGTGGGTGGCGTCATATTCGGCGCTGATCTCGTGCTCCATGGCATGGCTCGTCCAATCTTCCTCGCGGCCCAATGAGCAAGAATCGTTGTGGGCCACGGTGCCGCACCACATGATGTTGGCGCGGGCGTCGTAGTCCTCGGGATTGGCAATGACGCGGGGGGCAACCTCCATGATGGCCAGCAGCATGCCTTCAGCCAGACGGTCGCCAATCTGCACGTCGACGGAGTTGCTGAGGTAGCGCTCCAGGATGTGGGCCATCATGTCGGTGATGCCACTTGCCGTCTGCCACTCGGGGAGGGTGAAGGTCAGTTCGGGATTCATCACGGCAAAGCGCGGACGGATGAGGTCGCTGTGGCTGCCAGCCTTGATCTTGCTGCTTACCTGCGTGATGACGCACGATGTGGAGCCCTCGCTGCCGGCGGCTGGAATGGTGAGGACCACGCCGATGGGCAGAGCGCTGGCGATTTCGGCACGCTTGCAGTGGAAATCCCAGAAGTCGCCTTCGTAGTCGTAGCCTACGGCAATGGCCTTGGCGGTGTCGATGACGGAGCCGCCGCCGATGGGGAGCAGCATGTCGGGCTTGAACTCGCGGGCGAGGGTAATGCCTTCGTAGACCTTGGTATCGATGGGGTTGGGCTGCACGCCGGAGAGCTCACACGTGGTGATGCCTTCGGTGGCGAGGGAGTTTTTGACGCGTTCCAGCAATCCGCTGCGCACGATGCTGCCACCGCCGTAGACAATCATGACGCGCTGTGCGCCGTACTTGCGGCAGAGGGCTCCGGTGCGCTCTTCGGTGTGGCGTCCGAAAACGTATTCGGTGGGGGCGTAAAGGGAGAAATTGTTCATTGGAGTTCGGTGGACGCCGCCTCTGTGGGCAGCCTGAAAGGTCCGTGGAAAGTTACTTGATGGTCTTCTTGCCGTGCTGGATGAGGATGCCGCCAGCGTTGGTGTTTGCGCGGCCCTGAAGGTCGTAAACCGGTGCTGCAGCAGCGCTGGTGCTTACGCTCTTGACACCAACAACCTCGCTGCCGAGGTCATCGACGATGTTGCACTGGCTCCAAGTCTCGGCCTCGGCGTATACTTTGCCGTAGCCGGGGAGAACGTGGATGGTGATGTCCTCGTAATGGTCAAAGGCATTGGGATTTACCCAAGGAGCCTCGGTGGCATAGCAGTAGATGTCGGTCACGGGACACTCGGAGAATGCCTGCTTGTTGATGGTGGTGAGGGTAGAGGGGAAGGTGATAGTCTTGAGCGATGTGCAGCCCATGCAAGCAAACTTCTCGATGGCTTGATACCCTCGGGGAAAGTGATGGCGGGGAGCGAGTTGTTGCGTGCGAAGCAGGACTGGCCGAGAGTGCGGAGCGACTTGGGGAGGTTGATGGCGGTGAGGTTGTCGCAGTAGCTGAAGGCGAACTGCTGGATTTCGGTGACGCCCTCTTCGAAGGTGACGTCGAAGGCGCTGGCAGCGTAGAAGAAGGCATATTCGCCTACGCGCTTCACCTTGTAGTCAACTCCGGCGTTGGTCACGTAGCCAGGGATGGTGAAGTGGCCAAAAGCGTTGGTGCTGCCCTCGGTTACCTCGACGTAACTGTTGTTGGCGTCGTATACTTTGTAGGCCATA
>JAUNIC010000075.1:0-7747 GCA_030523615.1 Bacteroidales bacterium
GAAAAGAATCTAAATCTTCAGGAGTCTTGGTTATTTGTCCACAGCATCAGAACAATAATCCGAAGCGGAACGTTGTCTGGTTGGTCTTGCTCGTGTACGACTTGAAGAAATCGGCAAAGCCGTGCTCGTAGGTGAAGTCCATATTGAAGCGGCCGATGTACATGCCGATGCCGACGTTGATGCCGTAGTCGAGGCGGTTGAGGTCGGGAAGTGTGTCGTACTCAGGTTTGAAGGAGCTCCATCTTTCGAGGATGGTCTTGCTGTAATAGTCGTAGCTGGCGAAGCAGCCCGCATGAATGTCGAAAAAAGCAGGGGCGACGAATAACAGCGCGCCGAACTGCACAGGGCGCACCTTGACGTTGTGGCCGACGGCGTCGAAGTGTACGTCACGGAAAATACCGAGCGATGGATGGTGGTCAAAGTCTTCGAGATCGGCATAGTCGCAGCGGCGCATGCTCAAGCCCGCCTCGGTCATGAAATAGGCCTTTTTCATCGGGAAGATGAATGCTATCGAAGCGTCGTAGCCAATTTCCATCGTCCCCGTGTTCGTCACCGAAGAGGTGTTTGCGCCGAGACGAATGTTCTTGAAACATTTTTTTGTGTCGTAATCCGAGTAGTTCAGGTGATTTCTATAGCTGTTCGTTTCGCCGTAAGCGTAATCGTTGTCGTCGCCGTCGTCGTAGTCGTAGTACTGCGCCATTGTGGGCAGCGCAAAGAGGCTGCAGAGGCCAGCGAAGACAGCGAGGCGGAAAGGGTGAGTATGGTGTTGCGTCATGGCGTTGGTCTTTTTAAATTTATAAAGGTGTGCCGTAGGTGGGGCTTTTATCTGATGTACTCGCCGAGTGTCTTTCCCTGCTTCCAGGTCTGCTCGTAGTTGATCCACGAGCCTTCGCCCCAGCCCTTGCGGAGGTAGACGACGGTGTTGCTGTCGTTGAAGGTGTCGAAGGAGCCGATGTAGGGGAGCGTGCAGTAGTGGTAGCCGCCCATGTCGCGGATGGCGTTGAAATAGGTCTTCACCATATCCTTGCGCTCGTTGCCCTCGCCCTTACGGATGAAGTCGTCGAGACGCTTGGCAATGTCGGCGTTGAGATAGAGAATGGGCTTGTCCGTTTCGACGTAGGGCGTGAGGTGGCAGTTTGCGGTCACGTCGGCATCGAAGCCCGAGTCGTTCGGGCGGCGTTTGCCGAGTTCCTGCGTGTGGAAGCGCACGGTGACGTCGAGCGGGAGCACGGTGTAGCGACCTTCGGCATTGTATTCGCGGAGGTACTTCGATTCCTTCGTGAGGTCAGCCCAGACTTTACGTGTGAGAGTGTTGTTGAGATCGGCCTTTGCCTGCTCGGCAAGGGGAGCCGACCATTCGGCCCAGGCTTCGATGAACTCAGGCAGATTTTTTACGGTGACACTCTTATACTTTTTGAGGAAATCCTGTGCAGAGGCCGTCTGCGGCATGCAGAGGGCGAGGCAAGCCACGATGAGCAGCCAGCCAGTGCGGAATGCGGTAGTTTTCATAGCGTTCATTGTTTAATGATTTTAATACGGCCGAAGATTCAGCGCGTGACATCTTCAACTGTCAGGAAGAAATGGTTGGAAATAAACAAGAGTTATAATGCGCAAATTTACACTTTTTGCACGAAACGACAAAATAAGAACCTGAAAACTTGAACTTTTTTACAAAAAATCGTATATTTGCAGCCGTTTAACACACTCATAATTATTATTAGCATCGAACTATGAAAAAACTTGTTGTACTCACCGGAGCCGGCATCTCGGCCGAGAGCGGCTTCGCCACCTTCCGCGACAGCGGAGGTCTGTGGGAGACTCACCCCGTGGAGCGCGTAGCCACTCCCGAAGGTTGGTACCAGGATCCCGACTTTGTCAATGAATTCTATAACGGTCTCCGCGAGCAGCTCGTCGACGCCAAACCCAATCGCGCTCACGAGATACTGGCCGAACTTGAGAAGGACTACGACGTGACCGTCATCACGCAGAACGTCGACGACCTCCACGAGCGCGCCGGTTCGTCGAAGGTCATCTACCTCCACGGCGAACTCATGAAGGCCTGCTCCAGCCGCGATCCGCAGAATCCCTTCCACATCGTCACCCTCGACCGCGAGCATCTCACCATCGAGCCCGGCACGAAGGCTGGCGACGGCTCCCTCCTGCGCCCCTACATCGTGTGGTTTGGCGAGAGCGTGCCCAACATTGAGCCTGCCGCCGAGGAGGTGATGCAGGCCGACGTCTTTGTCATCGTCGGCACGAGCCTCGCGGTTTATCCCGCCGCCGGTCTCATCCACTATTGTCGCCGCGACATCCCCATCTATCTCATTGATCCCAAGGAAGTAGCTACGCCCAGCGGCTTCAACGTCACCGTCATCCAGGACGTGGCAACAAAGGGCATGGCCCGCCTCGTCGAAATGCTCAAGGCTGAGGGTTGATGGGTTAACCCCATAAACCTATAATCCCCAAAACCCCAAAATACAACTCCCATTACGCATGAAAAACACCCTCCGCACTCTTCTCCTTCTTGTGCTTGTTGCCGGCAGCGCGCTGACGGCTGCGGCGCAGAACCTGACGCAGTACGTCAATCCCTTCATCGGCACCGGCGGCCACGGCCACGTATTCCTCGGCGCCAATTCGCCCTTCGGCCACGTCATGCTCGGTCCCACGCAGATCACTCGCGGCTGGGACTGGTGCTCAGGCTACCACGTCAGCGACACAACCATCGTGGGCTTTGCCCATAACCGCGTGTCGGGCACCGGCATCGGCGAACTCGGCGAGGTGGTCCTCTGCCCTGCCATTCGTGCTTCGCTCCCCGCAAAAGGCACAGCTGAAATTCCCTTTACCCACAAGAGCGAAACATGCCGTCCCGGTTACTATTCCGTCGTACTGCCCGATCCCAATGTGCACGTCGAACTCACTGCTACCCAGCGCGTAGGCATGAGCCGCTACACATTCCTCAATGGCGATCGCTCGCAGGCCGCTGTGACGCTCGACCTCGTACGCTGCACGGGTTGGAACAACATCACGGGTTGCGACTTTGAGCAGACGGGTCCTTCAACGGTTACGGGATGGCGCACCTCAAACGGATGGGCCAACAACAAGGAACTATATTTCGTCATGGAGTTCTCGCAGCCCGTCCACCTTCGCCATAAGGCCGACGGCGTGGGTGTGTTTGACCTCAGCGACGGCACCGTGCCCGTGCTCATCAAGGTGGCGCTGAGCGGTGTGAGTGTGGAGAATGCCCGCCTGAACATGCAGCAGGAGTTGCCCGGCTGGGATTTCGACGCCACCGTGGCGAAGGTCGACAAGGCGTGGAACCGTGAACTTGGCCGCATCCATTTCCAGTCGTTCGACGACGAGGTGAACCGCATCTTCTACACCGCTCTCTACCACACCATGACGTCCATCTCCACCTTCTGCGACGTGAACGGCGAGTACCACGGCGCCGACGCCAAGAAGCACAAGGGCGACTTCACCAACTACACCACCCTCTCGCTTTGGGACACCTATCGTGCCGCCCATCCGCTCTACACGCTGGCCTTCCCCGATATGCAGCGCGACTTCAGCGAAACCTTCCTCCACATCTTCGACCAGCAAGGCAAACTCCCCGTGTGGCACCTCATGGGCGGCGAGACCAACTGCATGGTGGGCACTCCCGGCGCCATTGTCATGGCTGACCTCGTTATGAAGGGCTTTGTCGAGGATCGCGAGCATGCCTACGAGGCCATCAAGGCGTCGCTCACCCTCGACGAGCGCTCTCTTAAATATATTAAGGAGTACGGCTACATTCCCTACGACAAAGATCCTGAGCCCGAATCGGTGAGCAAGGATCTCGAGAACGCCATCGCCTTCAGCGGTGCGGCAAAGGTGGCTCAGCTCCTCGGCCATACCGACGACTACAAGCGTTTCTACAAGCTCAGCCAACTGTATCGCAAGCACTTCGACCGCAAATCGCAGTTCATGCGTGCTCTGGGCAGTGACGGCAAGTTCCGCGCAGAGTTCGACCCCTTCAAGAGTGTGCACGGCAAGGCCGACTACACCGAGGGCAACGCTTGGCAGTACACCTGGCTCGTGCCTCACGATGTGCACGGCCTCGTCAGCCTATTCGTCAGCGAGAAAGCCTTCGTCAGCAAGCTCGATCGTCTCTTCACCGTAGAGGGCGATATGGGTGATGAGGCTTCGCCCGACATCAGCGGACTCATCGGCCAGTATGCCCACGGCAACGAGCCTTCGCACCACGTCATCTATCTCTACAACTTTGTGGGACAGCCCTATAAGGCCGCCGCTCTGCTGCGCCGCACGATGAAGGAGATGTACTTTAACGACTACGACGGCTTGGCCGGCAATGAGGACGTTGGCCAGATGTCGGCTTGGTACGTGCTTTCGGCCATGGGTCTCTATCAGGTAGACCCCGTCGGCGGACGCTTTGTCATCGGTTCGCCCCTCTGCACCAAGGCCAGCATCACCGTGGCTCCTGGCAAGGAACTCACCGTGGTGGCCCGCAACAACAGCGCCGAAAACATCTACGTGCAGAGCGTCACCCTCAACGGTCAGCCTTACACGAAGACCTACATCGACTACCCCACCCTCATGCAAGGTGGCGTCATCGAACTGCAGATGGGTGCACAGCCCTCCGCTTGGGGTACGAATAAGGTAGATCGCCCGTAAAGCCCCCTCTTTCCTCCTCCCTTAAGACTCCTTTTCCCTTATGAAACGCATACTTTTTGCCCTCATCAGCCTCTTTGCGCTTTCTGTCAGCGCAAACGACGGCGTTTACTTTACCTCAGGCAACCAGATCGTGCCGATGCAGGAAACTGACATCCGTGTGACGAAGGAAATCCTCACCATCAACCTTGGCGATGATGGTATGGCCGACGTTGATGTGTACTACGAACTCTACAACGACGGTCCGCAGAAGACGGTTCTCATGGGTTTTGAAGCCGACAGCCCCTACAACGCTTTCGAACCCGTCAAGCGTCCTTGGGAGCACCCTTTCATCAGTCTTTTCTCCGTCGAGATGAATGGTGCCAAGCTGCCCTACTCCACCGCCCTTTATGCCTCCAACTTCAAAGTCGGCGATGAGCCTCTCGACATGAAGGAATGGAAGAACTTCGAGCAGATGGCGAATAGCACTGTGGACATCATGGACGACATGCTCTACAATCCCCGCCTCGACTCCGCGTGTCAGTACTCGCACGTCTACAAGTTCGACGCCACCTTCCTCCACGGCAAGAACACTGTGCACCACGTCTATCGCTACAACATGGGCATGACCATTTGCTCCGTCTTTGAATTGGCCTACAAACTCTCGCCCGCTACGCGTTGGGCCAATCACCAGATTGACGACTTCACGTTGTGCATCACCGCGAAAAATACTGCCAAGCACTTCCTCATCGCTGCCGGGCCTTTTGAAGACGGCGAGTTTATTGTGAAGAAACGCATGGGTAAGGTGCGCAAGATTGACCATTACGAAGACTATTACTATGAGGTGAGTCTGCGTGATGGACTCTTGGAGTGGCACGCCACTGACTTCTGCCCTACGGAGGAACTCTACATCAGTTCGGCCGATGTGCTTATCGGTGCTGACACTCCCTACAAACTCGGTGCTTTCTACGACCGCAGCGCGAACTATCGTCCCGAACTTTGCACCTTCGACGCCGAGATTGACAAGGACATCCTCCGAAATCTGCCCTACGCCCACCGCGGCTACATGTTCAAGAAAGAGAAGTATCAGAAGTATTTCGAGCAGTTCTGGTGGTACATGCCCGATGCTTATTGGGAACCCTCCACCGCCGATTTCACGCCTGCAGAACTGGAGCTCATCAAGCAAAAGTAAGTTGCAGCGGAGTATAAAAAAGGGTGCCAAGGGTTGCATGCAGCTTCTAGCATGTATATATAGAAAGTCTAGATAATCTAGAAACTCTAGAAAACACCAAAAGCAAAAGTGCGCTTCTGCCTGACACAACGTCGGCAGAAGCGCACTTTTATCATTCTTTCATTTATCTCTCTCATTCCCACAGGAACTTCATCCACTCGGGGACCTGCTTCTCCCAGTCGGCCTCGCAATGATGGCCGCCCTGCTGGTGGAGGAGACGGGTGGAGACGTCGAGAGGCTGAAGAGCGTCGTTCATGCGGTTGATGCGTTTCGTCATCCATCCGCGGCGGTCCTCGTGTTCGCCCCAACTCATGAAGATGCGCGTGTCGGGGTGTATCTTGTTCTTCTTCAGTTCTTTGAGGAAGAGCGGCAGGCAACCGAAGAACTCGGGCGAGACGGCAGCCGACTTGGAAAACACCTTGTTGTAGCGCAGCACGGCGAAGAGCGCCATGATGCCGCCCATGCTCGAACCGCCGATAGCCGTGGCTTCGCGGTGGGGCCACGTGCGGTAGTGCGAGTCGATGTAGGGCTTGAGGGTGCGGACCATCCAGTTCATGGTCCTGACGCCGCGGCCGACAACGTGGCCGATGCCTCGCTCGGAGAATTCAAAGGGGAAGAATTCGGAGAGGCGTTCGTGGCCGTGGTGTGAGCATTCGAGGCCCACGATGATGACCTTTTTCCAATGGCTGTCGAGGAAGTCCTTCAGGCCCCACGACTTGCCGTAAGTGGCGTCGGAATCAAAGAAAAGGTTGTGGCCGTCGAACATATAGACGACGGGATAGCGTTCGTCCGTGTCGTAGTAGTCGTCGGGTAAGTAGAGGTGTATGCAGCGGTCTTCGCGACCGGGGTTAAAGTAGAGAGGAAATTTAAGAACCATAAGACCCACCCCCAGCCCCTCGCCTGAAGGGAGGGGAGTATATACCTTGGGGGTTGAAGGTTAATTATTGGCACTTATATACATTGTGATTCCAAATGTCTTATAGTGGTTTGGTGCCACAATGTATATAGTTACCTCGTTATAAGAAGTAGTGACCGCTCCCCGCCCTATAGGGAGGGGTTGGGGGGAGGGTCTTTAAAGCGGCTTGATCGTATTCATGAAGTGCGCGAGCTGGTTGCGCCAGCTGGGCCAGTCGTGGTCGACGTCGAAGCCCCAGTAGTCGAACCATGCAGGGACGCCCTTTTCGGTAAGAATGCGGTCCATCTCGCGGGTGCTGACGAGCGTCTCGTTTTCCCAACGGCCTTGACCGATGCAGAAGATGAGGCGGCGCTGGCGGTACATCTGCATCCAGGGATGGTCGGCGGGCATCTGCTGCAGGAAGTCCTGCGGCGAATTGGCGTAGGTGAGGTCGTCGCTATAGTTGGGGAATCCGTCGGCAGCGTAGTAGAGACCACTCAGAGCGATGAGGGTGTCGAAGAGGTCGGGACGGCGGAAGAAGAAGTTGGCGGCGTGGAAGGCTCCGAGGGAGCAACCCGTGACGAGAAAGGTCTCGCCCTCCCACCGGCGGCAGCGCGGCAGGAGTTCGTCGACGATGTAGTGGAACCAGCGCTCGTGCTGCTCGATGCGCCAGCGGCAGTCGCCGCCCTTGTTCGACCAGGTCTCCCAGTCGATGGCGTCGCAACAGATGAGGCGTATCTTTCCGCTCTCGATCCAGGGCGAGAGCGTGGCCACCATCTGGTAGGCCTCCCAATCGTAGAAGCGGCCGTCCTGCGAGGGAATGGCGAGGATGGAGTGAGGGCCTTCGCCGTACTCCTTCCACTCCATGTGGCGGCCGAGCGAGTGGCTGTATTCGTTGTGGTATTGGATGTTCATGATTTTTCGGTTGTTTAGTTGTTTGGTGGTTTAGTGGTTTAGCCGTGAGTGGTTTAGTGGTT
>JAUNIC010000075.1:7757-14414 GCA_030523615.1 Bacteroidales bacterium
TACTAAATCACCAAACCACTAAACCACTAACCCACCAAATCACTATCTACTTCCTTGCGCAGGTGTAATCGTAGAATGCCTGCATCTCTTCGCGGGTGCGGAAACGGGCAATGTAAATCTGGTTGCCCATGGCGGCGGCCATGATGTCGGGCATGCGGTCGGCCATCTGCATCTGGGCAGAGTAGTCGCGGAGAATGTCGTCGTGCGAGTGAACGTACTGCACATTGTCGCGTCGACCGACGAAAGCGCAGAAGTAATCGTCGTGAGGATCGGGCATACGGCGCTCGTCGTACATGATCATTTCGGCCCAAATGTCGTAGACGCTGATGTTGTGGGAGAAGTTGATGACGTCGGGGATGCAGCCGCCACCGGGGCGCATGTTGACCTCGAGAGCTACGAAGTCGCCCTCGTTGCCGAGACCTGTGCGCGGACGATCGAGACGGAAGAACTCCAGATGCACCATGCGGCTGCGCACGTCGAAGGCCTTGACCGTCTGGCGGCCCCAGAAGCGGAGGTTCTCGTTGATCTCGCTCTCCACGTGGAAGGTGGAGTCGAGGTTGTGGATCACGATGTCGGCAATGCTCGGCGGGCACACACACATGGATTCCATAAGGGGCTCTCCCTTGCTGTTGATGATGGCGTCGTAGGTGCAAATGTCGCCGGTGACGAACTCCTCGATGACGTAGTCGCCGTAGTTGGGTTTCTCGAAGAAGTGGCGCAGCGCGTCGATGTTCTCGAGCTTGTAGGAATCGGAGGCGCCGACACCGATATCGGGCTTCACAAAGAGGGGATAACCGGCCTCTTCGGCAAACTTCTCGGCACGCTTCAGACCTTCGCATCCGCGTATCTGGCGAGCCGTACGAATGCCGCCGGCGGCATAGAACTTCTTCATCTCCGATTTCTCCTTGATGAACATGATCTTGTCGGACTTCAGACCCGTGGTGACGTTGAAGTCGGTGCGCAGGCGTGCATCCTGCTCGAGCCAATACTCATTGTTCGATTCGATCCAGTCGATGCGTCCGTATTTGTGGGCGAAGTAGGCCACAGCACGGTACATCTGATCGTAGTCCTCCATGTTCGACACACGGTAGTACTCCGTCAGGGCGTCCTTAAGGCTTGGAGAGAGTTCTTCGTAGGGGGTGTCGGCAATGCCGAGCACCGTGGCACCGCGTTTCCGGAGTGCCGCACACCATTGCCAGTAGTTGCTGGGAAAGGTGGGAGAAATAAAGACGAAATTCATAAGCGTAGTGTAGTTTTAGTAAGTGTGTCGATGGCAAAGATACAAAAATATGGCGGGAAAGGGCAAGAAAATGTAACAAAAATACACAAAAATAGCGTAAAAACGTCAAAATGTCCAGTTTTTCTGCCCTTTTTGAGCACTGCGCCTTCCCTTTTTGCGACAATCGCTTGTCCGTAAGCGCAGAAAGTGTTACTTTTGCAGTTGAAAATTGATTTCGACCCCAAGGGGCGCATCCGTCCCTTTTTTCTACAATCGTAAAGAAAAAACACAAGAAAACCTACAGAAATGACCATAACTCAAAGCGCTGAATTCACCAGCCGATGGACACAGTTCCGCGGTGCATACATCGAAGCCGACGTCGTCAACTCCCCCACCTCGCCCGAGCTGTGGGCCGAGATCGAAGCCTTCTGCAACGACCTCCGCAGCCGCCTCACCACCGACACGCTCAAGGAGCAGAGCGGCATTGCCGCCACACGCGCCGCCTACAAAGCTTGCGGCAAAGATCCCTCGCGCTACCGTCCCGCCTCCGAACAGCTTGCACGTCGCGTGCTGCAGGGCAAAGACCTCTACAGCGTCGACACCCTTGTAGACCTCGGCAACCTCGTCAGCCTCTTCAGCGGCTATCCTACCGGATTGCTCGATCAGGACCGCGTAGAAGGCGATGTGGCGCTCGGTGTGGGCCACGCTGGCGAACCCTACGAAGGCATCGGCCGCGGAGTGCTCAACATCGAAGGCCTTCCCGTATACCGCGACGCCCAGGGCCCCATTGCTTCGCCCACGAGTGACAGCACCCGCACCATGCTCTCGCCCACGACCAGCCATCTGCTCTTCATCATCAACGGTTACGATGGCGACGAAGCGCAGATTCAGCGCACCGTTGACCTTGCTTTAGACCTCCTAAAGCGCTATGCACAAAGCAAAAACGAGCGTGTTTCGCATTTTTGATGAATAAAATACGTTAATATTGCGCTCGGCTGAAAGTTAATTGTTATATTTGCGCCCGCAAAATTGATTTACACGCATTAAAACGTAAAAACATAACAATGGAAAAACTTTCTTACGCTCTCGGTATGATCATCGGTCAGAACCTCAAGAGCATGAACATTGAGAGCCTCGACGCCGCCCAGTTCGGCAAGGCCGTCAATACCGTACTCGCTGGCGAACAGCCCGAAATGACCATGATGCAGGCCCAGGGCCTCGTGCAGGAATTCCTCGAGAAGCAGGAAGAAGAAGCCGGACGCGCAGCCCGCGAAGAAGGCGAGAAGTTCCTCGCTGAAAACGCCAAGAAGGAAGGCGTTGTAGTTCTCGAGAGTGGCCTGCAGTATCAGGTGCTCACCGCTGCTGAGGGCCAGAAGCCTACAGCCGATGACCGCGTACGTTGCCACTACGAAGGCCGCCTCACCAACGGCACCGTCTTCGACAGCAGCTACCGTCGTGGCGAACCCGCCACCTTCCCCCTCCGTGGCGTCATCGCCGGTTGGACCGAAGGTCTGCAGCACATGGCCGTTGGCGCCAAGTACCGCTTCTTCATCCCCTACAACCTCGCTTACGGCTCTCAGGGTGCCGGCCGCGACATTCCTCCCTACGCCGCTCTCGTCTTCGACGTAGAACTCCTCGGAATCAACGAATAAAACATACACATACACAATGAAAAAAATCTTCTTCGCTGCTCTCGCAGCAACCGCGCTCCTCACGGCTTGCAACAAGCCCGGCGCAACCAAGGTCAACCTCAAGAACGATGTTGACACCCTCTCTTACGCCATCGGTCTCCAGCAGAACCTCAACGACGAGCAGATCAAGCAGATGCTCGTGCAGATGGGCTCTGACTCTGCCTATGTAGAACAGTTCTTCAAGGGCTTCAAGGCAGGTCTCGAAGCTGGCGACGACAAGAAGCAGCTCGCCTTCATGCTTGGTCAGCAGGCAGGTCTCGGCACCAAGTTCCAGACCTTCGCCAACATCGAGCATCAGGTATTTGCTGGCGACAGCACTCAGCACCTCTCCATCAAGCAGTTCCTCCTCGGTCTCTCCGACGCTCGTCACGGCAACTCTGCCTTCGTCGACGAAACCGGTAAGCCCATGGATGCACAGGCCCTTAACGAGATGCTCCGCGGCGTAGCAGAGCGCATGACCAAGGCAGCCAGCGAGAAGATGTACGGTCCTAAGAAGAAGGCCAGCGAAGAGTTCATGGCCAAGATTGCCAAGCAGGCCGACGTGAAGAAGCTCGACAACGGCGTTTACTACAAGGTGATCAAGGAAGGCGACGGTTCTATCCCCACCGCTGACCAGGAAGTTACCGTAGAATACGAAGGCCGCCTCATGGACGGTACCGTATTCGACAGCACCAAGAACCACGGTGACCAGCCCGCTAAGTTCATCTGCAGCCAGGTGATCCCCGGTTGGACCAACGCCCTCACCCACATGCACGTAGGTAGCGAGTGGGAAGTTTACATCCCCTACGATCAGGCTTACGGTGAGCGTGAGAGCGGCCCCATCCCCGCATACTCTGCACTCGTCTTCAAGATCAAGCTCCTCGACGCTCGCAAGCCCGAGGCTCCCGCACAGCCCCAGCTCCAGATTACTCAGTAATCGCAACTTTAGAAAAAGTGGTTTAGTCGTTTGGTAGTTTTGCATCATTAAACAGCAAATTACTAAACCACAAATCAATAAATCCCACAAAAACAATGAAACTCAATAAGATTCTCTTTATGGCCCTCGCCGGCACCATCTGCCTGGGTGCTGTGGCCAGCCAGCCCGCAAAGAAGAAGAGCAAGAAGAAGGCTGTCGTTGAGGCTCCCGTAGTCGTTGAGCCCAGCGTGAAGCCCGTTCCCGCTGAAGAGTTCTCCTACGCTGTCGGCGTAGCTCAGAGCCCCAGCCTCCGTCAGTACATCGAAATGCGCGAGGGTGTTGACTCTCTCCACTTCGGCGACTTCGTAGAAGGCCTCAACGGCAAGTACAGCGAAGCTGAAATCGCAAAGATGCGCGCCATTATCGCCGGTTCCAACATCGCTCAGCAGAACGATCAGCAGGTGATTCCCGCCATCAACAAGCAGGCTGCCGGCAGCGACTCTATCGCTTTCCTCCAGAAGGACCTTTTCGTAAAGGGCCTCGTAGAAGGTCTCATGGGTAAGTCTACCCTTGACGCCGACTCTGCCATGAAGGTAGCAGAGCAGCAGTTCACCTATCAGCAGGAAATGATGAAGATCGAGAACGCTAACTTCATCGCTGAATATGCCAAGCAGCCCGGCGTGCAGAAGACCGAGAGCGGCCTGCTCTACAAGGTCATCGAGCAGGGCACCGGCGCTCTTCCCGTTGACACCAGCAAGGTTGAAGTACACTACGAAGGCAAGCTCATCGACGGCACCGTATTCGACAGCAGCTACACCCGCGGCAAGACCGCACAGTTCGGCGTGACCCAGGTCATCAAGGGCTGGACCGAAGCTCTGAAGATGATGCCTGTAGGTTCTACCTACGAGCTCTGCATCCCCTACGACCTCGCTTACGGCGAGCGCGGCAACCGCAACATCCCCCCCTTCTCTACCCTCATCTTCAAGGTAGAGCTCAAGGGCATTGTTGAACAGTAATAGCAATGAAAGAACGATAAAATGAAAAAATGAAAGAATGTTCCTGCGGACACGCGTTCCTTGCAGTAGCAAAACGAGCAAAGAGCGAGCCCTGCGGACAACGCATTCTATCATTCTTTCATTTTATCATTTTGTCATTTCCACAACTCCTCTAATATTATTATGGAACAAGACACGGCTTCTCAAATCCGTGACGTGAAGCGCTTGCTGCGTGCTGCCATGAGCGGCCCTGTAAGCGCTTCAATGCGTGCTCAAGGACTGGGCTATAAGCTTAATTTCGGCGTAGACCAGCCCCGTCTCCTCACCATCGCCGACGAAGTGCGCGAAACCATCCTTCCTGCCGCCGCGGCCACCGCTCCTGGAGCGTCTGCTTCGGGCTCTGCCGTTACCGTCGCCGCCGCAGCAGCCACCCTCGCGCAAGCGCTGTGGAAAGAGGACATTCGCGAATGCCGTCTGCTGGCCTGCATGCTCATGCCCACCGAGGCTTGCGACGAAGAACTGGCTGATGTGTGGATTGAGCAGGCGCGCTATGCCGAAGAGGCACAGGGACTGGCCATGTATCTGCTTGTGCGTCTGCCCTTTGCTGCCGATCTCGCGTTCCGCCTCGTCAGCCGCGAGCGAGTTCTCGACCGTCTGACGGGATGGCTCCTTTTCGGCCGCCTCTTTGTGCAGGGTCGTACCCTCCTCCAGCGCGATGCCGACGAGCTCCTCGACCACGTCGTCACCGAGCTCCACGACACCACTTCCGACCTCCAACTGCGCCAGACCGTCCTCAACGCTCTCAACCGCTTCATGGGTCTCGGCGACGCCGAAGCTGCTCGCGGCGAGCGCATTCTCGACGAGGTGTGGGGCGAGTAATAAAAAGTTTTTCAGGAAAACTGCCGAAATATTTTGGTCTTTTCAAAATAAAGCGCTAAATTTGCGGTGCGAAACTATGTGCTCGCTTCTCGAAAAGGGAGGAAGAGCATCGTTTTGCCGTCTATACTGTTGATTTTTAAGCAAATAATACAAACCAATCAATTTTATAAACACTTTAAATTCATCAAATCCTATGTGGTTAACTACTTCCTCCATCGGACGCAAGGTGATCATGTCGGTTTCCGGCATCGCCCTCATCTTGTTCCTTACGTTCCATGCTTGCATGAACGTGGTTGCTCTCTTCTCTCCTGAGGGCTACAACTGGATCTGCGAAATGCTCGGTGCCAATTGGTATGCAGTCGTTGCTACCATCGGTCTCGCAGCACTCGTTGCTATCCACTTCGTTTACGCGTTCATCCTGACCCTTCAGAATCAGAAGGCTCGTGGTGAGAACAAGTATGCTGTGACCGACAAGCCTGCAAGCGTAGAATGGGCAAGCCAGAACATGCTCGTGCTCGGCATCATCGTCATCCTCGGTATGCTGCTCCACCTCTACAACTTCTGGTACAACATGATGTTCGCCGAGCTCATCGGCGGTGACGTGACCTTCGCTACCGACGGTGCTCACTGGATCACCGAGACCTTCGGCAACGGTACTCTCGGCTACATCTACACCTTCGTTTACCTCGTATGGCTCTGCGCCCTTTGGTTCCACCTCAGCCACGGCTTCTGGAGCGCATTCCAGACCATGGGTCTCAGCGGCAAGACCTGGTTCCCCCGCCTCAAGTGCATCGGTCAGGTTTACACCACTGTCCTCGTGCTCATGTTCGTAGCTGTAGCAGTTTGGTACTGCATCTGCGGTCACTTCTGCCCTGGATGCTAATTCAATTTTAATCAACAGAGAACATTAATAATTAATAATTGAAATAGCGACAAGCACCACGAGATATCCCTCGCTATGGCCATCGCATTTTAATT
>JAUNIC010000273.1 GCA_030523615.1 Bacteroidales bacterium
AGACCCTAAAGTCCTTAAAGACCCTAAATACCATAACAACTCCCAAGTCCCCAAAGCACCTATGAACAAGATATTTGAAGAGGTCAAGATTGGCCCCGTAACCCTTCGTAACCGCACCATTCGCAGCGCGGCGTTTGAGAGCATGTGCCCTGGCCATGTCGTCTCGCAGGAACTTTATGACTACCACACCAGCGTGGCCCGCGGCGGCATCGGCATGACTACTGTGGCTTATGCTGCTGTGACCGAGAGCGGCCTCTCCTTCGACCGTCAGCTCGTGATGACTCCCGAGGTTGTTCCCGGATTGAAGTGGCTCGTCGACGGCGTCCATGCTGAGGGCGCAAAGGCCAGCATCCAACTGGGCCATTGCGGCAATATGAGCCATAAGGAAATCTGCGGTTGCACGCCCGTCGGAGCTTGCGACGGCTTCAACCTTTACAGCCCCACCATCGTGCGCGGCCTGCGTGCCGACGAGCTCCCTGAGTTGGCTCGTAAATTTGGCGATGCCGTGCGTCTAGCCCGCGAGGCAGGTTTTGACTGTGTGGAAATCCATTGTGGCCATGGCTACCTCATCGACCAGTTCCTCAACACCTACTTCAATCATCGTAAGGACGAATATGGTGGATCGCTCGAGAACCGTATGCGATTCATGACGATGTGTGTGGAGGAGAGCGTAAAGGCTGCACGCGAAGAAGGACAGCGACAGCTCGCCGTGCTGTGTAAGATGAACATGCGCGACGGCTTGAAGAATCCCGGCACAACGTTCGAGGAGAGCATTGAAATCGCCCGTCGCCTGCAGCAGTTGGGCGTCGATGGCATCGTGCTTAGCGGCGGCCTCGTCAGCGCTTCGCCCATGTATATCCTGCGCGGCGAAATGCCCCTCAAGACCATGACCCACTACATGCCCATGTCGAAGTGGTGGCTCAAAGCCGGTGTGCGCATGGTTGGTCGCTGGATGGTGCCCACGGTGAACTACACCGAAACCTACTTCCTCGACGACGCGCTGAAGTTCCGCGAGGCGCTGCCCACGATGCCCTTCATCTACGTCGGCGGCCTCGTTTGCGGCGACAAGATCAACGAGGTCCTCAACCATGGTTTCGTGGCTGTACAGATGGCCCGTTCGGTGCTGCGTGAGCCCGACTTCGTCAACAAACTCCGTGAGGATGAGCACTATCGCAGCCAGTGCCGCCACTCCAACTACTGCATTGGCCGTATGTACACCGTCGACATGAAGTGTCATCAGTGCATGAACGGCGAGGCAATGCCCGCTTACCTCCAAAAGGAAATCGATCGTATAGAAAAAGAGCAGAATCCCGCAAAATAATGAACACTCAGAACACTCCCATACAATTCGAGCAGAACATAAACAAGATTGCCATCGTCACCGGTGCCGACGGCGGCATGGGATATGAGGAGACCAAGGCGCTTGCCGAAGCTGGCTACCATGTGATTATGGCCTGCTACAGTCCTGCCCTTGCTGAACCGCGCCGCCAACAACTCCTGCAGGAACTCGGCGTACCCGCCGAGCAGGTCGAAGTTCTTGGCATCGACCTGGCCAGCTTGGCTACTGTGCGTGCTTTTGCTGAGACAATCAAGGCACGTCTTGATGCCAATCCAGAACTGCAACTCGTGCGCCTCATGAATAATGCCGGCACAATGGAGACGGGGCGCCACTATACCGTCGACGGCCTCGAGCGCACCATCAGCGTCAACTATGTCGGGCCTTATCTCCTGACTCGCTTGCTGGCTCCCCTCATGCCTCGTGGCGCACGTATCGTTAATATGGCGTCGTGTGTTTACGCCATCGGTCGTCTGGACTTCCCTGAATTCTTCACCCAGGGCCGTAAAGGTGCGTTCTGGCGCATCCCTATCTACAGTAATTCCAAGCTGGCCATCACGCTCTTCAGTCTCGATATGGCCGAGCGTCTTCGCGAGCGCGGCATCACGCTCAACGCCTGCGATCCCGGCATCGTCAGCACGGGTATCATCCGTATGCATATGTTCTTTGATCCCATCACCGACCTTATCTTCCGCCCCTGTATTCGTACGCCGCGCCAAGGTGCCGATACCGCCATCCGCCTCCTGTTGGAAGAGGAGAAAGAGGGTATCACTGGCCGCTTCTGGCTCTCGAACAAAGACCGCAATCTGTCCGACAAGTACTACCACCATTGCCAAATGAAGGAACTTTGGGACCGCACCGAAGAAATAGTAAAGAAGTGGCTGTGGGAGAATGAAGAATGAAAAAAATGATAGAATGAAAGAATGATGGAATGCCAGAATGACCCTTCGGCTCAGTCGTTGATGCCGGAGGGTCAT
>JAUNIC010000274.1 GCA_030523615.1 Bacteroidales bacterium
ATGTGCTGAATCCTCTTATTCAAGAAAAAAGGGATAAGGCAGATGAGAAGGAGGATGATGAGAAGAAAGCCAGTAAGCTTGGTCGTGAGGCAATGTGTGCTCAATATTTTGATATCCGTACTTTTGGTGCAGTTATGAGTACTGGTGACGAGAAGGCTGACGATGATAGTGGAGAAAAAGCGAAGAAGAAGGCCAACAAGAAGAAAATCAAAGGACTTGGTGTAGTACGAGGTCCCGTTCAGTTGACTTTCGCACGCTCTATTGATCCTGTCAACGCAAAATCATTTTCTGTTACGCGTTGTTGTGTAACCAAAGAATCTGACTCGGAAGACAAGAACAATACCATTGGCAACAAGAATGCTGTTAGCTATGGATTGTATCGAATGCACGGCTTCATCTCTGCTACAGATGCTGTAAAGACGGGATTCTCGGAAGAAGATAAGAATCTTTTGTTTGAGGCTCTCATAAATGCCTTCGAACACGATCATGCTGCTGCAAGAGGCGAAATGAATCCGAGATCCTTGGTTGTATTCAAACACCAGTCGCATTTAGGGAATGCCCGTGCAGGACAATTGTTTGACCTGGTGCAAGCGCACTTGAAGGAAGGCGTGGAATTCCCTCGTTCCTTCTCTGACTATGAGGTTACAACTATAGAAAATCTTCGTGCAATCATTGAGGAGCGTTTCCCGAATGTAGAAGTCGAAGAACTCATCTAACCCTCTCCCATGCCTTACGCAGAAGACGATATGCTCATGCTGTCGGGGATCCAACACTATGCGTTTTGTCCCCGACAGTGGGCACTCATTCATATCGACCAGCAGTGGGGCGACAATCTGCTGACCACCGAGGGGCACATCATGCACCAGCATGTTGATGATCCCTTCTACCGTCAGAAGATGGGCGACCACATCTGTCTGCGTTCTGTAAGCCTGGCTTCTAAGGAGCTGGGCCTATACGGCATCAGCGATATGGTGGAGCTACATCCTGTAGATTCGCCAGAGAACGCCATCACGCACCCGCAGTATCCGGGTCATTGGATGCCGTACCCCGTGGAATACAAGCACGGCAAGCCCAAGCGTGATGACGTTGACGTCGTACAGCTCGCGGCGCAGGCAATGTGTCTCGAAGAGCAGTACGGCATCCGCATCCCTGAGGGAGCCATCTTCTATGGTGAGATTCGCCGACGCACGGAGGTGACGTTTACTGACGAACTGCGTTCTGCCGTCAGGGCTTACGCCGCTGCCATGCACGAGATCTTTGAACGTGGCGTTGTGCCGAGTGCAGAACCAAAGCCCTACTGCCGCAGTTGCTCGCTGAAGGACATCTGTATGCCGGAAACTGCACAACGCAGTAGTGCTTCCAACTATCTAAAACAACATCTCTATGCGGAAACTTCTTAATACACTCTACATCACTACCCCAGAGTCTTATCTCAGTAAGGATGGCGAAAATGTGGTGGTCTCTGTCAAGCAGCAGGAGGTGTTTCGCATCTCGGTGCTCAACATCGAATCCATCGTCACCTTTGGCTACATGGGAGCCAGCCCGGGGCTTATGAAACTCTGCGCCGACCGTGGCATAGGGCTTACCTTCCTTTCGCCCCACGGTCGTTTTATCAGTCGCATTCAGGGGCAAGTGCGTGGCAACGTTCTATTGCGCAAGGCTCAGTATGCCTTGTCGGACGACGAGAATGTGGCAACGGAGATAGCCCGCATCTGCATAGCCGGCAAGATACAGAACTACCGCAGCGTCCTGCGCCGCTACGAACGTGACTATGGCCATACGGAAGAGATTACCGAAGCACTCGGACAGATGGAACGATGCAAACGTCTTACGTTGACGGCCACAAACCGTGACCAGATACGAGGCCTTGAGGGTGAGGCAGCAAGTGCATATTTTGCAGTATTTCCGCAGCTCATCATCAATCAGAAGGCAGACTTCCCCTTCAACGGGCGCAACCGTCGCCCGCCGAAGGACGCTGTCAACGCCATGCTCTCGTTGGCCTATACGCTGCTGACCAACGACATCACTGCGGCCCTCGAGACCGTAGGCTTAGATCCGTATGTCGGGTTCTTGCACACGCTACGTCCGGGGCGTGCTTCGTTGGCATTGGATATGGTGGAAGAGTTGCGAGCCTACCTTGGCGACCGCTTTGTACTCTCGCTCATCAACCGCAAGCAGATCTCTGCCTCCGATTTCCTCTATCAAGGGGAGAAGGGAGTGGTACTGACGGACGGCGGTCGCAAGACATTCCTCACGGCGTGGCAGGCTCGAAAGAAGGAGAACATCACCCATCCTTTCCTTCAGGAGAA